>JBAQIQ010000317.1:0-13517 GCA_049288935.1 Candidatus Competibacteraceae bacterium
GCGAGCAACCCGTGCCGTCCGCGGCAGCGCCGCCGAGCAGCAATCGCCAGCGCCGAAGCCGTTCCTCGCGAGAAGCGGCGTTCATGGAAGAGGTAGCGTTCATGTTGGCGATCCGATGCCCAAAATCAGCCGCAGCGCTGGAATCAGCGCCTCGGCGCGGGCCATGCTCCAATGTTCCGCCGATGCGGCGGGTCCTGCTGACGACACCACGCCGGTCTCTCGCTGCACCCGCTCACCGATCTGGCGACGGGCGGGCGCGGGAAACGTGGCGAAAGTGCGGCGCACCAGCGGCAATACCTGAATGAAATGGTCGGCGCTCAACCCGGTGACCCACCGGTCAACCAGGCGAAACAATGCGTCGTCATGCACCAGGACGGCTCCTCCATCACTAAGAAAGCCTTCCAGCCAGGCGGCGGCGGATTCGGGGGCGACGGCCCGACTGAGCGTGCGACTCAGGCGAGCGGCGGCGTCCTCAGCGGTGTCATCACATTCATCAAGCAACAGGCGAGCGGCCAGGCCCCGCACTCGATCATGGCTGCCACTGGCGTCCGCCGTCTGCCGCAGTGTGTTCAACCACGCCTCACGATGATCCGGCTGATCCACCAGTTTGATTGCCGTGTGCAAGCTGCGAATACGTCCTGCCATACCTGTTGCCGCATCGTCGTCCAGCGCCTGACAAGCCATGACCAGACCGATACAGACCCGCACGATGAGACCATCAAGGACATGCAACACTTGGGCGGCGTCGGTCTTGCGCACATCGCTATAACGTGAAACCTGGGCTAATGGCGGAATCGCGGTCATCAACTGCGGGATATCGCCCGTGAGAGCGGCGCGGTTCTCCAATTCCCGCATCGCCGTCGTCAAGGCAGCGGGCAAGTCAGCCAGCAGCAGTTGACTGACCAGTTCAGTGAGCGCGGGTAAATCATGAGATTCCGTCGCCGTGCGTTGCGCCAGCGCTGACGCCGCTTCCGCAACAGTATTGCCGTAAGGCGCGGCTTCGATCACCGCCAACACGAATTCCGGTTGCCATTGCAACGCCCATATTTCGTGGAAAGTGCCCTTGCCGCCGCGCGCTTCCGTCACCTGACCCCAGGGAACGCGCAAGAGCCGCAAGCGATGCAGCAACTGGCTACGGGCCAGATCGTGGTCCTTGCGCAAGTCAAGATCGAGTGTCTCCCGCGTTGCGCTGACCTTGAGGCGAAGCGTTTTCCGGCGCTGTTCCAGATCGCGCTGGAGCGGTACGGTCGGCGCACCTTCCGCCACCGCGCCAAAGCGGCGACCGATAATCAAATCGCGGCGAATCAGCCGCAACGGCGCTTCTTCACCAGTGGTCAGCACTGTTTGCGCCGCTTCCATCATCTCGGCCAACCCGGGCGCTGGCCGGTCGCGCACCGCCGCCAGCGCTTCGGACAGCCGTACACACTCGATGACATGCGCCGATGAGCAGTCTAGTTCGGCTTCGCGCAACAGACGGGCCACTCGCGCAAACCAGGCCACCGGGTCCGCCCGTCCGCCGCGCCGCCAGAGATGTTCATACCAGGCCGGTGAATCGACGCCCGCACGATAACCACTGGCCGCCGCCAGCCGGTCATAAGTCCAGGGAATCCAGGTCGCCTCAACCTTGATTTTCGGCAGGCCCTTGAGGAGTTCGTTGTCGGCGCTCGCGCTCGGTAATTCCGCGAGCGCCGGCACATGCCACGCGCCGCAGACCACCGCGATGCGTTCCCGGCCCTGCTTCTGCGCCGCCCGGATGACTTTGCGCATGGACGCTTCGCGCAACATCTCGCGCCGCGCCTCGAAGGCATCACTCAAGGGGGGCGTTTCAGCGCGCACTGCTGTCAACGCTTCCGCAATCGCTGCGAAGAGTTCCGCACCGTCCTGCCGCTGCTCGACTGTGTGTTCCCACCATTCCTCGCCGCCGCCGTAACCGGCGGCCTGCCCCAGCCAGCCGAGTGGGTCATGGCGGAGATCGGGTTCGTCCCCCTCCTCGGCGAGCGGGAAGGGAGTTGAATCCCCTCCCTCTTGCTGGGGGAAAGTTAGGGTGGGGGTGGTTTGCACGGTCTCACTTTCTTTCACCAACGCCAGCGCGTGGGTCTGTGGCAAGTCCATCCACTGCACGGGAACACCTTGCCGCAACGCATAGCGGATGGCCTGCCATTCGGGCGAAAATTCAGCAAATGGGTAGAACACCGCGTATTTCGGCGCTTCGGGGGCGTAGAGCAACAGCGCCACCGGCGGCTCCATGCCCTCGGCTCCCGCCAACGCCAGCAAGTCATCGGCTTCAGGCGGTCCTTCAATCAGCAGGCAGTCGGGTTGCAATTCCTCCAGCGCTTTGACCAAACTCCGGGCGCAACCGGGGCCATGGTGGCGAACGCCGAAAAGATGCACAGAGTGGTTAGACGCCGCCATTTAATCCAACTCGCGGCACGCCCGATACAGATCGCGCCAGCCGTCGCGCTCTTTCACCACGGTCTCCAGATACTCCCGCCAGACGATGCTGTCCTGAACGGGATCTTTGACCACGGCGCCCAGCAGGCCACTGGCCAGATCAGCGGCTTTAAGCACGCCATCGCCGAAATGCCCGGCCAGCGCCATGCCGCTGTTCATGACTGAAATTGCTTCTGCGGTGCTGAGGGTGCTCGTGGGCGATTTGAGCTTGGTCTTACCATCGTCGGTCAACCCGCTGCGCAGTTCGCGGAAAATCTGGACGACGCGACGGATTTCCTTGAGCGCTGGCGGTTCCGCAGGCAATTCCAGCGCCCGGCCCAGCTCCGCGACCCGCTTCTGCACAATGGTGACTTCCTCCGCCTCGGTCGCCGGCAACGGCAGGATGACGGTGTTAAAGCGCCGTTTCAGCGCGCTGGACAGCTCATTCACGCCCTTGTCGCGGTTATTGGCGGTGGCGATGACGCTGAACCCACGCACCGCCTGCACTTCGCTGTTCAGTTCCGGGATGGGAAGCGTCTTTTCCGACAGGATGGTAATCAGCGTGTCCTGCACATCGCTGGGAATCCGGGTCAGTTCTTCGACGCGGGCAATCTTGCCCAGCTCCATCGCCCGCATCAGTGGGCTGGGCGTCAGGGCGTCGCGGGACGGGCCTTTGGCCAATAGCATCGCGTAGTTCCAGCCATAGCGCAGTTGCTCCTCGCTGATACCGGCGGTGCCCTGGATCAGCATCGTGGAATCACCCGATACGGCGGCGGCCAGATGTTCGCTGACCCACGACTTGGCGGTGCCGGGAACCCCGTAGAGCAGCAGTGCCCGGTCGGTGGCCAGCGTCGCAACGGCAATTTCCATCAGGCGACGGTTGCCGATGTATTTCGGCGTGATCTCGAAGCCATTATCGAGTTGACCGCCCAGTAAATAGACCGTCACCGCCCACGGACTGAGTAGCCAATTCGGCGGGCGTTGCCGGGTGTCGGATTTTCGGAGTTCCTCCAGTTCGTGGGCGAACTGGGTTTCGGCGTGTTGGCGGATCACCAGGCTCATAATTTTCTCGGTCTCAGCGGTCAAGGGTCTCGCGGGCAATAGACAATAAGGGACGATCTTCATTTTCTCAAGTTGGACGGCAACCTGTTCCTCGTTCCTGCGATCCGGAATGGGAAAATCGTGTAGGTATTGAGCGATTCGTGTCTATATAGTTGGAATCAAGCACATTGTTTCCACTGACCAGCGTAATGACATTGTCTATGCGTTTAATTATAGTGACGAAAATCAACCGGGAGATTGCATCATGCTCGATTAAGTAACGTTGTCGGCAACTCCGGACGTCTATGCCGAGTTCATCGCCCGACTGGATCAGAGTCCACAACCCAATGCCCGCTTGCGCAAGACCATGACCACCCCGGCACCATGGGAAAGCGCCTGATGCTGGCCGCCCCGGTTCCTCTGACGAAAGATTACGAAGTCGCGGGATTCACCTGCGGAATTCTCAGCCTGGATGCCTGCTTGAAAACCCGGGCGCCGAAACCATGAAGCGGCTGACCATCGACGTGCCGGCCAGTCTGTACGCCTGGATCAAGAGCCAGTGCGCCATCCGGGGCGTGAAAAATCCTGTCCGACAAACCAGAGCCACGCTCACTGCTATATTCACGGCTTGAAGGTATTCATGGATCTCTATCTCACCGATTTTTGGGGCAAGGCACGCCTTGATCCCGTTTCTGGTGTTCTGCTGGCTTGGCTTCCCTTGGCAGATCATTGTCTGGATGTCGCCGTCACTTTTCGGGCCTTAGTCGCATTACCAGTGATCCGTCGTCGCTTGGAAGCTGCTGCTGGACGGCGACTTACCGAAACCGATCTGGATCGCTTGGCCGTATTCGCGCTGCTGCATGATGTGGGCAAGCCGAATCGGGGTTTTCAGGAGAAGATTCTATTCGCGGATGCGCCCCGCGCCGGTCACATCCGCGAACTCGCGCCGTTATTTGCCGAGGATACGCTATGCCAACGCTTCGCGGCTGCCTTGGAGATAGACTTCTTGGCGGCGTGGTTCGCTGATCCCAATGAGTGCGAAGCATTGCTGCTGGCGGCGATTTCTCATCATGGATCACCGATTCGCTTCGATCCCAGTGAACGCACGGGGTCTTATCACCTGGCAAAAACGCAGTGGTGGCAACCCAAGGCCGGGCGCGATCCTTTTGTGGGGATTGCGGCATTACTGACGATGGCGAGACGAGCATTTCCCTGCGCATTCACGCAAGGCGGAAAGCCGTTACCCGCACCACCCGCGCTACAACACCGTTTCGCTGGATTGGTGATGCTGGCCGATTGGCTAGGCTCGCATGAGGGCTTTTTTCCGTTTGACCGGGATACCGGCGACCGGTTGACCTTTGCGCCAAAGGCTGCTGCTGATGCGCTGTGGTCAGTCGGGCTGGATGCGCGAGCCTATCAGGCTGTACTCGCCCAACAATCTCCCGATCTAGCGGCGGTCTTCGGATTTGCGCCGCAGCCGTTACGGCCCTTGCAACAGGTTTTGGCGGCGTGGCCGGTGAACGAGAAGGATCGCTTGTTGATTTTGGAAGCGGAAACCGGCTCTGGCAAAACGGAAGCGGCGCTGGCGCGATTTCTGGCGCTGTTTGCGGCAGAAGAAGTGGATGGGCTGTATTTCGCCTTGCCGACACGGGTAGCGGCCCGTGAACTCTATGGGCGAGTGCTGAAAATGGTGATCAACACCTTTCCCGACCCTGAGAACCGCCCGCCCGTGCTGTTGGCAGTGCCCGGTTATGCCCAATTGGATGGAGTAGACGTAAAAACGCTGCTTCCCGGCCCGGAAACCCGTTGGGAGGATTGGAAAGATGATGCCATCAGGGCGCGGCAGGAACGGGCCTGGGCAGCGGAACGGCCCAAGCGGTTTCTGGCCGCGACGGTGGCGGTCGGTACGCTCGATCAGGCGTTATTGAGTGTGCTGCAAGCGCCGCATGCTCATTTGCGCTCGGTCTGTCTGGATCGAAGCCTGTTGGTGGTGGATGAAGTTCATGCCAGCGACCCCTACATGCGCCAATTGCTGAGCCATTTGCTGACGCATCATCTCGGCATAGGCGGTCATGCCTTGTTGTTGTCGGCCACGCTAGGCGCGGCGGCGCGGACCGGATTAGCGAATGCCGGGCGGAGTCGAGTGGAACCACCCGATTGGGCCACGGCTCGCGCAACACCGTATCCGGCACTGACCGTCAGCGGACAACCCCCGTTGAAGGTGACGGCGGCAATGCCTGACAAGACCGTGCAGGTTGAGCTTGTGGCGGCACTGGCCGATCCGGTGGCGCTGATGCCGCGTTTGGTAGCGGCTTTGAATGCCGGGGCGCGGGTGTTGGTGGTGCTTAATACCGTGGCGCGAGTGATGGCGTTGCAATACGCGGTAGAAACCGAGACGGCGATTCCCGAAACCGCATTGTTTCGTTGCCAAGCGGTAATAGCGCCGCATCATGGCCGGTTTGCGGCGGTGGATCGGGCGGTGCTGGATGCAGCGGTGAGCGCCCGATTAGGTAAGGGTTCTGATCCGGGTCCGGTGTTGCTCATCGGGACGCAGACTTTGGAACAGAGCCTCGACCTCGACGCCGACCTGTTGATCACTGATCTATGCCCAATGGACGTGCTGTTGCAGCGGATCGGGCGGTTGCATCGCCACGATCGAATCCGCCCGCCGGGATTCGAGACAGCGCGTTGCATCGTGCTGATTCCCGAAGACGCAACCTTGGAATGTTGGCTAGGCAAGGATGGTAAAGCGCGAGGTCTGGCCGGCTTGGGGAACGTCTACCCGGATTTGCGAATGGTGCGGCGAACGCTGGATTTGTTGGCAGAAAAACCGACGCTGGCGATTCCCCACGATAACCGCTGGCTGGTGGAAGGGGCAACGCACCCAGAGGCATTGGCGACGTTGGATAGCCCGCTGTGGCAACTCCACGGTCAAGAGGTAGAAGGGGGCGAGATAGCGAAAGCGATGGGGGCCGATTTAGTGACTCTCAAGCAAAACCGATTTGGTGAGATCGACAACCAGTTCAACCAACTGAATGAGAAAGTCAAAACCCGCTTGGGCTTAAGTGATCTGCGGGTACGGCTGGATCCTGTGGTCACCAGTCCATTTGGGCAACAGTTGGCGGAACTGGTGATTCCAAGTCATTTAGCCCCAGCTACGGTGGAGCAAGAGGCTGTCGTGTTTGCTGAAACTGTAGAGGGTTTGACGCTGCGCTGTGGCGACATGAGGTATCGGTATTCCCGCTTGGGCTTGGAGCGATTGGAGCGTGTATGAACCTGTTGATTGAACCGCTGTTTCGAGTCCGCACCCCGGCGGGCCTCAAGAGTTTGAGTCTGCCCGGCCTGTTAGCCGCGTTGGGCGAGGATGCGGTGGATTCGCTGTTGGGTCTCCAACGGCATCAGGAGGACGCCGTTCATATTTTCCTGTGTTATCTGGCTGGAGCGGTGCTGGCACGGGGTGGAATCACTGATCCGATCCAACCAGAAGCGTTCTGGCGCGACGGACTGCGACAACTGGCCGGACGTGATGATGATTGCGCGTGGACGCTGGTGGTGGAGGACGTGACACAACCGGCATTTATGCAAGCGCCGCTGCTTTCAAAGCAAGAACTCAACGAGTTTAAGGCTATCTGCAATTCACCCGATGCCTTGGATCGCTTAAAAACAGCCAGGAACCACGATATTAAAGCGAGCCGCGCCGCTTACGGGGATCCTGATCTTTGGATTTATGCGCTGATTAGTTTGCAAACGATGAGCGGCTATTCCGGTGGTGCTGGCGGTTACAACGGCATTGCCCGAATGAACAGCGGAGATGGTAGCCGTCCCTGTGTTTCCTTACATTCATCCGAACGATTGGGTTTAATTTTCAACCGAGAAGTTGCGCGTCTTTTACAAATTCGCCAAGGATTGTTAAACGGTCATTGGCGCTATGACGAAAAAGGGTTGGTTCTCACATGGCTGCCAATCATTGATCGGCAAAGTGCTATCGAAATTTCTAAGTTAGACCCGTTTTTTATCGAGGTCTGCCGTGCGGTTCGTTTGACTCGGCAGTCAGCCAACTTATGTGCGCGTATAGCAACGTCAAAACCGCGTGTTATTCCTAAACCGGTTCGGGAACAGATCAAAGGATCATTAGGCGATCCTTGGATTCCAATTAACAAAAAATCAGGTGGCGCGCTTACTATTCCAAAAGGGGGATTTTCTTCAAGAAAAATTCATGAAATTCTTTTTGAAAATAAAGCCGCAGAAATGCAGAAAGCTGAACCAGAACAGGAAAAACAAAATTGTTGGCTTTATGCTGCGGTAACAGTAGGTGGACGATGTAAAACCGAAGGTTTTTATAGTATTAACTTACCGATTCCTGCTCGGGTTCGTCCCAGATTATTGAGGAGAGGTCCAGAGCTAGATCGACTTGAAAATCTGAGCAAGACAGGGTTAAACGATGCCGCTGAGATGTGGAGTGATGTTATCAGAAGCGCATTATTTACTTTGCTTGAAGCAAATGAAAAGAATCGAGAAGCAAAAGAGTGGATTAATCGGACAGAGCAAGTTTTTAGTTATGCTTGGAATCAAGAATTCTTTGCTTGGCTGTGGAGTACGGTAGATATAGCCGATACGGACGCTGCCCGTCTGCCGTGGTTGCAAACCTTGGAACGTCACGCCCGCGCCACGCTGGCGGATGCTATCGCCCGTTTTCCGGCCCGCACCGGTCGCTATTATCGGTCACGGGTGCGCGCTAATAGGGAGTTTAATTATTGTCTGTTCAAAACCTTTCCCGAACTGAAGGAAATCGCCCATGCAGAACGTCGCCGCGTTGCCAACGCCGGTTAGCAGCCCTGAACCCCAGTCGCTGGCGCGGCTGATTGGCCGGGTAGCCGGAATGATCAGCAGCGAGAATTTTCCCAGCGGCGACCGAGCCGCACTCAAACGACTCGCCCCGGATCGTCCGCCGTCGCTGGCGTTCTATCGTTTCTGCTTTCTGCACCTGCCGGAGGGCTGGCAAAACAACATCGGGGCTTGGCAAACCCTGCTGGCTGGGTTAGCCGTGATGGGGATCAAACCCCATCGTCCGGATCGGCCCGTAGGCCAGGCGTTGGCCGAACACCGCTATAGTGAGGCGCGACTGGAGCGGCTACTCATGGCGCGTGACGATGTGCTGTACACCCTGACGCTACGACTGGCGCGGTTTCTGGCTGCCAAGGGTGAAAGCGTCAACTGGCTGGATTTAGCCCGCCTGTTGCTGACCAAAGACCGTGAAGCGCAACAAGCCGTTCGCCTGAAAATCGCTGGCGACTATTACCGCCATCAAAAAACCGATAAGGATTAAACCATGTTTCTGCAAATCCATACGCTCACTTCATATCATGCCAGCCTGTTAAATCGAGATGACGCAGGATTAGCAAAAAGAATCCCGTTTGGCGATAAAACTCGCTTGCGGGTGTCGTCGCAGTGTTTGAAGCGCCATTGGCGTGAGCGATTGCAAGAGACTGTAGCCTTACCAGCAGGTTTAAGAACCCGTCATTTTTTCGATAGGGTTATTTTACAACGATTGGTGGAAGAGGAGGGCATTCCGACGGAGCGGGCGCAGGCACTAACTGAGGCGTTGAAAGGGCTGTTATTGACGAAAAATGCGGCGAAGGCCGAGAAAGCGGCCAAAGCCGAAAAGACCAAAAAGGGTAAGAAGGCAGCGGCGGAACAACCAGAAATGGCGTTCGGCGATGAGGAGGATAGCAGCGCGGAAGAGGCCACGGAAACGACCGGATTGTTGGTGAAGCAGCCGATCCTGTTTGGTCAGCCGGAAGCCGATTTTCTGGTAGCGATACTGAAAGAGTGTGCCGCCGCCGGGCCTGACGCGGAAAAACGCTTGCAGGAGCGGTTGAAGAAAGACAAGGAGAACTTTAAGGCCATGCTGGCGCAAGCCGGACACGGCCATCTGTACGCCGGTCTGGAAGGGGCGCTGTTTGGGCGATTTGTCACCTCGGATATTTTGTCGCGCAGCGATGCCTGTGTGCATGTGGCTCACGCCTTTACCGTCCATCCACTGGATACCGAAGTGGATTATTTCACCGTAGTGGATGATTTGAATCGGGATGATGAAACCGGCGCGGCCCATGCCGGAGATATGGAACTGGGCGCGGGTTTGTTCTACGGCTATGTGGCTGTGGACGTGCCGTTGCTGCTGTCGAATCTGACCGGTTGTGACCGTAAAAACTGGAAGGCGCAAGATTCACGTCCCGCACAAGAGGTGTTGCAGAGTTTGGTGCGGACGATTGCTGAAGTGACACCGGGGGCGAAACTGGGATCAACCGCGCCGTATGCGCGAGCGGATTTTGTGCTGCTGGAAACCGGGCCACAGCAACCGCGCAGCCTGGCGAATGCCTATTTGCAGGCGTTGACGCCACACGGCAACGGAATGGAACAGGCCATTGGATCGCTGAAAACCTATCTGGAGGCACAAGAGCGGATGTATGGGGCCACTGCTGCATTTCGGGCGGCAGCGACTACGGGAATCGGGGATTGGGGATCAGTGCCGGTGTTGCCGCTGGCGGAAGCCAGCGCTAGGGCATTAGCGACGCTGTTTGAGTAAGCCTGAATGAACGTACTTCTCTTACGGTTCGATGCACCGCTGATGAGTTTTGGCGATGTCGTCGTGGATCACCACAACGTCACCGACCGCTTTCCGCGTTTGTCGCTGTTGACAGGGCTGTTGGCTAACGCGCTGGGTTATCGGCATGGCGACGCTGAAGCCTTGGAAGCGTTGCAGGCGCGGATCGAGTTTGCGGCGCGGTGGGATGTGGTGCCAACGGCGTTAGTGGACTACCACACGGTCGATCTCGGTCAGGAGAAAATGAAAAATGCGGGCTGGACGACGCGAGGCGTACCCGAACATCGAGGGGGTGGGCCGGATGCCAAGTTAGGCACCCATATCCGCTACCGCCATTATTGGGCCAATGGGGTGATGACGGTGGCCCTGACCTTGACCGGCGCGGATGAACCCTCAGTCAGTACGCTGGCGGCGGCCTTGCGAGAACCCGCCCGTCCGTTATTTCTAGGGCGCAAAACCTGTTTGCCCGCAGCGCCGGTGCTGCGGACGATGATTGAAGCGCCCGACGTGCTGGCGGCGCTGCAACAGACGCCACCGGAAACAGGCGCGGGGCGCAAGGTCGAAATCACGGCCAGCGCGTGTTGGCCGGTGCAGTTGGGCGTGGAGTTGCCCGGTCGCGTGGTAGCGGTGTATGACCAGCGCGATTGGCGCAACCAGATTCACACCGGGCGGCGGTTGCGTCGTGAGGGTTTGTTGCACACCCAGGAGGCGGGATGAACGAAACCTTGTACATGGTGCAATTGCGGCTGAACCCGGAGCGATTGATCCGGTTCGCTCAGGATCATGGCGTTAACCAGACCGCTGATGAAGACTTGGGGTATTGCGTTCATGCCTGGTTGGCCGCGTTGTTTGGGGCGCTGGCACCCAAGCCGTTTCGGTTGCTCGATCCGGGAACAGCGTGGCAAAAAGACCGTCCCTTGCAATGGTTTGGCTACAGTACGCATGACGGCGCGACGTTGCGCGAGCAGGCAGAGACTTTTGCGCCGCCGTTGGCCTTGGCGGTGTGCGATCCAGCGGAATTAAATTGCGCCAAGCGAATGCCCACGGCATGGGCTACCGGGCGGCGCTTGGGCTTTGAGGTGCTGGCCTGTCCAGTGAGTCGGCGCGAGACTGAAAAGGATGTGTTTTTGCGGGCGGTGGAGGCGGCGACTGCTGCGGAATCGCCTCCTACGCGAGCGGAAGTCTATTCAGCGTGGCTGGGGCGACAGTGGGGTGAGGCGGCAACGCTGGAATCCACCCGTTTGGAGGGTTTTCGACTGGTGCGGATGATGCGCCGGATGCAGCCCAACGCAGATTCAGCAGGACGACCGTTGCGGCGGCTGGTGTATCCACAGGCGTTGTTGCATGGGGAGTTGACGGTTGCTGATGGTGCAGCCTTTGCCGCGTGTTTGGCGCGGGGTATAGGCCGACATCGGGCGTTTGGGTATGGAATGGTGCTGTTGAGGCCGCTGCGATGAGCTTGCTGGTAGGGCGGTTAGGGTTGGCGGAGGCGCGAATTCCGCACAGTGATCGGCATGGTTTGATCTGGTTGGAGCGAGGTGGGCTGACCGTTGAGAGCGGGACGTTGCGCTTTCGGGCAGCAGCGTCGGATGCCTTGGAGGCTGGCGATTATGCCCTGCCCTATCAGGGAGTCTCGATGATCCTGCTAGGGCCGGGTTCGACCGTAAGCCACGATGCGTTACGGTTGCTGGCGCGGCATGGAACCTTGTTGGCGGCGGTCGGTGAGGGCGGGGTGAAGCTGTATACCGCGCCGCCGTTGGGTCCGGGAAAGTCGGCGGTGGCGCGGGCGCATGCTCGGTTATGGGCGGATGAAAAGGCGCGATTGGATGTGGCGCGGCGGATGTATGCGTTTCGGTTCGGGCGAATTTTGCCGCACAAGGATATTACCGTGTTGCGCGGTATTGAGGGCGCACGGATGAAGGAAACCTATCGGATTGCAGCAGAACAGTACGGCATTTCGTGGCAGGGACGCCGCTACAACCGGCAGAATCCGAATGGGGCGGATGTGCCTAATCAAGCGATCAATCATGCGGCCACCTTCGTGGAAACAGCAGCGGAAATTGCGGTAACGGCGGTAGGAGCGCTGGCTCCGTTGGGATTCATTCATGAGGATTCGAGCAATGCGTTTACGTTGGATATTGCTGATTTATACCGGGCGGAATTGACTGTACCGTTAGCGTTCAGCGTAGCAAAACGTGCCTTGGCTGATCCGGAGTTGTTGTTGGAGCGGACGTTGCGCAAAGAGGCGGCTCGGCAATTTCGCAAAGAACAGGTTATTGCGCGGATGATTGATCGTGTGAAGGAGTTATTGGGTGTCAATGACGGTGATAGTAACCCGTAATGTGTCGGATCGGGTCCGGGGATTTTTGGCGTCGTCCATGTTGGAATTAGGACCAGGGGTTTACAGTGCGCCGCGCCTGTCAGTGGCGGTGCGGGAACGGGTCTGGAATGTGGTCTCTGAGTGGTTTTTGTTGGAAAGTGAGGCGTCGGTGGTGATGGTGTGGGCTGATCCGCAAGTGCCCGGTGGACAAAATGTGAAGGTGTTGGGTATACCGCCGGTAGAACTGGTGGAGGTTGACGGGATGATAGTGAGTCGCCGACCTTTGAAGGCTGATAAGCTGACAGACACACCAGAAAATTAAGCTTGAGTTCCTTAAAAACTTGGTTTATTAAGTAGTTCTCCCCTAGAGTTTCCCCCGCATATGCGGGGATAGACCCCTTGATTGCCTTGCCATGTTCGCTGCTCCTAAGTTTCCCCCGCATATGCGGGGATAGACCTCGCCATGTTGCTGTCAATCCATGCCTGAAACTGTTTCCCCCGCATATGCGGGGATAGACCCGTCTGTAGACGGGGCGGCCTGCTTTTCAGCGGGTTTCCCCCGCATATGCGGGGATAGACCTGACGGCGCAACCGTGGGATCGGCTTGCAGCGCGTTTCCCCCGCATATGCGGGGATAGACCCCATCCCGGCGAAGATGTAAAGCTCGGTGTCGCGTTTCCCCCGCATATGCGGGGATAGACCCCGAGCGATCCATCCCCGCGAAATTCGCGCCCAGTTTCCCCCGCATATGCGGGGATAGACCCTACATCGGCCAGCGCCGGCTTCTCCATCGGCTGTTTCCCCCGCATATGCGGGGATAGACCTTTAGTATCTAATACTGTTTTGCCTTCTGGTACGTTTCCCCCGCATATGCGGGGATAGACCCCGTTGTCTGATCCGATTCAGCTTATTTTTAGCGTTTCCCCCGCATATGCGGGGATAGACCTTGTTCAGCATACCAAACCGCACGTAAAGATTTGTTTCCCCCGCATATGCGGGGATAGACCCACTAATTTCTTTATAATAAATACTACCTTTATGTTTCCCCCGCATATGCGGGGATAGACCCTCCACAAAAGAGTAAAAAGACAAAACGATAATGTTTCCCCCGCATATGCGGGG
>JBAQIQ010000318.1:0-2735 GCA_049288935.1 Candidatus Competibacteraceae bacterium
CTTCCTTCTGGAACGCCTGCATCGGCGTCCCAAAGCGTTCCGGACGGATCAGCCAGGCGTGCATCTTGGACGGAATTACGCCCAGCGGGGGCATTTCACCGAGGTTGTAAAGTTCTTTCGTCATCCTGATGTCCTCTTCATAGTGGGCGGTCTTGGATTCAATGGCTTACATAGCGCGACCGTGCCGTTGCCACGGCTTGAGCGATCATCGTATCCAGTTCAACACTGTCTTTCAGAGAGGTCTGCAAGTCCTGCAGGCGACCGTCTTCCAGACCGTAAATCCAGCCGTGCAACACCAGCGGTTGTCCCCGCTTCCAGGCATCGCCCACCAGCGTGGTGCGGGCGACGTTACGCACCTGCTCAATGACATTCAATTCGCACAGGGCGCGCCAACGGGCGTTGTTATCCGGTAGCGCCGCCAGGAAATCCAGATGCCGATCACGGGCGTCCTGGATATGGCGTAACCAGTTGTCAATCAATCCGAAGGATGCTCCTTCCAGGGCCGCCTTGACGCCACCGCAGCCGTAGTGGCCGCACACGACGATGTGCTGGACCTTGAGCACCTCGATGGCGTATTGCATCACCGACAGGCAGTTGAGATCGGTATGCACCACCACATTAGCGACGTTGCGGTGAACAAACACTTCGCCCGGTTTCAGGCCAGTGATCTGATTCGCTGGCACCCGGCTGTCCGAACAACCGATCCACAAGTAGGCAGGGCTTTGCAAGTTGGCCAGTCCGGCAAAGAAATGGGGATCGGCAGCACGCATCTCCTCAGCCCAGCGGGCGTTAGCGGCAAATAATTCAGGCAAGTACTTCATTAATCCTCTCCAATTGAGCCTGTTGCAAAATTAGTGAATGATCCACTGCGCGTCTGACACCAGGCAGATTCCACCGAAACGCTTCAGCAATGGCCGGATGGCGTCGATCAGCAGTTGCAACTGCTCTTCCGGGCAGGCGATGATCACGTAGCTGTTCTTGAGCACGTCGGACAGTTGATCGCCGGCGCGCACCCCCCGATCGCCCATGCCGGTGGTGTCCTGAATCACCGTGTAGCCGGAGACACCCACTTGCTCCAGGCTCCTCAACAGCTTGCGCAATTCCAGCGAGTCGATGACGATCTCGATACGTTTGACCGGGCGCATGGTTTATCTCCACAGGTAATTGATGGCCTGCAAATACAGCGGCAGACCGACAATGATGTTGAACGGGAAGGTGATCGCCAGTGACATCGGTATGTACAGGCTGGGATTGGCTTCCGGAATGGCCAGCCGCACCGCTGCCGGCACCGCGATGTAGGAAGCGCTGGCGCACAGCACGACGAACAACAGGGCATCGCCTTTCGGAAGTCCTACCCAGTACGCCAGCCCTAGAGCCAGCACGGCGTTGAGCAGCGGAATCAGAATGGCAAAGGACACCAGGAAAATCCCGGCTTTCTGCAGATCCCCCAAACGCCGCGCTGCCACCAGACCCATGTCGAGCAGAAAGAAGGCGAGCAGGCCCTTGAACAGATCGCCCGTAAACGGTTGCAGCGCCTGATTGCCGGATTCCCCTGTCAGCGCGCCGATCAACAAGCTACCCATCAATAGCAATACCGAGCCGTTGAAGAAGGCATCGCGCAATAGATCTGGCCAGGAAAATTCGCTTTTCCCTTCTTCCCCCGCGTCACTGATCGGAAACATCCGATAAAACAGCACCCCGATGATGATGGCCGGGGATTCCATCAGCGCCATGGCCGCGACCATGTGGCCGCCGTAGGGAATGTCCAGCTTGACGAGCAGTGAGGTGGCGGTGATGAAGGTGACCGCGCTAATCGAACCATAGGTTGCGGCGATAGCCGCCGCATCCGCCACGCCCAGCCGCCATCGCAGAATGAAGAAGCTGTACAGGGGTACGACCGAGGCCATCAGCATGGCCAGGGCGATGGTGACGACCACGGTGTGATCGATGCCGCTTTGGTACAGTCCCACGCCCCCCTTGAAGCCGATGGCCAGCAACAGATACAGCGATAGAAATTTGGCGATAGGCGGTGGTATCTCCAGATCGGAGCGCAGGAAGATCGCCAGCATTCCCAGGAAGAAGAACAGGATGGGCGGGTTGAGAAAGTTGGAAAGAATTAGATCGATGTCCATGAGCGTATCGAGGGTCGTGAGTGGAATACCCGTACTGTGCGCCGGGCCGTGGAGAGATCGAATTGGACTGATAATACTATATTTTTATCTTCAACTTGCTGAAAATCTTGCACTTTTTATAATTTTTTCAATGACCTCAATTGATAGGACATTCAAAGGGGGTACCGTATCCCGATACCCCCAGCCTGAGCGATGTCTTTCAGCAAGCATCGTCAAGCATCTTCATTCTGGCCAATTACTCGCCGATGATCTTACGCACCACGTCGGTCATGGAGATTACGCCGACCGGCTGTTTCTTCTCAGTCACCACCAAACGATGCATCCGCCGCCCGGTCATCAGACTGACCGCATCACTCAGCAGCATGTCGGCGTCGCAGGTCGCACAGCCGGGCGTCATCACGTCCTGGGACAACATCGATCGCGCTTCTGCCGAGGTTCGGCCTTGGCGCGCCAGCACCATATCGGTCTGCGACACGACACCGATGGCCTTGCCCTGTTCATCCATGACCACGACCGCATGAATCTCCTTGTTCACCATGATCTTGGCGACCGTGCCGACGGTGTCGGTCGGGGTGCAGGAAATAATACCACGATGCATCAAAT
>JBAQIQ010000319.1:0-5832 GCA_049288935.1 Candidatus Competibacteraceae bacterium
GCTTCCGGGACCAACTGAAAGCGAAATCGTCCGGCAGATTCGTGATCGCTCGAAGGAAGCGCTCAAGGCACTGGAAGATGCACGAAGGAGAGCACCATTTCTCGCCAAGTGGAAGCACTTCCCGCCGACCCAGACGCACTACATGACGGACTGGGAGGTCATGCGAGTCGCCATGGCCGAGTGGCAGGAGTTCTTGAAGAACTTCAACGTTGTCAAACTCGACTATAGCGGTGTGATGAAGACAGTGATGCAGTGGTATGACCGAGTCACACCGCCGTTCCGGGAAGGTAAGAAGAGAAAGGAGTTTCCGGATGCCTTCGCAATCGCAATTGTCGAGGCCTATGCTCGAAGCACCACCTCATCTATCGCGGTCGTGATTGAGTGGGCGCGCATCGAGTCCATGCTCAAAGCAGCGGGCTGCAAGGTCGTTGAAGGTGCCGGTTCGTCCGTCACATTCGAGTTTGCTGGTCGAAAGATGACTCTGCATCGACCGCATCCCGGTAAAGAAGCGCTTCGCTACCGCGTCTTAGCTGTCCGGGAGTTCATCGAACGGATGGGGATCAAGCCATGATCAATTCCATGTCCTACAAGGGCTACACGACAAGCATGGTCTTCGATACCGAAGACAAGGTCATTGTTGGGCGCGTCCAAGACATTGACGACATCATCTCCTTCCACGGTGAATCCGTTGCGGAGTTTGAGTCGAACTTTCATACGGTCATCGAAGACTATCTAGCCGCGTCCAAAGAACTCGGATCGGAACCAGAGAAGCCGGCTAGTGGAAAGCTCATGCTTCGCATCGCACCCGAGGTTCACGCAGCGGCCCTGAAGGCCGCAGCAAGGAGCGGCACAAGCCTCAACAAGTGGGCAGAAGGCGCGCTAAGTAAAGCGGCTCGGAAGGCCCCCTCGCGGGCAGCAGCGCGCAGCGAAGCCTAATCGGGTCGCCGAGGGCTTTTCTCCCCCGGCTCCCACAAGCACCCCGCATGCGGGTCCGCACGGGGCGCTTCCTTCGGGATTGAAAGGAACACCCTGAAATGGTGACCTCCAACGCTGGCTACGCGACCAGTCGCCAAGGCCGTTTCACCCGGTCGGGTGCGTTACGACCGTTGAGACTCGCCCGTCTCTCTCGTTGCCGAAGGTTCGGGCCTTCACCTTGTCCCCCCCATTACGGCGGGCGTTGAGCTACTATGCCGTCTGCTGACTGCTGTCCCATCACGCCGAACGTTGCCGTCCGGCGCGCTGCCCGAGTCGCGGTAGGGTCCGGTGGTGTATCCATTGCTTTCACGTGGGTCCTCAGTCCGGCTCCCGTGGCGACCACAACCCCCGTAGGGTTCGATGGCGTTTCCAGCCCTTTCGGGGCAGGGCCTCAGTTCGACTCCCCTCGCGGCACGGACCGCTCGTGGAACCGATCTCCCCGGATAAGAACGTGAACTTTCCGTGCATAACCGCCGCATTTACCCCTATCCCCTGCACCTGGCGGGCTTTGTCATCTGGTGCTGACTCGCCCGGGGACTGAGCCTTCTATGCGGTTTCTGTCCGTCGGTTCGCACGTTTGCGCTCGGGCTTCCTCCAGACAGCCCCTCGCGGCGAGACTGCCCTTGCCTTTGGCTAGTAGTTTCATCTGCCCTCTCGGGCATACAGGTACTCCTACAGGGGATTTTCACCCCACAAGTTCACGCCCATGCCGGGCTTACACCACGCGGATCAAGCCGACTTCGGGCGAAAAAGCTTGCGGCTTTCCCGCCCGTCGCGGCTTATCCGCCGCCCCGTTATGCCCAAAAAGAGTAGGCCTAGTGCAAGAGAGATAAGAATATGAACCTGACCGATATAAAAGTAGAAAACTTTCGCGGAATCAGCTTGTTGCATCTGCCGTTGGATAGGTTGACGGTCCTTATCGGTGAGAACAATACCGGCAAATCAACGGTGCTGGAGGCCATCCGGCTGGTTTTGACGCGCGGTTTCGGCCTCCGGCGGGATGGCCGGTTCACTGAATACGACTTCCATCTGAAGGATGCAACCGCTACGCCGCAAACAGCCGACCCGATTTCAATCACCCTGCATTTTGCCGAGAAACAGGAAAACGAATGGCCCGACGCGGTTATCCAACAAATGAGCGAAGTGATTCAGTTGGATATGGCAGCCGGATTGAATCATATCTGGTTGCAGGCCAAGGGCGCTTTCCAGGCGGAATCGGCGTCATTTGGAACCAAATGGGCCTTTCTCAATTCCGGCGGCGCGGAGTTGGGTCTCAAGAACGCGACTCCGCTCAATCTGATTTCCCGGTTCGTGCCGCTCTTCTTCCTTTCGGCGCTGCGCGACGCCTCCCAGGAGTTCGGGCAGCGCGGCCAGTTCTGGAGTGGCTTCCTGAAGTCCATCCAACTTCCCGACGACCAGCGGGAAAAGATCGAGGAAATGCTCCGGGAGGTCAACTCATCGGTAATCGGCGCGAACGCGGGATTGACGGAGGTTACGAAAATGATAGCCGCCGCCGGGCGGCTTGTCCCGCTTGATTCAGCCGATCCTGTGGTGCTGGAGGCGATTCCAACCCGCGTCTTCGATATGGTCGGCAACATTCAGGTGCATCTGAAATCGAGTTATGGCGCGAAGCTTCCCTTGCACCGTCACGGCGAAGGAACCCAAAGCCTTGCCGTGCTGATGCTCTTTCAGGCCTTCGCCGCTGCCAATCTGGCCGAGGCCTACGCCCCGGAATCCGAGCCGATTCTGGCGTTGGAAGAACCCGAGGCGCACCTTCACCCCTCGGCGATTCGTTCCCTTGGATCTTTTCTGGAAAAGATGACTGGGCAGATTATCGTGACGAGCCATTCCGGCGATCTTGTCTCGCGGGTTCCGGTCATGGCGCTGCGCCGATTGCATAAACGCAATGGGGAAACAAAAGTCGGCCGGGTAGAAAATGGCTTCTTTTCGGATCGGGAACTACAGGCCATTGACTACAGCATACGTCTCGCCAGAGGACATTATCTGTTTTCCCGCTGCTGGCTGCTGGTGGAGGGCGAATCGGATTTCCACCTCTTGCCGCTGCTTTTCGAATTGATGGGGCATTCGCAGGATCAAGTCAGCTTCTCCGTTCTGGAAATAAGCCAAGTCATCGACAAGGGCGAACCGCTTATAAAATTCGCCAAGGCGCTGGGCATTCAGTGGTTCATGATGGCGGACGGGGACAATGCCGGATACGATTACGTGAACCGCGCAAACAATCACCTCGCGACAGGTGAAAGCCTAGCGGACCGTGCTCGGGCATTAACCCATGCCGACATTGAGCATGAGTTCTGGCGTAATGGTTATGACGGCTTTATCGAAAACATGGTGACCAATACCCGCAAGAGCCAAATCGCAACCGAGGCGGCGGGGGACGACGTTAAAAAAACGAAACTGCTGATCAAGGCGGCCATCAAGCAAGCGGGCGGAAAACCGGCTTTCGCCCAAGCCTTGGTAAATGAGGTTCGGCAACGTGGAGTTGGCTCCATCCCACAGACAATCCGGGACATTATTACCCGTGTTGTCCAACTGGCCGGGGTTTGAAAAGCATGATCGATTTATCATCACTGAACGAAAATCAGCGTGAGGCGGTGTTATGGGACAAGGGACCGCTTCTGGTTTTGGCTGGACCCGGTTCAGGAAAGACACGGGTGCTAACCTGCCGTATCGCCCGAATTCTGGAGCAATCCGCAGGCCAGCATTTCCGGATTCTAGCGCTGACGTTTACTAACAAGGCCGCCGCCGAGATGCGCGGCAGGGTCGAGGAACTGGTGCCCAGCGAACTTGGCCGAGTCCGGCTCACCACCTTTCATTCCTACGCCGCCGAGCTGCTGCAGCAACACGGCAACCATCTCAGCTTCCGCCCCGATTTCCAGATTCTATCGAACGACGCCGACCGGGAAGCCTTGTTGGACGATGTTCTTGGGCTGCTCCGCAAGGATTTAACCTATTCGCTGCCCGATCACTTCAAGTCCGCACAACTCCTGCCCGCTGTTACACGGCTTCTTGAGCGATGCGTCCCACCGGAGCAGGCGGAAAAGTTGCTCCAGCAGGCCAACGTAGAGAACACCATACCGCTGGCCCGTGTTTACGCCGCCTACCGGGATGCGCTGCGCAAAACAAACGCCCTTGATTTCCCAAGCCTGATCGCCGAGTCGCTTGACCTTCTGACCCAATACCCCTTCTTAGTGAAGCATATCCGCAAGGTCTACAAGCATATCCTTATTGATGAGTTTCAGGATACCAACCATACCCAGTACCGGATACTTTCGCTTATCGCTCAGCCCGACCCGACCACGCTCTTTGTCGTGGCCGATGACGATCAAATCATTTACCAGTGGAACGGCGCGAGTCCTAAAAGGATTCAGGCGTTGCGGGACGACTTCGGCGTCTCCGAGTTGCAGCTACCAGAAAACTACCGCTGCCCGCCACTGGTCATCGAACTAGCCAATGCTCTAATTGAAAAGAATCTCAACCGATCTGCGGGAAAAAAACCTTTGAAAGCGGTTAAACAGGGGGAAAGCGGCGATGTCGTGCGGGTGTTTCATTTCAACACCGTGGATGAAGAAGCCGAGTGGATCGCGCAAGACATATCGCAAAAGAATCCTGAAGAGCGGAGATACTGCGCCGTTCTCGCCCGGACGAAAAAGCTCCTAGACTTGGCCGGACGCAAACTTGAAGAGGCCGGGGTTCCAATCTATTACGCCGCCCGCAAGGATGAATTCAAGAGCGCTCCCTTGAGGATGTTGCACGCCATTCTTCGCTTGGTGAACTCAACGGAAGACAAGCAATCGCTCGCGCGGCTTTCCAAGGCATTTTACGAACTGGAAAGCATCAGCATCGAGCTGGCCCCCGTGCTTTCCCGCGCATCCGCTGACGGCAAAGACTTGCTGCGTTGCTGGCTTGAGGAGGTGAAGCGGCGCGACGCTTTGGAGGAAGAAACGCGGCGATTGCTCGAAACCGGCATGAAGCCGCTTCTGACCTCGCTGAATTACCGAGACTTCGCGGACAAACTTCTGAAATGGGCGGAAGCTTGTCAACAAACAACTCGGCCGGATGAAAACGCCTTCAACGAATTCGAAGAAGAGCGAGAGGTCTGGAAAATACTTCTGGCCGAAATAACCAAGAAATTCGAAGGGGAGGATGTGAGCCTGCATCAGTTACTTCATGAACTCGACCTAACATCCAAAACACCGCCGAAACTGCCGGAAGCGGTTCCTTGCTTCACCATCCACGCATCAAAGGGAATGGAATTCGGACACGTCTATCTCATGGGCCTGGTGGAGGATCAGCTCCCCAGTTGGGCCGCCGTCAAGAAGGGCGACAACTCCCTCGAAATGCAGGAGGAGCGTCGGAACTGTTTCGTTGCAATTACACGCGCCCAAGAAAGCCTGACCCTGACTTTTTCGGCCCAGGTTTTGGGATGGTCGAAACAGCCTTCCAGGTTTCTTGGAGAAATGGGGATTGAATTGTGATTGAAGGGAAAATCGATGATTACGCATAACAAATCATCGCTGCACTGGATTTTTGCTCCGCTGCGCTCCGCTGCGCTCCGCAAAAACCAGTGAACTCAATCGTTAAACGATTGCCTATAGCTCTCCTTTCTGCCTATCCACCAGAAGCAACCCGATTAGTAGCCCGCCGTTCCAGCCGCCGCAAGCTCTTGAATGCAATGGCTCGAATCGCGCCGTCCTCGCTCTTGTTGGCCAAGATGCCCTGCAACGCGGTTTGCGCCGCCTCGCCACCCAACCGGCCCAAAGCCGCAATCGCGCTCGACCCGCCACCGCTTCACCATCGGTCGCGTTGGCGCGACGGACCAGCGCCGCGACCTCCCGC
>JBAQIQ010000320.1:0-2066 GCA_049288935.1 Candidatus Competibacteraceae bacterium
CCGTCGATCAGCGGCCCCGATCAATCCAGCGGGCGATCGCGTCCGGCGCGTGGGGCTATCTGCCCAAATCGCCGGACCTGCAAAGCTTGTCCACCACCATTGAAATCGTTCTGGCGCGTTCCAGCACTCTTTACGGGAGGAAGCCCGAGACCCAGTTGTTCGACATCGCCACCGGCTGGCTGATGGCGACCTACCGCGTAGATCAGCCGGCGGCCCGCGGCGCGCTCGCCCGCCTGGCGCGCGCAAAGCGCTGCAACGCCTCCGAAATCGCCCGAGAAATTTTGGAAACCCACCAGCTCCACAGCGATCTCGGGCGTTTCGTGACCGAGAGCGTTGATGCCTCAGCGTGCGGCGAAAGTTGACAGTTTTTCGATGAGGCGCTAACTTTGAATGAGCTGTCTGGGGAGCAGGTGGGAGGCAGCCGACCTCCGAGCGTTTCGTTTCGAGGGCGCCCGCGACTATAGATGTCCCGCCACCGGCGCGAGCCGGACCGGCATTGCGTCACCAACGCTGTCTGAACGCAGGGGAGACAGCCCGCGCGACTGCCCACCCGGAATCCGGGTCGCCAGTAAGCCGGCCCCACAGGCCAACAGCCCGTTCGCCACCGTTTCCACGGACCAGCGGGTGAGGCCGGTCGTCCCAGATCGCACGACTGATTTAACTGGAAAAAGACGTGTAAAGAGTCTGCTTTGGCAGAGCGCCGTCGATTTTTATCGCGCGCTCTTCAAGGTATCCGGTGGATAGTCGCTGCGTTTTGGTGATCCTATGTTTTTGATAATTCTGAAATCTTTCCTCACGCCCGCCAAGCGGCAGACCTGGACCGCTCACGCCCGCCGCCGTGCGTCCGGGAATCTTGCGTCCAGCGTCGATCAGGCAATAATAGGCGTGAATCCCGCAACGGGAAAAAGGCGGCCCTCACTGTTTCTAACGGTGAGGACCTGACCACAACCGCATACCATAGGTGCAATCATGGCTACTCACCGCCCGCAGGATACGCGTTTCGCGCCCGATTTTGAGTTCCACGCCGCGCTGGAGGTGCTGGAAGCTTCCGAAGCCCTCACCGCCCGCCGTCGGTCGATCACCCCCGCAACCCTCGCCCGGCGCCTTAAACCACTCACCCTGGCCCAAATCGAACGCGGACTGGCCCAAGTCCAGGATTGGCGCCAGCAAATCCTGACCCGCGATCTTCTTCTGCATCGAGGCCAACTCGTCGTCCTCAACGCCCGGTTGCGGGCGCAACGACGGCAGTTGGACGAAGACCAGCTTTATCTCGACCAAATGCTGCGAGACACCGACGCTCTGCTGAAAAACACCTTGAGCACCCCCGGTAGCGAGGAGCCACCGCGCTCTGGCGTTAGCGAGCAGTGGTCACTACAATAGTGTCAGGAAAAAAAAGGATGTTTGCATGAACGCAAAAAAGCAAACGCCCAAGGACCCCGAATTCTGCTTGGCGGCGAGTAAAGGGTCCAAGGGCGTCCGGCGCGATGATCTGCGGCGCGGAGTGAAGTATAGTCGCCCGCATTCCCGTTTGCCAAGGTTTACTGTGGCGCGAAGGGGACGCGGGCATGAGCGCCGTTGACCTCCCCTTCCCCGGCTATTCCCTTCTCGCCGGTCCCCGTGGCGGTGAGAGTCCGTGCGCGCGCCGCTTCGAGCGCACAGTAGTCGCTGGGCCTTTCGCGCTTCGGAGGCGGTCATGAATCCGCTCGACGATGCGCTGACCGCGCTGGAACGGGTCACCGGCTACCGCCCGGTCAAATCCGGCGATGGCTACAAAGCCCGCTGCCCCTGCCACGACGACCATAATCCGTCCCTGTCGGTCAAAATGAACGGCCGGCTGTTACTGCACTGCTTCGCCGGCTGTCGGTACGACCACATCATCGCCGCTCTCGACCTGACCCCGGAACCGGCCAGCGGCCAGCGGCAAATCGTGGCGACGTACAGTTACCGCGACGCGGCCGGCGTCGAAGTCCGCCAGAAAATCCGATATACGCCCAAAGACTTTCGCATTCGCCATTGCGGGGAAGACGGCAAATGGATCTACAAAGCCGGCCCCGGTCCCGCTGTAC
>JBAQIQ010000321.1:0-1897 GCA_049288935.1 Candidatus Competibacteraceae bacterium
CCCTTGAACCACGAACCGCTCACCAGCTTCGATCCGGACAGCTGAAAATCCTGCCATTTCGCGCCGTCCCAGTACATGCCCTTCTTGTAGACGTATTGCTCCGGCGACCCGCCGCCGACAGCGATCTTGGCCGTGGAGCCGTCGCATTCCGTCCCAAGCAAGAGTGCTTCCTTGGCCGCGGTCAGCGGGTTGTAGGCGGCACCGAAGCCCGTGGGAACTGAGTCAGTGGAATTGAGCATGTTGGAGCATGGCGCAGCCGAGGCTGTACCAGAGAGAAGCGGTTCTTCGACGTCTCAAGTGGATTGGAAGAGGTCTTCCAGGGGTGCGGCGATGAGATAGATCATAGTCGCGAAAGTTGTGGTTTTACGGTAGCCACGGGCTCTTGCCCTTGCGGCCTGGAACAAGCCGTTGAGGCCTTCGAGGCGGGCGTTGCTGTGGGAGGATGACCAGCGCTGGAGGATGCGCTCGAGGTGCTTCTCGAAGGATTTGAGCGCCTTGCGCACCGGCTCGAGGATAGGGTCATCGGCGAGGACCTGGCCGGCGTGACGCAGGAAGTGGGTGATGCGCCAGCGTGCGGCCTGGACGCTTTCCGCTTTGCGGACCCAGCGGAGCTTTTCCTTGATCCGCCAAGCGATAGCGGTGAACAGATCCGACGCTTCGAGTTCGGCGAGCGCGTCGGCTTGTGCATTGGTGAGGCGGCCATCGGCCCGCTTCAGGATGGCCCAGCGCAAGGTCTTGGGCAGCTTGCTGTGCTTGGCTTCGGCGCGGCGGACGTCATCGACGGCCTTGGTGAACATCTGCACGACGTGAAACCAGTCGACGGTGATAGCGGCGTTTTCGAATGTCTCGCCGACGGCGGCGATGAAGGCGCCGCTCATGTCGCAGACGACCTCGACGATGCGGCTGGGCGCACCGCCGTGCTCGGCAAGGAACGCCTTGAACCGGGCGACGGTGTCCTTGCCGCGGCCCGGGGTAACGAAGACGACCGGCTTTTGCTTGCGGTCAAGGTCGATGAACACGGTGACGTAGGTCTGGCCGCGCTTGGCGGCGGTCTCGTCGAGGCCGATCGCCTTGACGCGGGTAAGGTCGATGTTCTCCACCGCCTTTGTCACGTAGTGCTCGATGATCCGCCACAGGCGCTGATCGGTGATCCCGATGATGCGGGCGGCGGCCAGGACCGGCATCTCGCGCACCAGCATGATCGCGACCTGCTCAAACAGGAGGGTGAAGCGGCTGCCTTCGCGTGCCCACGGCACATTGATCCGCAAGACCCCGTGCTCGCGGCAGTCGGTGCGCGGAACCTTCGCGGTGACATAACAGTGATGCTGGAAGAAATTGAGATGTCGCCAGGTGAACTCGGCGAAGTCGTGAGCCCTGCAGAGCTTGCCGCACGCCGGGCAAGGAAACAGGCCGCCGCGCGCGGCGGCGACCTCGAGATGCAGCTGGTTGGGTTGCATGGTGGTGTCGAGCCGCTGGCCGACCAGTTTCCAGGGCGGCGTCACCCCGAGCCCAAGCGCCAGAACGTCGTTGGCATCCATTGATCGTTCCCTTCGTCCCTTTCCGCCGAAGGGTGCCACCGTGCTCGCATCGGTCAAGGACGCTTCGCGCCGCTACCGCGGTGGCCTCACCGGCCATCCTTGACCGATGCTGCGCGCGGGGGCTTGCTGGACGGCAAGTCGGGAGCGGGGATGGTCGATGCGGTCGAACACGGGGATGGCTACTGCTGTAGACTCAACTCCACAACCCTGGGTGTGCGCCCCGCCGATCCAGAAACTCCGTCAATTCCACTTCCAACGTCGAAGAGGCAGAGAAGCAAGGCGAGCGAAAAAGCCGCTGAGCCCGCAATGAAGCTGCGGGAAATATTCTGCCTATTGAACGCTACTGCTAATATATTACC
>JBAQIQ010000322.1:0-10438 GCA_049288935.1 Candidatus Competibacteraceae bacterium
GCAGCTCAATCGCGGCGAAGGGCGCCACAGCCTGGCGCGCGATGTGTTCCACGGTAAGCGCGGCGAACTCCGTCAACGCTACCGGCAAGGACAAGAGGATCAGTGAGGTGTCCTCGGTCTGGTGGTCAACATCAATCGTATTGTGGAACACAATCTACATCGATGCGGCGCTCGCGCAGCTACGGCAGGAAGGTTACCCGGTACGGGATGAAGATGTCGCGTGGTTGTCACCCTTCGTTCACGAGCGGCACATCAACCTGTTGGAACGCTACTCCTTTATCGTGCCCGAGGCGGTCAATCGAGGCGAGTTGCGGCCGTTGCGCAACCCCAACGATGCGGATGCTTAACCGGGTTTTACGTTCCGCTGCTCCCTAAACCCCTGATAGAGCGGTTATCCGGCGGTGCCGGCATCGCTGAACTGGCCCGCGAATTCAAAACGACTCGGCAAACGATCATGCGGGTCAGGGAGGCTGCGGCAAAGCTACAGCAGAAAAAATGAGCGTCGTTCGGCTAATTTTACCTTTTCGAGGGGTTGGGCAAAAACAGCCAATTACGTAATCCGGTCCAAATTCCTTCCATCGTGTGGCAATGGACTTCGCATACCCCATCGCGATCCTCATCCCGCACTCGTACCGCGAGTGACAAACATTCAACAAATCTTGCTTGCCCTACTTTCCCGGGCCTCATCCGTTTGCCAACATGAGCCGGGTTATCGATGCACCAACGCCGAAAATATCGTGACGACCGCATTCCGGTTCAGTTTTCCAGCGCCGGTCAGCGGCAATTCGGCGACCTGGCGGATGTGCTTGGGCACCTTGTAATCGGCCAAATACCCGTGGCAAAAAGTCTTGAGCTCTTCTTCTGCAACGCTTCTGCCAGCATGAAGCACCACCAGTGCGCCTGGCGCTTGTCCCCATTTCGAATCGGAAACGCCAGCGCAAATCGCCCCAGCAACGGCGGGATGTCTCATCAGGGCTTGTTCGATCTCCTCCGGTGAGATGTTTTCCCCCCCGGAGATGAACATGTTGTCGGCCCGTCCTTTGATGAAGATCAAACCATTCTGATCCTGCACGGCCAGGTCGCCGGTATAAATCCAGCCATCCTGCTGGAAGACCTTCTCAGTTCGCGCCGGATCATGGAGATAGCCGTCAAAATTGTGCGGGCTGCGCAAACATAGAACGCCCGTTTCGCCCGGCTGGGCTTCGCGCCCTGAGTCCTGATCGACGATTTTGGCATCGCAGTGAAACATGGAAGTGCCAATGCTGGCCGAATTGGCGAGCAGCTCATCCAGAGAATCGGAGCGGGCGATATAGGCGAAATTGGAGGGGCCGGCCTCGGTCATTCCGTAGGTCTGACTGATGGGAACGCCTCTATCCAGAAAGGTTTGCATCACCGCTTTCGAGCAAGGCGCGGCGGCGGTGGTAATCGCTTTCAAATTGGAAAAATCGGTTTCTTCGAACTTTGGGTGAGCGATCAGGAATTGCAGCATAGCTTCGACTGCGCCGAAATTCTCGACGCACCCTTCATGAATCAGTTCAAGCATCAAGCCAGGATTGAATTCGCGCAGCAAGACGCTGGTGATACCCGCATGAAATAGCGGGGTCAAGGTGTTCCATCCGCCGATGTGAAAGAACGGGAAGGTGATGAGCACCTTTTGGCAAGATCCGGCAAGGCCGGTGACGAGGATGTCGAACGAATTCCAGACCATCTGCCGATACGACACGATGCAAATTTTCGGCACGGCGGTTGTGCCGCCAGTATGGACGTACAGGCAAACGTCACTCATCGCCAGCGGAATGTTCACCGCTCGCGGATCGGTTTTCAGGATGACGTTTTCAAACGTATTTTGGTCGCCGTCGATGTCGATCACCGATCGGACCGAGGAAGGAACCGACAAGGTCGAGACCAGTTCAGCGAATGGATGCTCGTGAAAAAGAGCGCCGGGCTGAAGACGCGCCATTAGGTCATCCAGCTCTGGCTTTTTCAAACGCTGGCTCAGCGGGGCTAGGACCACTCCCAATTTTCCGCAGGCTAGATAAAGGTCGACGGCTTCGATCCGGTTGCGGCAAATCAGCGCGATAACATCACCTTTGCGCAGGCCCAGCGCATCGGTGAGCCAGGTTCCCACCCGGCAGGCCCGATCGTTCATGTCTTGAAAGGTGTAGGTTTTTTGGGTGAACGAGTCATAGAGGGCGGTTCGATGGGGCGTCAGGGCCGCACGGCGTCCTGCCCAATCGCCGACCCAGTTCATGGGCAGATCGTCATAATTTTGAATGAATCCCATGGGAACCTCCTTCGATCAAGTGAGGAAAAAAACTTCGGAATCAATAGATCAATCGATGGGATCGGTCAGGCGGGCGCTCGCTGGCCGAAAAACGCTGCTTTCGCCATCGCTGGGTTTCAGCGCTTATCAATAAAAAACCGCTAGCCAGATCGCGGGCCGCGAGGTAAAGGCGACCCGATGGCGGGTATGCGCCGGTAGATTCAGAGCATGGCCTCTCTTTAGGTGAACCGTTTGGCCATCGGCGAATTCAATACCCGCCTCCCCTTCCAGCAGCAGCACCCATTCATGCTCACTCTGATCGTACCAGAAACCTTCCAGCGAGGCATGGCCGTCCGAGACGATACGTTCAATGCGTACCGTTTCATGCTGGAGCAGTTCGGTGAATACCTCTTCACGAAGGTCGTCAGGGAGCTGCCCACGAAACACATCTTGAACGGCAGGGCCACCGTTCTCATCGGGTGAGGTCAACATAGAAGGAAGGGTATAAGGCGATGACGGAACCGGCAACGGCGGAGTTGGGCGGGGGGAGCTTGGCGGATGCGCGGCTGAACTGGCGGCGGCAGCGGGTGGCGCAACCTGGAGCCAGCATTCCGGTGGAAGCAGGTGCTCGCGCCCGCGGATCGAGAGCGTCGATGAGCGCTTCACTGGCCGGCGCATCTCCCACCTGGTAGGTGGCTGACTGACCCGGTGTTCCAACAGATCGACGCACATTTTAGGGGAGCATGATCAGAATAAAGAGTCTGCACACGGTCAACAAACCATGTCCAGTCGAGCTGATGGGGAAAATAGAACAGGTGTGCCAGACAATCGCAATCCGACGCCCCAAATCCCGCCAGCGGCGCGGCGCCACCCAAGTCCTGAAACAACTCGGCCCACTGATGCTCCCGGCGCACTGCATCCGTGCTGTACCACACTTCGGTTAATGGGGTATGGCGACGCAGATAATCAATGTGCCAGTGAGGACGAACAGCGATCCGGGTATGGTGCGCTACCCGCGCTCGCAGACCGCCGGGACCGAGCGCGCTGCCCACATAAACGCAATAACCCGGAGGCAAAAACAATTCGCCCAACCGGCCAACACGCAATGTCAATCGTTCCATGATCATCAGCCACAGAGCGTAAGTGCCAGGATGGGAAGGTAGATTCATGGGCGACCGTGATTCAT
This sequence comes from Candidatus Competibacteraceae bacterium, assembly GCA_049288935.1. Taxonomy (GTDB): domain Bacteria; phylum Pseudomonadota; class Gammaproteobacteria; order Competibacterales; family Competibacteraceae; genus UBA2383. Next base: position 3,450 of record JBAQIQ010000322.1, read on the forward strand.
CCGTCGCGGCTGCTCCAAACTGGATCGCCCTGCAGACGCTGAATGATTTGCCCACTCCCCTCGCCCGTGGAGCATGGTCGAAGGGAGCGCTGGTGTGAAAGCTTCAAACAGTTGAGGTAAAAGCCCTGAATTTTTAATAGAGCTGTTCAGAAACATCGACGCACATCACGCTGCTTGCTGAAACAGAGGATGATTGGCGCTGAAGTGATCAAGAACTTGCCGCCAATGAGCTGCTTCCATCGGATGGCCGTGCAAACGGGCATCCTCGATATCTTCACGAATGATTTGCTGGATACGAGGAATCCCGGCGGGATTGTGAACCAGGCAACACCCCAGTTCGGCAGCGATCATTTCCGGCACATGCTCATGCTGGGCAATGGCTTCAATTTCGTCTTCTTCCAAATCGGTCAGACCGACACAGTCTTCATAAGTTAACATGTCACACCTCCAGTTGCTGAAAACCCCCTCTTCTCGGTTCGTCCATCGCCGAATGACCAGCGCACACAATGCGTTTCTCTGATGAATGCACCCGGTCACTCCCTTCTTGGAAAGCGGATACATTTCCCTGTTACATTACATTTTCGAATTAAGAGTGTAGCACATAAAGACATAAATTCAATAGGGGATTTCCACTATGCGAACCATAATATTTTCTTTTTCAAGCATATGAGTAGTTTTTATCTTGATAGTTGATTAAACTATGCGACACTATTTTTTCCTCCAGCTTGAGAGACCCTGCATGAAACGTTCATTCATCATTGCTACTCTGTGTCTGTCCACCGCTTTGTCTATTTCCACACTGGCCTGGGCCAAGAAAACCCAGATACAAAACATCGATTTCGGGGCGATTACCTGTGGGGAATTCATGCAAGAGATCGCTCAAGGTTCCTCCGAAGACGCCGGAATGGTGCTCATGTGGATCGACGGCTATTTGAGCGGCGTTTCTGGGGACACCATCCTGAATTGGAAGAATCTGGAAAAGTTCAGCGCCGATCTAGTGGAATATTGTGGCAATAAACCCAGCGCCAAAGTACTGGAAGCCGCTGAGGCAGTTGGTATTTCCGAGTAATAAGCCATGGCCTCATACCAACGGCTTTCGACCAAGCTTATTCCTTCCACTGAGCGCCTGATTTTCGCTCTGGATGTGTCCAGCCCTGCCGCCGCCCGAGAATTGGTGGAGACGCTCGGTGATGCCGTCTGTTTCTACAAGATCGGCTTGGAAATGTTCATGGCGGGCGGCTATTTCGAGTTCATCGAGTGGCTACGCACCCGTGATAAGAAGGTTTTTGTCGATCTCAAATTTTTCGATGTGCCGGAAACTGTGCGCTCCGCGGTGCGCCAACTTCGGCCTTATGGCGCTACGTTCACCACGGTGCATGGTAACGACGCTATCTTGCGGGCGGCGGTGGAGGCAGCACAGGAAATTGGCGGCGACCTCGGCATTCTGGCGGTCACGGCTCTGACCAGCCTCGATCAGGCGGATCTTGCTGATCTGGGTTTTGCCTGTGATCCAAAAACCCTGGTGCTATCGCGGGCGCGTCGGGCGCTGGAGATCGGTTGTCGCGGTGTTATCTCCTCGGGGCTGGAAGCCGCTGATCTACGAGAGAGTCTGGGTGAAAAGTTGCTGATCATCACTCCAGGCATCCGGCCAGTATTGAATCGACCGGCGGATGATCAGAAACGCACCCTGGATGTTGAAGATGCGTTTCTCAACGGCGCTGACTACATTGCTATGGGCAGACCCATCCGCCAAGCGCCCGGACCCACGGGCCGCCGCTGCTAAGGTTCAGGAGCGAATTGCCCGGTTGTTCTAAAAGGGTTGCCGGGGGTCAGGAATAGTGGATTTCCGACCTGATGAGCAAGATTCTTCAGCCACGCTGTTTTGTGCTGTGAATCAGGTGCAGACTGGCGCATCCTTCATGTTGGAGTCCGGTTATGCCCATGAATCGCATCCAATTTCAGCCGGGCTTGTCGCTGCCCGCGTTTCTTGAGCAGTTGGGTACCGAGACGCAGCGCGAAGCGGTACTGGAACGCGCCCGCCGGCCAGAAGGCTTTCGCTGTCCCCACCGTGGTCAGGTAGCGCCTTATGTTCTGCGTAACAGTGGGCGTAAGGCTTTTTAATGCCAGAGCTGTCGGGTGCATACCTCCCGGATCGCGGGGACTGGACTTGTATTCCAGAGCACCTATCTGGCGCTCACTGTCCGATTTGTAGCCCTCTACTTGATCAGCCAGGCCAAAATCGGGCTATCCGCCTTGGCCCTGAAACGCCACTGAGGCGTGAGTTACCCGACCGCCTGGCAGATTCAGCACAAACTGATGCAGACGATGACCGAGTGAGATGCCCAGTACACGCTGTGCGGCGTGGTTCTGGTCGAGGATGCTTACTTGGGCGGTGAACGGGTCGGCGGAAAATTTGAACCCCGTGCCAACGGCTCTCTTTGGCCCCGAACTTGGCGGGCTGCGGTAAATGTTCCCCTTTATCTCGCGTTGTTCCCAGTCGAGCGGCAGGGTCCGCCATCCGTCGAAATGGTGTTGTGCGGTATTCGATTTTTTCAGGTCGACGCCGACCGCTACGGGCAGCGCCCAGGGTAGCTTGTCCCTCTGACAGACCGGTTCGGTAGGCTGAGTTTGAGCCTGACAGGCGTTGTGATGGGGGATGCGCTCGCATAGCACCCGGCGTTGCTCAAGGGATAGCTGGCGGCGCGCTTGGCCAGAATGCTCCAAGTCGCCAACGCCTTGCCGTTGCGGTCGCGCTCGTCCAGTAACCGAATCCCCGAGCACACCCTGGCGGCCTGGCGGGAGGTCCACCGGCAAAAAATGGCCAATCGCTCGGCCCGCGTTCGCCCGAAACCGAACGCATCCAGGCCGCGTTCGCCGCCAACAAGCAACGGGCCGACGAACGTTGTGCGGCGCTTTCGGCAGCACTAAAGCAACAGACGAGGCTGAGCAAGGCGGTGCGGCTGGGACGCTTGCCCGTCGTGATGATTGGCCGGATCTTGCATACGCTCGATTGAACATCATTTCACCGTCATCGGCACCCATGCGCTCTACGCCTACGAAGCTATGGCTGCCGTGCAGTGCTCGATGGACCTGCTGGCGTTGGGGGATGTGGATTTACTGATCCGCGCAAACCGCTGGCGCTGACTGCCGAAAAATTGGACGGGGTTGGTTTGCTGGGCTTGTTGCGCAAGGTCGATCCCAGTTTTGAGGTGGTCGCGGCCCATCCCTCCATGGGGACACCCACGCGCAAAGTGAGGTCGTTTTTGGTCTGGCCTATCTCCTTGGAATCAAGCTGATACCCCGCATCCATGGCATCAAGCGGCTGAAATTCTATCGCGTTGTCCGGGAGACAGCGTACAAGCTCATTGATGAGTTGTTCAGCGATTCTATTTGCCTTCCTCGCATCGAGCGGTACCTGCCCGATTTGCTGCGGGTTGCTATCTCGATCAAGAACGGACGCGTGGCCCCCCGGCCCATCCTTCGCCGCCATTCATATTAGGCTCAAAAAAAGGGATTTGAAATTGGGCTCGGCCTACTGCGCCTGGTACTTGGCCTGCATGGTGGCCTCGAACTTGTTGTCGTTCCAATGCCCCCGGCTCATCCAAGTCAGGAAAGAACTCCATGTAGATGTTATCGCCGAGAAGGAATAGATAAGCAGGCTTCTCTTGCGCGATTTGCTTCCAAACCTGTTTTTTCGGGGAAACTTTCGATACAAGTGCATGATGTGAATGCAATTTTAATAGCCCGCTCCTAGTAGATGAAAGTTAAGAATCCGGTGTTAAGAAGTGCAAGACTGTCGCTCAAAACAGCTATCCCATGAATATGGGATTAACCGATTATTTTAATTATAAAACAATGTTCTATGAATTAGAAAAGCACAAATTCGAGTGTTATTGTCACGGATCATCCCATATTTTCGGTATTTTTAATGTACAGCTTTTCAGGTAAGTTGAACCTATAGCAGTTTTATGCAGGTTGTGGAGCCGCCAAACGCCTGTGTGCCAAATCCTGTAATGAATTGCTATAGATCGTGGCTTTTATCTACTGTACTTTACCAAAGGAAACCCTACATGAAAAAATCAATCGCTTCGTTATCAGCATCATTTTTAAAGGCTCAAGATGGATTTCGCACAGTTCGCCTGGTTACGCCACTGGGCGGACGGTTTCGTAACACTTGACATCGTCCAGCAGGTTTTGAGGGTTGATCATCGCGGGGGAACCGACGGTAGGGGGCTTGAGAACTTATTCCGTGTAACCCCTGACCACCGTTGCGGGGAGTTGTTCTCAACAGTTTGGAATCCATAAAAGTAATAAATATGAAAAAAAATGATCATTTTTTTTCCATAAAATGCTTATAAGCTAATTGAAATTTCAAACTCCATCTGAACTGATATGGATCATTTCCATTTTATCTAAAGGGTACGGTTATTGCCACACAAGCGATTGACTGAATTGATCGAAAATATTTCTAAAACCAAAAGAAATGGCTATTACCAAATAGTCCCATACTTCACTTCGAGAGCCTTATGCACACCAAAGAAGCGGTTGCGATTGTGGGTATCGGTTGTCGGTTTCCGGGAGGAGCGCACGGTCCGCGCAATTACTGGAAGCTTATTAGCCAAGGTAAAGACTTGACATCGGATCTGCCGGAGAGCCGCTGCAATCCTCGCCGATTTTACGATCCGAATCCGCGCAAGCCGGGCCGTATGCACGTCATGCATGGCGGCTTCCTCGATGCTATCGATTTATTCGACCACGAGTTCTTCGGTATTTCGCCGCGCGAAGCGGATTATCTCGATCCCCAGCAGCGGGTATTACTGGAAACGGCGTGGGAAGCATTTGAAGACGGTGGATTCGTACCGAACGCCTTCGCGGGTAAGAATGTTGGCGTGTTCGTTGGCGCGTTTACCTTGGCCTATAAAATTCTGCAATTTAGCGGTGATCATCTGGACGGTGTCGGTGTACACACCGCGACCGGCAGCATGATGACGATGTGCTCTAACCGTATCTCCCATGCATTCGATTTTCGCGGGCCGAGCTTATCCATCGACACGGCCTGTTCCTCGTCGCTGGTCGCGACCCACTACGCCTGTCGCAGCCTGCTCGCGGAGGAGTGCGAGTTGGCGCTAGCCGGCGGGGTGATGCTGATCTCGACACCGCACTATATCTTGGCGGAATCGAAAGGCGGCTTCCTGGCGCCGGACGGGCGGTGCAAGACCTTCGATATCTCGGCTAACGGTTACGCTCGCGGCGAAGGCGCCGGCCTGGTTGTTCTGAAACGCTTGTCCGAGGCCGTGCGCGACGGCGACCGGATTTATGCCGTGATCCGCGCCAGCGGCGTCAACCAGGACGGGCGCACGCCCGGTATCACCGTGCCGAGCGGCGAACAGCAGGTCCGATTGCTTGAAAAGGTCTACGGGCAAGCCGGTATCGATCCGGACGCCGTTCACTACGTGGAAGCGCACGGTACGGGGACGCCGGTGGGCGACCCCATCGAAGCCAACGCGCTCGGGGCGTTCTTTTCGCGCAACCGTTCCGCCGAGCGTCCCTGCGTCGTGGGTTCGGTGAAAACCAACATGGGACATCTGGAATCGGCGGCGGGAATCGCCGGCCTTATCAAGGCCAGTCTCGCGCTCGAACACCGGCAAATTCCTCCGCACCTGCATTTGCGTGAAGCCAATCCCAAGATCGACTTCGATGCCTTGAAACTGCGTGTTCCCACCCGATTGGAACCGTGGCCGGATTACCCCGGCAAGGCTTATGCGGGGGTAAATTCATTCGGTTTCGGTGGCACTAACGCCCACGTCGTGCTGGAAGCGTATTCTTCCACCGAGCGAGCGGCCGACGCGACGGCTGTCGTAACCACCGGCGAAAGCGCCGATCCCGTCATGATTCCGCTCTCGGCCCGCAGCGATGAGGGGCTCGGCCGCGTGGCGGTGAGCATTCGCAACTGGATCGAGCGCGAATCAACGGCGGTGTCATTCCGGGATTTCGTGTTCAATTTGGCGCGCAAGCGCAGTCACCACGAATTTCGGATGGGGGTGGTAGCCAACAGCTTTGCCAACCTCGACCAACAATTGAAAATCCTCGAAGAGGGCGAGCTGCAGGAAACCCTGTTCAAAGGCCGCAGCGCCCCCGCCGATAGGCCAGCCAAGCTGTGTTTCGTCTATACCGGCAACGGCCCGCAATGGTGGGCTATGGGCCGAGACTTGTATCGCTCCCAACCCGTGTTTCGGGCCGCCATCGACCGCTGCGCCGAGGAGCTGGCGCGATACGCGGACTGGTCGCTGATCGAGGAGTTGTCGCGGGGCGAGGCGGATCACCGGATGGGCGAGACGCAAATTGCCCAGCCCGCCAATTTCGCCATCCAGTATGCCCTGTCCGAGCTGCTGAGTTCCTGGGGCATCGAACCGGATGCCTGCATCGGCCATAGCACGGGAGAAGTGGGTTCGTTCTGGAAATCCGGGGTGCTGAGCTTCGCCGAAGCGATCCGGGTGATTTACGAGCGCAGCCGCCTCCAGCAGCAAACCGCCGGCAAGGGAACCCTGGTCGCGGTGGGACTCGGCCGCGCCGAGGCCGAGTCGCTCGCGGCCGAGTACGAGGGGCGGGTTTCCGTGGCGGGCATAAACGCGCCGACCGCGATCACTCTCGCCGGGGATAACGAGGCGATCGCGCGAATCGTCGAGCGCCTCGGCAAAGAGGGGGTTTTCTGCAAGCAATTGCGGGTGAACATCCCGTTTCACAGCCCGGTCATGGAAGAAATCCGGGCCGAGTGGCAAGACCAATTGTCCGCTCTTCGCCCCCGCGAAGCGACCGTGGCCCTGTATGCGGCCGCCACGGGGGCCAGGGCCAAGGGACCGGAACTCGATGCCCATTATTGGTGGCTGAACGTCCGCAACCCGGTCTATTTCCAGGATTGTTTCAATTTGGCCGTCGAGGATGGCTGCACGGTGTTCCTGGAAATCGGCCCCCATCCCGTGTTGGCGACC
>JBAQIQ010000323.1:0-1822 GCA_049288935.1 Candidatus Competibacteraceae bacterium
CGCCGGATCAGGCCCTCGGCCGTTCCCGAGGCGGGTTCGGCAGCAAAGTTCATGTCTTGGTCGACGCCTTGGGCGATCCCCTGCGGTTCGTCGCCACCGCCGGCCAAGTCGCCGATGCGACCCGAGCGCCGGCGTTGTTGACCGGCCGATCCGCAACGTATGCCATCATGGATAAAGCCTACGATACGGATGCCGTGTTGGACCTCTTGGCTCGACAAGCCATCATCCCGGTGATTCCACCGAAAGCGAATCGCAAAATTCAACGAGAGTATGACCGCCATCTTTATAAAGAACGTCACCTCGTCGAGTGCTGCATCGGCAAACTGAAGCAGTTCCGCCGGGTATTTTCCCGCTTCGATAAAACCGTCCGCCGCTTCCTGAATTTCGTCCACTTCGCCGCCGTACTGATTTGGTCACGATGAAATGTCAACAGAACCTAGGGTGCGTATATGCGATGCGGATTCAAAGAGGCTGGCCACTGTTGAACGAGGACTGGGAACTGCTGTTGTCGTTTCTGCCAAGCGACTGGCAGGGTTTGGCTCATGATACCGGGGCGCTCAAGGGGCTGCGCAAAGACAAGTCGGCTGAGAACCTGCTGCGCACGCTGTTGATCCATCTTGGATGCGGGCATTCACTGCGCGAAACGGTTGTCCGTGCCAAGAAGGCGAATTTGGCCGATTTGTCCGATGTGGCCTTATTGAAACGGCTAAGGAAATCAAAGGATTGGTTGCGTGCGCTCTGTCTGCAACTGTTCCGAGAACAAGGTATTGCGGTGTCGGCCGATGGCGGCTTTCAGATCAGGGCCTTTGATGCAACGACCGTCCAGGAGCCCGGCAAGACGGGGGCGCTGTGGCGAATTCACTATAGCGTTCGCCTGCCCTCGTTGGTGTGTGACTTCTTCAAGCTCACCGAAACGGCGGGTCGAGGCACGGGCGAATCGTTGGCCCAGTTCCCTGTCCAGGCGGGTGAGTATGTTCTGGCCGATCGCGGTTACTCCACCGCCCTCGGGATTCATCATGTGGTTTCCGCAGGAGGGCGGGTCACCGTGCGGGTGAATACCGGTGCGCTGGTGCTGCAAACGGCTCAAGGCGAACCGTTCGACTTGCTCGCGGCGATCACCGCGTTGCAGCGAGCGGGCATCGTCGAATCGTGGTCCACCCAAGCGGTGGGCCAGGATCGGATCGTGGTACCGGGGCGGGTGTGTGCGGTCCGAAAAACGGAAGAGGCGATCAGGAGAGCGCATGACAAAATACGCAAGGAGGCCGCGCGCAAAGGAAAGCAGGTACAACCGCAAACCCTGAAGTTCGCACGGTACGTTATCGTGTTCACCACGTTTCCTGAACCGACCTTCCCAGCCTCGGAGGTCCTGGAGTGGTATCGCATCCGGTGGCAAGTGGAATTGGTTTTCAAGCGATTCAAGTCGCTGGCACAACTGGGACACTTGCCGAAATACGACGACGAAAGCGCCAAGGCCTGGCTCTATGGAAAACTTCTGGTGGCGCTATTGGTGGAAAAGCTGATCCACCATGCTACAGCGATTTCCCCCTGGGGATACCACTTGGCGGCAATATCAACCACACAGCGCGTGGCGTGACTTCAAGTTTGTGCTTAACCAAATCACCCGAATCATCGAACCCCCTATGCCGCTGGCCCAAATGATCGGCGAGTGGAACGAGATTTCAAAATCACTGGCTGAGCCGCCTCGCCGCCGGCTGTCTCAGCTATCAGGCTACTTCAAGTACAACTCCAAAACAAGTTAGCGCTTATGGGGCCTCGGTGGCGGGGGTGGCGCTGGCGCACGGCATCAACGCCAACCCACGGT
>JBAQIQ010000324.1:0-3226 GCA_049288935.1 Candidatus Competibacteraceae bacterium
GTCCACAAAAAATATCTGGCACAGTACGTCGCTCTGTTTGAGTGGGCCCACAACCTCAAGCGAGTGACTCCGAGTTTCCTGCGAATCCTGATGATTCCGCGCTCCATCTGTTTACCGATATGAGCGAGTTTGTTTTGCTTTACTATACACAGGCATCAGTTATGGGCTCCTCCTCAGCGTGATCTTAACAGGGAATTCAAAGAAGCATGGGAACAAAAATGCTGGGCTCCATTGCCAAAGATGGCCAAAAAATTGGCATGGAAAATTGAGGATAGCGCTTCAGGTCTCACCGTGAGCGAGTTGTCCAATAGAAGCGGCTAGCGGCTACCGTTTTTTATTCACCGATAAATTGATGGTATTTTGAAATCGAGCGAGATGGCGAAACCATCCGGGGTAACCAACCGACATGGTCTCCGCGCAGCGATATCGCCGACCAGTGACAGCCCGAACAGGGTAACCAGAGCCGTAAGGCCATGTGCTCCTTCGGCCAAGCGAACTGATAGGGTTGCGTGGCCGCATCGCTCGACATGCTGCGGCACATACCATCGCGGCTAAGCGAGCCTCATTGGATCGGCTTTTTTCCACCCATCCGACCCCAGCGCGTCGCCCGTATCGATAGTGATGCCACGCCGGTCATGACTTCGCAAGCGCGGAAACCGGTTCGTGCGCTACACTTTTATAATTTGCATTAGCATTTTAGAAGGAGCGCGTTTCATGTCCGCAATGTCCACTAAAAAAATCTTAATCATTTTATCCATGGTCTTCATAGCCAGCATTGCAACCGCACAAGACTATGCAGGCAAAAAAATTCTCTACGTCAACTCCTATCATATAGGTTTTGAAGGTAGTGATCCGATCACCGAAGGAATTCGAACTGTTCTGGAAAGAACCAAGGTTGATCTGAAAATCATCTACATGGATACCAAGCGCAACCCATCCGATGAATTCAGCAAAACCGCCGCGCTCGAAGTTAAGGCCGTGATTGATGAATTTAAGCCCGACGTGGTGATCGCCAGTGACGATAATGCCTCCAAGTACTTGATTATGCCTTTCTATAAAGAGGCCGGCCTGCCGTTCGTGTTTTGCGGAGTAAATTGGGATGCATCAGTGTACGGGTTTCCTTACAAGAACGTTACCGGCATGATTGAGGTCGCTCTGGTATCGGAAATCCTCAAGCACCTGAGAAAATACGCTAAAGGAGAGCGAATTGGCTTTATCGCGGGAGATACCCTGTCTGAAAGAAAAAACCTGGAATACTATACCAAGCGATTTGGCATTAATTTTACCCAAATACTCTTGGCAAAAAACTTTGCTGAGTGGAAGCAGGGCTATTTGAAACTGCAAGACGAAGCGGATATGGCGCTGATGACCAGTCACGTCGGCATCCCCGATTGGAATGACCAAGAAGCCCGAATTTTCTCGGAAAATCATGCCAAAATACCGATTGGCACCGAACACCGCTGGTCGATGCCTTTCGCGCTGGTGGGCGTGGCCAAGGACTTTAATGAAATGGGCGTCTGGTCGGCGCACGCCGCTCTCAAAATTCTCGATGGGGTTCCCCCCAGCAAGATACCCATCACAGCCAATAAAAAAGGCCAGTTGCTTTTTAACGCAAGAATGGCCGACCGGTTGGAGATTACCAGTATTCCTCCCTTGGCCGAAATCTTGCGCTAGCCGCATGAATCCACTGCACCGATGGCCGAGCGCCGCTATGAACTCGCTGACCCGGCCAACTTCCTTGACGCGGCAAACGCTTTTCCAAATGACGGTTCGCATCACGCTCGTCGTGGCGGCCGTCACGGTCATCAGTTATTTCCACGTCCAGCAAAGCCTGCAAACCCAAGCGTTGGAACAACTGCAAAAATATGTCCAGGAACGAGGGATGCGAGAAAGCAACATCTTCGTGCTGGCCCAGGATAATTTGCGCACTTTCGCACAAGAATACGCTAAGCGCCTTCAACGTCTCGGCGACCTTGACCTCAAAACGCGATTCGATGAGTTGTTCGTCGAGCGCGATGACGGTAGCACCCGCTTGCGGGAATCTTTTTTCACCGGCGATGGCATCACCGGCTTCATCGGCAAATACACGCGCATCGACGCCGAACTGCAGCGACGGTTGGTGATCGGCTACGAGATGCTCGCCCAATACGGTCCCGCTTGGCAGAGCCGTTTCGCGAATCTCTACATCACCACTCCCGAACACGCGATTCTCCTGTTTTGGCCGGGCAAGCCCTGGGGATTGAACGCCACTTCCTGGGAAGTGAACGCCAAGCTGGCGTTGAATTCGCCGGGAGGCGATAAAGTTCTGGTCATCGACGATAGTCAGCGCGCCGCACGAGAAACTACATGGTCCGACCTTTACTTCGATTACGCCGTCAACGATTGGATGGTATCAACCACGGAACCGGTCAATCTGGCCGGCAAATACATGATATCCGTGGGCCACGATCTGCTATTGAGCGATCTGATCGAGCGGACGATCCGTAATCGCATGGAAGGCACCTACAACATCCTGTTTCGCAACGATGGCAGCCTGCTCGCTCACCCCCGTTTCATGGACGCCATCCAGGCCCAGAACGGCAGTTTGCCTATCAATAAAGCAGGCGACGCCAACCTGTCGCGCATCTTTGACCTGGTAAAGCAGCGTTCTCTTGACTCGGTCGCGATTATCAACAACAACGAGGACGAGGAATATTTAGCCGCAACCCGGTTGCAAGGCCCCGGGTGGTATTTGGTCACCGTGTTTCCGAAAGCGATCATCATGAAACAAGCTTTCATGACGGCACGGCTGATCTTGCTCTTGGGCGCTATCGCGCTGCTGCTGGAAATCGCGATTTCGTTTTTCGTGCTCAAAAAGCATTTGGCTAGGCCGTTGACTGGCCTGATGGAAGCGACCAATCAAATCGCCGCCGGAGATTTCGATATTCATCTGGATGATCGCAGGCCGGACGAAATCGGGCGATTGGCGAAATCGCTCAATACCCTGTCCCGGGAAATCGGCGCACGGGAGAGCACGCTCAACGAGCGCAGCATCAAGCTCGCCTTGCTCAACCAGCAACTGGAACAAGAATTGGCGGAGCGCGAGCGGGCCGAGCGGGAGATTGCGCGGCAACGGGAAGCGCTGCACCAGAGCGAGAAGCTGAACGCGCTGGGGTCCTTGCTGGCCGGGGTGGCGCACGAGTTGAACAACCCGCTGTCGGTGGTGGTGGGGCGGGCGATCATGCTG
>JBAQIQ010000325.1:0-1739 GCA_049288935.1 Candidatus Competibacteraceae bacterium
CCACCCGGCGGCGGCAAGACCCATCTGGCGCTGGCGCTGGGGCGGGAAGCGATCCGTCTCGGCTACTCGGTGCTGTTCGTGCCGGCGACGAGCCTATTGACGACCCTGGCCAGAGCTCATGCCGAAGGGCGGCTGGAAGACCGCCTCGTCTTCTACGGCAAAGCCCAAGCTGTTGATCGTTGACGAGCTGGGCTATCTGCCGTTCGAGGCCAACGCCGCGCATCTGTTCCTCCAGCTGGTGTCGCGGCGCTACGAGCGCGGCAGCCTGTTGATCACGTCCAACCGCTCCGTCGGCGAGTGGGGAGGCGTGTTCGGCGATCCCGTGGTGGCGACAGCCATCCTCGACCGCCTCTTGCACCACAGCCACGTCGTCACCATTCGCGGCGACAGCTACCGGCTGCGCGAAAAACGGCGCTCGGGCCTGATCAAGACACCGCCGCTCCAGCAGCATCCGGCGAAGGAGGGGTGACAGCCGAATGTCGAAGTATCGGTGCAGAGGCTTGCCCAGGTGGGTCCACAGGCCCCTCCCGCGCGCGCCGCTGCGTCGCTCACCAGGGCACTCCGCGTCACGCGCGGGTCCCTCCCGTGGACTACCTGGACAAGCCTCACAAACCCAAGGGGTCAATATTCAATGTCGCCAAAGGGTCAGCTTTCCGTGTCGCTTGACAACTGGGCAATGTCTCCCAGGCCTGCAAGATCATGGGCTACAGCCGCGACAGCTTCTACCGCTTCCAGGAACTCTACGAGAAAGGCGGCGAAGTCGCGCTGGCGGAAATGACCAGGCGCAAGCCGGTGCTGAAGAACCGCGTCGAGGCGGCGATCGAACAGGCTATCGTCGAACTCGCCATCGAGCAGCCGGCGCTCGGCCAGGTGCGGATCGCCAACGAACTCAGGAAGCGCGGCATGACCGTCTCCCCCGCCGGCGTCCGCTGCGTCTGGCAGCGCCACGACCTCGAGACCATGAACAAGCGGCTCAAGGCCCTCGAGGCCAAGAGCGCCCAGGATGGCCTGGTGCTCACCGAAGCGCAGGTCGCGGCTCTTGAACGAGCCAAACTGGACAAGCAAGCGCACGGCGAATTCGAGAGCGAATGCCCAGGCTATTGCGGCGCGCAGGACACCTTCTATGTCGGCACGCTGAAAGGTGTCGGGCGCATCTGCCAGCAGACCTTCATCGACACCTACAGCAAGCTCGGCTTCGCCAAGCTTTATGACCGCAAGACCCCGATCACCGCGGCCGATCTGCTCAACGATCGCGTCGTGCCCTTCTTCGACGAGCAGGAACTCAAGCTGTGCCGGGTGCTGACCGACCGCGGCACCGAATACTGCGGCACCGCCCAGGCCCACGAATACGAACTCTACCTCGCGGTCGAGGACATCGACCACAGCCGCACCAAGGCGAGAAGCCCGCAGACCAACGGCATCGTCGAGCGGTTCCACAAGACCATGCTCAACGAGTTCTACCAGATCGCCTTCCGCAAGCGCATCTACACCGGCATTGCACAGCTGCAGGCCGACCTCGACACCTGGATCGCCAGCTACAATGAGCAGCGACCACACCAGGGACGTTGGTGCTACGGCAAGACCCCGATGCAGACCTTCATTGACAGCAAACCCCTCGCCAAGCAAAAAATGCTCGACGCCGCATGACGGCGGACAAACACATCCTATCCGACACCAAACAAGCCGAGTGTCAGATTAAGTCCTGAATATTACACATCACCAACAGCACGGTCATTACC
>JBAQIQ010000326.1:0-1557 GCA_049288935.1 Candidatus Competibacteraceae bacterium
GCCCTGTGTCCGGCGAGCGCGGCGTGCATGACCAAGGCGCTGGATGCGCCCCCCGCATGAGTCGCCGCTCCACCATCGCGCTCGTCCTGCTCACCCTCAGCCTTGCCGGCTGTGCGGATCGGGATGAGGCCATCTCCCCCACCCTAACCGAACTTCATCAGCGGGCGGTGGCCGGCGACGACGCCGCCCAACTGGAACTCGGACTGCATTACGTCACCGGCACGGGCACAGGCACAGGCACTCCGCCTGATGAGTCCGCCGCGTTGCGCTGGATCGGGAAAGCCGCCACCCAGGGGAACGCCGCTGCTCAGTTTGAGCTCGGCAGCTATTACACCCTGGAACCGCATCGCAACTGGCCGCGGGCCGCTGACCTGTTGCGCCAGTCCGCCCTGCAAGGCTTCGCCCCGGCGCAAAGCAGTCTGGCGATCTTGTACTGGGCCGGCAAGGGCGTGCCGCAAGACCGGATCGAAGCCTACGCCTGGCTCGGTCTGGCCACCGAACAGGGCGAACGGGAGGCGCTGGAGTTACAGCCCGGCCTCCAGGCGGAATTGAGCGACGCGGAATTGGAACAGGCCCGCAACCGGGCCTTGCGGTATCGGCAGGGGGCGCTGTAGCGGCTGTGAAAATCTCTAGGAGAACTTGAGTGACTCCATCGCGATGCAAAAGCGGAACGCCCACGCCCCCAACCCCTCCCTCGCCGGGAGAGAGGGGGTCTTTCGACTATTTCTTAACTTTTTTAAATAACGCCATGATTGGCAGTTGACGCGGACCAGGCTCTATTACAAATGCTTGTCCAGCACTGATGTGACCCGGCGATTCTACCGCCAAATAAAAACCACAAAAGCCACTTTGAACCATCTTTTTAGCTGCTTTGGCGTCTCCCATCACCGCATTGAATTTGTCGCAGGGTAGGCGGGGTTGCGTGACTCTCAGAGTACAGCCGGCAAAACACAGCAGATCTCCCACATACAGCATTGATTCAAGCAGGCCGGTCAGCGTCAAATTCTCGCCAAGAGTTCCATACGGCAACTCGGTAGACAGCCCCAATGCTGATCTTTGCTCCCGCCAAAATCGGTAATGCTCTGCGGGATAGGCATAAACCGCTTTGGAGAGACCACCGTGCACGGTCAGATCGGCTTGTTCATCGCCATCAAGGCCCAGTTCATTCACAACGATTGACCCCGTAACCGCTCGTTTGCCAATACCGCTCAAGACGGTTCGGCCGCCAATCTGGAGGGGCTGCGCCCTGCCGATCTGTACGCTGATAACCTGGTATTGTCGTTCAAACATCATCATTGGCTCTCAGGGACCATCGATTCAGCGCCCACCATATTCTGCCGTTTGCGGTAGACCATCGTTTGACTCTTGGCAATCAGTGTAGGTCGCTATTTTTTTCAGTCACAGTCATTTCACCGGTCGCCTTCAGCGGGGTGAGGCTTCCGGGCGATCACCCAGTAGAAGGTCTCCCCGCCGGTTTCGATCAGCCGGGCGCCGACCACCGCCAGCCCCGCGGCTTGCAGCTTGCCCAGCGCGACCTCGGGCCGGTCGTGGCTGTAG
>JBAQIQ010000327.1:0-14897 GCA_049288935.1 Candidatus Competibacteraceae bacterium
GTTTCAGCCACCCGCCCGCCCCATCCCGCCAACCCGGCGTTCATTGCCGAGCGCGCCTTGCAGGCTTATGCAACGGGCCGCTGGGATGTCGCGGAGGGCTATTATCTACAGTTGACCCGCGTGAAACCGGGCGACGCCGAACCCTGGTTTCAACTGGGCAACCTGTACGCCGAGCAGGGGCGGCTGGACTCGGCGCAACGCGCCTATCAGGAATCACTGCGCCGTCGTGATGATGCGCGAACCCTGCATAATCTGGGGCTGGCGCAGGTCAAATTGGGTATCGGCGCCTTGCGCGAAGCACAACAACGCTTGCCGCCCAACGATCCAGCACGCCAGGAGACCCGTGAATTGCTGCGGACGTTGCTGGAAACGGCGTTACCGTAGGAAATGACTGGGGAGCGCACATCATGTACCAACATATCCTGTTTGCCACTGACTTTTCCGAAGATGCACTGCGGGTTGGCGAACGCGCCCGGGACATTGCCCGCCAGTGCGGAGCACGGTTGAGTTTGCTGCATGTTGTTGAAGACGTGACCATCAGCCTGGGCGGGGGCTATGAATTACTGCCCGTTCTTCCCGATTTGCCCGATGAAGCGTTGCTCCAGGAAGCACGGAGCGCGTTGGGTGAACTGGCGCAGCGGCTGGAGGTGCTGGACGCCGACTTATGGGTCGTCAACGCCATTTCCACGAAGGAGGGCATCCTCGGCGCGATCAAGGATCACCCGATCGATCTGATCGTCGTGGGCAGCCATGGCCGCCACGGACTGGCTTTGTTACTCGGCTCAACCGCCAACGCCGTTCTGCATCGCGCGCCGTGTGACGTGTTGGCGGTGCGCATTTGATGGACCCAGCCTCCCGAACCGCGATTACCGTTCCCCGCTGCCCTTTTTCAGCGGCTCGGGATTGGGCGCCACATCGACCGACACCTTCATGGCGTGCTTGCCGCCGCCGGTGACTACCCCGCGCAACGGGGCGACATCGCCGTAATCCCGGCCCCAGGCCAGGGTGACATGCTTTTCCCGGGGCATGCAGCAGTTGGTGGGATCGAATTCCGCCCATCCCACCCCTGGCACATACACCGCCAGCCAGGCGTGTGAAGCATCTGCGCCGATTAGCCTGGGCTGGCCGGGCGGCGGCAGCGTTTCCAGATAGCCGCTAACATAACGGGCCGCCAGCCCCAGTGATCGCAGGCAGGCAATGGCCAGATGAGCAAAATCCTGGCAGACGCCCCGCCGCTCGCTGAGCACTTCGTTGAGCGGAGTCGCGACCGTGGTGAAGTGCGGGTCGTACTTGAATTCCCGATAAATTCGCTCATTCAAATCCGCCATCGCCTCCAGCAGGGGGCGACCCGGGGTAAAACTGGGTTCGGCATACTCCCGGAACTTGGGCTGGACCGCCACAAACGGCGAACTCAGGCTGAACAGCCGGGCTTCGATAATTTCCGGGTCCGAGTCTTCCCGCAGCAGCCAGCGGGCCTGTTCCCAGGGCGGCGATGGACTGGATTCATCAAACGGCCGCTCATCTAAAACCCGCACTTCGGTGGCGACCGTGACTTCCAACTGCTGGTGAATATCCTGGATGGCGAAGTACAACACCCGGTTACCGAAGAAATCCACCCGCTCCACCGACAGCGCCGGTCGCGGTCTGATCCGGATTTGACTGGGTCGGTACAACTGCCAGGGCGTTTCTCGCGGCAGCAACTGCGCTTCGTTGTGGCACAACACGACGCCGCTGCTGTACTGGTAGAGGGTGCGGTGAGTGATGGTGTACCTCATGGCCGCATCATGATCAGTTGTTGAGGAACTTCAGCATGGCTGAAATGGCTGTGAGTGAGGGCGTCGGACAGACCGAGCAGCGGTCTCTGCACGGCATCCAGTAATCGGAGCAGTTCGGCGCTGGAGCGGGTGCTGTCGTGGGATAGCGTTGCCAGTGCGGCGATATCGGCCAGTTGCAAAGTGGAGAGCGATTCCAGAATCAGCCGTTCCTCGGCGCTGCGGTAAGGGGAATCGTCGGGTGGTTGCAAGCGGCTGATGTTCCGTTGCAACCGCCGCAACTGATAGCCGACCGAGCGGGGATTACCCTCGTCAAACAGCAGCAGATCAATGATCGCGGTCGGATGCAGTGCGGAACGGTAGCGACGGCGATAGGCGGTGAGGTTGTCGGTGATCGTCAGTACCACTTCCCACAGCGGCACTCCAGGGCTGCGGGCAGTGATAAAGGCCAGCTTGAACAAATCCAGCGTGCGCACCACCCGCTCCAGGTAGCGGCCGATGTCGAAAAACAGCCAGCCTTGATGATGCGGCATGGTTTCGTTGCTCAGCCCACAAAATGCGGCAACCAGCATTAGCTCTTCTTCCAACAATTCACGCGCCTGGCGGGCGCTCAGGTGAGAAGGGAGTTCCTGAATCCATTGTTGCAAGCGATTCAGCAATCGCCAACTGTCATCGCCCAGGTGATTGCGCACGGCCCGGCCTGTTCGGGACAGACCGTTGAAAATCACTTGCAGGCTGCCCGGGTGCTCGGTATCCATCAGAAGATTCAACAGAGTCTCGCGCAGCGCGAAAAAGCGGGCGCGCGGCGATTCCGCCACCGGCGGCACTGGAATTTCCAGCGCCTCAAACAGATCATCCAGACAGCGTTCATCCGTATTGTCCTGTTCCCACTCCAGCAACCGGCCCAGTGCTTCGCGCAACAGTCGGGCGGTGCCGTCCAGTCGTTCGCTGTAGCGACCCAGCCAGAACAAATTATCAGCCACGCGACTGGGCAGATCGCTGCCGTCGCGGGTCACCACGATTGGGCCATACGCCTGCCGCAACAGGCTGACGTGGCGTTGCGGGGTCGGGGCGAGCACCCACCAATCCTTGCTGATCCCGCCTTTTTGCAGGGCGGCCTGCAAAGTGTCCATCCCGGAGGAAACCCGCGCCAACCCACCCGGCATCACCCGATAACCGTCATTCTCAGCCACGGCGAAGCCGCGCAACATCACCGGTCGCGGCCGCAACCGGCCATCTTCCAGCACCGGCGCGGTAGACAGCGGCGATGAGGTTTGAGCGACAAACAGATAGGGCTGGGCTTTAATCTGTTCGATGAGTTGAGTGCGGCCAGCGGTGTCCAGTTGCCGACCTTCCCGGTAGGACCCCCCCGGCAGGATTGAGCGCACAACCAGATCGTCCAGGTTCGCCAACACATAGTCACAGTCACCGGGTTGACCACACCACCACGTCGGTAGTGATGACAATTTCAAATCTTCACCCAGCAGTTGCCGACACAACAGCGGCAGGAATGGCGCCAATCCGGGATTTTCGATGATGCCGCTGCCGAGGGCGTTGGCCAGAACGACATGGCCGCCGCGCGCCGCTTGCAGCAATCCGGGAACACCCAGCAACGAATCGCCGCGCAGTTCCAGAGGATCGCAGGAGGCGTCGAGCACCCGCCGTAAAATCACGTCCACCGGCCGTAGCCCACCGAGGGTTTTTAGCCAGACCCGGCCATCGCGCACGACCAGATCTTCGCCCTCGACCAGACTCAACGACAGGTAATTCGCCAGATAGGCGTGTTCAAAATAGACCGGGCTGTTGGGTCCGGGGGTCAGCAACACCACATGCGGATTTTCCGGGCGATGCCGGCACAGGCCCGCTAGCGTGGCGCGTTCGGTTTCCAGAAAGCTGGCCAGCCGGCGCAGTGGGGCGTCGCGATACAGCATCGGCAACGCCCGCGCCAGGGTGATGCGGTTTTCCAGGGTGTAGCCGGCGCCGGAGGGTGACTGGGTGCGGTCGCCATAAACGCGGAAGACGCCATCCGGCCCACGGGCCAAATCCACGCCGTGGAAGATCAGCCAACGGTTGCCATCGGGCAACGAGCGGTGGCAGGGATGCAGAAAGCCAGGATGAGCATACACCAGTTCGGGCGGCAGCCAGCCCTGGCGGATCGCCAGCCGCCGGTCATACAAATCGACCAGCAGGGCGTTCATCAGCCGCGAGCGCTGTTCCAGTCCTTCAGCCAGCGTCGTCCATTCTTCGCCCGTCATCAACAGCGGAATGGGATCGACCAGCCAGTGCCGTTGCGGACCCTGCGGATCATCATAGGTGTTGTAGGTAACGCCATCCGTCTGCAACAATCGCTGGACTTCGCCATGTCGGCGCTCCAGTTCCTCACCGCCGATGGTCTCCAGCGACTGAGCCATCGCTTGCCAATGCGGCCGCAACACGCCGGGCGCCGAATACATCTCGTCGTAACCGGAATCGGCAACCGGGTAGTCAGCGAGCAGAGCTTCGCTTGGCGATTCCAGTTCTTCCGGCAAGGCCACTGCGGCTGCGGCTTGGGTCATGAAAGGGCCTGCAAGTTGGTGCGACGCAGACGGCTGGCCAGCACCCGCATCACTTGAATGGCGAACAGGGGGGTGCGCTGGATCAGGGTGAGAAAGTGCTGGCGCGTGATCGGTGTGAGCAGGCTATTCGTGCGGGCGATGGCAGTGGCGCTGCGCGGTCGATCTTCAATCAACGCCATTTCGCCGAGAATGTCGCCGGGTCCAAGCGTTTCGAGCAACTGACCGTTGATCAGAATATCCACTTGACCTTCAACCAGGATGTAGAGGACATTGCCTGGCTCGCCCTCCTGGAAAATGGTTTGGCCGGCGGAAAAAACCTGATGTTCTTCGACTTTGTTGAAACGATCCTGCGTGTCCATGAGGGGGGTTCTCATCATGCGGCCAGTCGACCAGGAGAAGCTTGCGCCGGGGTGGGCCGACGAGCGAGTCAAATAATGATGCAGTTTAGCCGACTTTCCCAGATGCGGGATAGCGAGGATAGGGTGCAGGGCCTGCTGATGGGGTCTGGGGAATGTGCAACGCAGTCCCGATGAATAAAAAGCTGTTGGAAAAAATGGTTTATCATGTAATCTGAAAAATTCAATAGTTCTTTTTGAATTCTGGCGGACTGACAAGACCGATCATAAAAAAATAATAAATTGATTTTAATATTAAAAAATTATTTTTTACTCACTGGGTAAGCTAAATTCACTGACAAAATCATTGCGGCAACAACTCAGCTAGCGTATTTGAGCAACGACTGTCTTATAAGAGGGAGTAAAGATGCAAGATGATGCGGTGATCGCCAAATCGAGAATCAGCCTTTCCACAAAATACGTCGGTCTGGTCGTTGTGACTTTGGGGCTGCTGTTCACAGTCACGGCATTGCTGATCAGCCAGATGGAAACGGACATGATTCGAAAGTTCGATGAGCGGGTTCGCCAACTGATCGACGTAATGACGCAGAGTCAAATGAAAGAACTACGGGAGGCCCAGCGCTTCAAGGCCGTGCAGCTCACGCAACTCATGGCGGCGAGTTCCCAGCAGCCTTTGGCTAATTATGACTACCCAACAGTTGAGCGTTACGCTGGGTTAGCGGTCAAGGACAGCGATATTTCCTTTGTGGATTTTCGCAGCCAGAATGGCGATTCATTCGCCAAAGCGGGGCAGGTGGACAACAACCACCCCGTCGATCAGATCATCCGTCAGGAAATTCTCGACGGCGACCAGCCATTGGCCGAGGTGCGGGTGGGCTACAACCTGGAACGGATCGAACGGCAACAGACCGCAATCGTCGCGCAGGGCAATGAAGAACTCCAACGGCTGGACGAGCAGACCCACGGCGATTTGCGACAGTTAAGGCTGGTCCTGGCGGTGACGATGGCCGCCATCATCTTCGTGACCGGCTGTGTGGTGCTGGGGTTATTTCGCTGGCTGGTGCTGCGTTACCTGCGCCTGGCAGTGACCCATTCGAGTGACATCGCCCAAGGTGTGCTGCACTATCCAAATGATAGCGCTTATCCACGCGATGAGATGGGACAGTTATTGACGATGATGCGCAGCATGGCTGAACGGTTGCGTTCGGTGGTTGGTGAGGTGCGTCGATCTGCCGACGCCATTGGGGAAGTCGCGGGCGATATCGCTCGGGGCAATGCCGACATCCACCAGCGCACCGAGGAGCAAACCGCCACCCTCCACGATACGGCCGCCGGTATCGAACACCTGACCGACACTGTTCGCCGCAACGCGGATTGTGCGCGGCAGGCGGAACAATTGGCGGCGGACGCCTGGGCGCAGGCGGAGCAGGGTGGAATCGTAGTGCGCCAGACCATCGCCGCGATGGATGCGGTGAACGCCAGCAGCCGGAAAATTGCTGATATTATCAGTGTGGTCAATGGCATCGCATTTCAAACCAATCTGCTGGCCCTGAATGCAGCAGTGGAAGCCGCACGGGCCGGTGAACAGGGGCGCGGCTTCGCGGTGGTGGCCGGCGAAGTGCGCAAACTGGCCCAGCGCAGCGCCGAGGCGGCCCAAGAGATCAAAAACTTGATCACCGACAGCGTGGGCAAGGCGGATGAAGGCGACAAGTTAGTGAACCGGTCAGGGCAGACCCTGGAAGCGATCATGTCCGCTGTCAAGAAGGTCAGTGACATCGTGGTGGAAGTAGCGGCGGTCAGTCGCGAGCAGGCGAGCGGCATTGAGAAAGTGAATCAGGCGATCATGCGCCTGGATCAGGTTGCTCAGCGTAATGCGGCGCTGTCCGGCGAGGCCGCAGTGGCCAGCGGTTCCTTGGATCGGGAGACCGAAAATCTGTTGGAGCTTATGGCGTTTTTTCAACTGGCGGCCGAGGAACAACCTCCGGTCGCCTCTCGATAATGCAACGATTCAACAAACGAAGACGGGAGAGCAGTCGATGAATACGATAGTACGAATGTTAGCAGCCGGTGGCCTGGCGGCGACCATGGCTCTGGGGTTCGGCGTGGTGGCGGTAGGCGCTGAGGAAATTAAGGTGGGTGGCGGGGCAGCCCCTATGGAAAATATCTTCAAGAAAATTCAGGAGCCGTTCCAAAAAGCCACCGGCATCCAACTGATTTTGACTTCGGAAGGACCCGATCAGTCTTTCATCAATGTCGAAAAAGGCACCCTTGATGTAGCGACTGGCGGCGTGAGTTTTGAAGCCTGGCTGGATTTGATGAAACAGAAGGGCCATGAAATCACTAATCCCAAGGATTACAAATACCGGGTCATCGGTCGCGACAAAATCCAAGTGCTGACCCATAAAGATGTAGCGACCGTCAAGAGCCTGTCCAAAGACCAACTCAAGGGCGTTTTCACTGGCGCAATCACCAACTGGAAGGAAGTCGGCGGTCCTGATTTGGCGATTACCGTGGTATTCCCGACTAAAATGACGGGTACTAACAAGCTCTGGCAGGAAAAAATCATGGACGGTGGCGAATGGGCCAAGACCAACCGGCAGGATGTAGCCGAAGCGGTCGATCTGAAAAAGAAAATCGCTGAAACTTCC
Organism: Candidatus Competibacteraceae bacterium; assembly: GCA_049288935.1. GTDB lineage: Bacteria > Pseudomonadota > Gammaproteobacteria > Competibacterales > Competibacteraceae > UBA2383. The sequence continues at coordinate 7,332 of JBAQIQ010000327.1, forward strand.
GGTGCAGTGGGCGCTGGCCCGATGGCCGCCCAGGATCAGGGTAATCTGCATTCACCGGAAACCCCGGAAGTGGGGCGTCCGATCACTGCTCTGACGAAGGGTGCTCCATCGGCCAACGTGCAAAAACTCTTCGATTTTATCGCCGGTGAAGGACAGAAATATCTTGTTCGCTGAACGGTCACCCTTCCGGTTTTTGGATCAGACCCCTTCCTTTACTTCATAACCTTCGGGCATTGGCCATCGCCCGGTTGGACGGTACAGCCGGTCTAAACCGGGTGTTTTTTCATCAAACGGTCAAATATTGCCGCACCAGTCCATCTGTCAAATCCGCTATCGCCCCGGTAGCCACCGCCCGCCCCTTATCCACGATGCAAAACTGTTGCGCGACCCAGCGGGCGAAAGGCAACTTCTGTTCTACCAGCAACACGGTCATCCCTCGTTCCTGGCTGACCCGCTGCACCGCAACGCCAATTTCCTGAACGATCGTCGCTTGTTCACGGACCTGGTCAAGCTGTTCCTGATTCAGTCGGCGGATGACCCGGCCAATTTCCCGCACTACATTGGGCTGAATCCCCTCGGTGGGCTCATCAAGAATCAGCAGGCGTGGCTCCAGCGCCAGCGCCCGGCCAATCGCCAGTTGTTGCTGTTGCCCCCCGGACAGATCGCCGCCGCGCCGCTTGAGCATGGTCTTGAGCACCGGGAACAATTCAAAGATGAACTCCGGGACTTGACGTGGCCGACGCGGGTTGGCCGCCAGACCGATTTTCAAATTCTCCTCGACCGTCAGCAGCGGAAAAATCTGCCGGCCCTGTGGCACATAACCAATACCCAGCGGCGCCCGCCGTTCCGCCGGCAGCCGATGCAGCGCCTCACCGGCGAAAACCATCTGGCCGGAACGAATCGGCAACAATCCCATAATGCATTTCAACAGAGTGGTCTTGCCCACCCCGTTACGGCCCATCAGGCAGGTCACTACGCCTGATGGCGCCTCCAAGCCCAAGTCCCACAGCGTATGAGATTCGCCGTAAAACTGATTCAGACCCTCAATGGTAAGCATCGCCGGCTCCCAGATAGACTTCGATGACCATGGGGTCGATCTGTAAATCCTCCAGTCGCCCCTCCGCCAGCACTCGCCCTTGATGCAGCACGGTAACCTGATCGGCGATGGAGCGGACGAAACCCATGTCATGCTCCACCACCACCACCGAGTGACTGCCTGCCAACGACCGCAGCAGCTCCGCAGTGCGCTCCATCTCCGCTGGGGTCATCCCGGCCACTGGCTCGTCTACCAGCAGCAACCGGGGTTCCTGCATCAGCAACATGCCGATTTCCAGCCACTGCTTCTGACCGTGCGCCAGAATGCCGGCCAGTCGTTCGCGCTGCTCGGTCAGGCCCACTTTTTCCAGCACGGCGTCGATGCGGTCCCGCTCTTCACCGGTCAGCCGGGTGGTGATCAGTCCCCGCAGGCGTTTCGCGCCGGACATCGCCAACTCCAGATTTTCCAGCACGGTCAACGGTTCGATCACCGTCGGGCGCTGGAATTTGCGGCCAATGCCCATCCGGGCAATCGCGGGTTCGTCCAGCTTGAGCAGATCGACGGTCTGGCCGAAGAACACCCGTCCGGCGTCCGGCTTGGTTTTGCCGGTGATGATGTCCATCATCGTGGTTTTACCCGCGCCATTCGGGCCGATGATGCAGCGTAATTCCCCATCGCCGATGTACAGCGACAAATTGTCAATCGCCTTGAAGCCATCGAAGGTGACGGTGACTTCTTCCAGATACAGCAGGATGCCGTGCCGGGCGTCAACCGTTTCCTGCCGGAGCCGCAGACCGCTACCGTCGAGGTCGGAAATCAGTTCGCTCATGTTGTCGCCTCCCGCCGCCGGATCAAGCCAATCAAGCCCCGTGGTAGAAAGAGGGTGACTGCGACAAACAGGCCGCCCAAGGCGAACAGCCAGATTTCCGGCAACGCCCCGGTTAACCAGGTTTTGGAATAGTTGACCAATACCGCGCCGGCCACTGCGCCTACCAGCGTCCCGCGTCCGCCGACCGCGACCCAGATCACGGCCTCAATGGAGTTCAGCGGCGCAAATTCGCCGGGATTGATAATGCCGACCTGTGGCACATACAGCGCTCCAGCAACGCCAGCCAGCATCGCAGACAAGGTGAACACCAGCGCTTTGACCCGTTCCACTCGGTAGCCGAGAAAACGGGCGCGGTCTTCACTGTCACGAATTGCCACTAGCACCCGCCCCAATCGGGTGGACACCAGCCAGCGGCACAGCAGATAGCCCCCGGCCAGCGCCAGGACGGAGAGGATGAACAGCACGATGCGGGTTTCGTTCGCATGAATCGAATAGCCCAGAACATCTTTGAAATCCGTCAGGCCGTTGTTGCCGCCAAAGCCCATTTCATTGCGGAAAAAGGCCAACATCAGGGCATAGGTCAATGCCTGGGTGATGATCGACAGATAAACTCCCGACACCCGCGAGCGGAAGGCGAACCAGCCAAAGACGAAAGCCAGCAGGCCGGGTACGACCAGCGCCATGAGCGCCGCAAACCAGAACATGTCGAAGCCGTGCCAATACCAGGGCAATTCCTGCCAGTTCAGGAACACCATAAAATCAGGTAACACCGGATCGCCGTAGACTCCCCGCGTCCCAATCTGGCGCATCAGGTACATGCCGAAGCAGTAACCGCCCAGCGCGAAGAACGCGGCGTGACCGAGGCTGAGGATGCCCATGTAGCCCCAGACCAGATCAATCGCCACCGCCAAAAGGGCGTAGCAGAGATATTTACCCAACACGGTCACGGTGTAGGCGGTCAAGTGCAGCGGGTGATCGGGCGGAACCAGTAGGTTCAGCACCGGCACGCCGATGCCGATCACGGCCAGCACCGCCAGGAGAACCAGTCCGGCGCGGTCGGAGAGCAGCCAACGGGGAAGGAGCATGATTTAAACCTCCGCCGCCCGGCCACGTTGTGGGAACAGTCCACGCGGGCGTTTCTGGATGAACAGGATCAGGAACACCAACACCAGGATTTTGGCCAGCACTGCGCCAGACCAGGGTTCCAGCAGTTTATTGGCGACGCCCAATGAGAGTCCGGCCACCAGCGTTCCCCACAGATTGCCGACCCCGCCGAACACCACCACCATGAATGACTCGACGATGTAGCTTTGGCCGAGGTTAGGGCCGACGTTAGTCAATTGCGACAGAGCGACTCCCGCCACTCCCGCGATGCCGCTGCCCAGGCCGAAGGTCAGCGCATCCACCCGCGCCGAACGCACCCCCATGGCCCGCGCCATCGCCCGGTTTTGCGCGACCGCCCGCACTTCCAGGCCCAGCCGGGTGCGTTGCAGCGCCAGCCAGAGCAGAGCGAAGACTGCGATACAAAAACCGATGATCACCAATCGATTGAGCGTCACTTCCAGCGGACCCAGCAGAATCGTGCCGCTCATCCAGTCCGGGGTGGCGACCGAGCGGTTCAGCGGCGAGAAGATGGAGCGCACCGCCTGTTGCAGGATCAGGCTGACGCCGAAGGTCGCCAGGAGGGTTTCCAGCGGGCGACCATAGAGAAAGCGGATGATGCCGCGCTCAATGGCGATGCCGACCAGCGCGGCGACCAGGAAGGCCAGCGGCACAGCGACCGGCAAGGACCAGTTGACCGGCAGCCATTGCTGCACCAGCCAGGTGGTGTACGCGCCCAGCATCATCAATTCGCCGTGCGCCATGTTGATCACGCCCATCACCCCGAAGGTGACGGCCAGGCCAATGGCGGCCAGAATCAGCACCGATCCCAGCGATAGACCGAAGAACAGGGTTTCCGCCCAGCCCAGCATTTGCAGGCGAAATTCGGTTTTCGCCAGCGCGATTTTCGCCGCTTCGCGCACCGCCGCATCGCTATCGTCCGCCGCAGTGCGGAGCAGCGGACCACGAATTTCCGCTTGAGTCCATCCGCCTAGCGCCGCAGCGGCTTGAGCGCGAACGGTCGCGTCTTCACTGGCTAGATCGACCAGCGCCAACGCCGCCGTCAATAATTCCTGGATTTTCTGATCCGGCTCAACCGGCTGCCGGGCTCTCAGACGCTCGGCGCCCACCGGGTCGGGATTGCGTAGAAAAGATTCCACAGCCGCCTTGCGTTGTTGAGGGTCGGCGCTGGCTAAACCCAGACTGGCGAGCAGATTTTCAATCATTGCCCGCAAGCGATTATTGGCGGTGATGCGATCCAGCTCCCGTTTGCCGGTTTGACCGAGTGCTTCACCGTTAATAGCATCCTCGATCGTGATCTCCGCTGCGTCGTCCAAACCGATCACGAAACGGTCGCCGTCGGTCTGGTAGTACAGGCGACTGTCCGCCAGCGCCTTGAGAATGATGGCGTTTCGTGGATGATCCAGGGCGGCCAGATTTTCCACCAACGCCGCTTTTTCGGTGAAGTCGGCGGCTTCGCGAAACTGCGTTAGTAAGGATCTTAAGGCGGAGTCATCGGCAGCGTGGACGACGGGCGGCGCGATGAGTGCGAGCAGCAGCAGGGCGAGACCGGTCAACCCGGCGCGAAACAGCGAGCGGGATACCATGGGGGTGTGTCTCCCTTGGAAGGGCGGGGAAGAATCCCCCCTTTGCCCCAGGGGCCGGGGGGATTGCGCGAGGCCGGATCAACTCAATCAGTAATTCTGCCCGGCGCACTTCTTGGTGACGGTGTTGTAGTTACCGCACTTGACCTTGGGATCGACCCAGTCGGCAATGATGTCCTTGCTGCCCGGCAGGTAGTCAGACCAGGCGTCGCCTGCCACTAGACCCTTGGTTTTCCACACTACGTCAAATTGGCCATCCGCCTGGATTTCGCCAATCAACACCGGCTTGGTGAGATGATGGTTCGGCAACATCTTGGCGACGCCACCGGTCAGGTTCGGGAATTCGATGCCGACCATGGCGTCGATCACCTTGTCGGGATCGGTGGTCTTGGCTTTCTCAACCGCCTTCACCCACATATTGAAGCCGATGTAATGGGCTTCCATTGGGTCGTTGGTGACGCGCTTCGAGTCCTTGATGAAGGTGTGCCATTGCTTGATGAAGGCGTCATTGGCCTTGTCTTTGACACTCATAAAGTAATTCCAGGCGGCCATGTGTCCGACCAGCGGCTTGGTGTCAATGCCGGACAGCTCTTCTTCGCCCACCGAGAAGGCGACCACCGGAATGTCCCGAGCGGAGAGGCCCTGGTTCCCCAATTCTTTGTAAAACGGCACGTTGGCGTCGCCGTTGATCGTGGAAACGACGGCGGTCTTTTTACCCGCCGCGCCGAATTTTTTAATGTCGGCAACGATGGACTGCCAGTCGGAATGACCAAAGGGGGTGTAATTGATCATGATGTCCTCATCCTTGACCCCCTTGGCTTTGAGATAGGCTTCCAAAATCTTGTTAGTGGTGCGTGGATAGACGTAATCGGTGCCGGCCAACACCCAGCGCTTCACACCCAGGTCTTTCATCAGGTAGTCTACCGCCGGAATAGCCTGCTGATTCGGCGCGGCCCCGGTGTAGAACACGTTACGGGATGATTCTTCGCCTTCGTATTGCACCGGGTAAAACAGGATGCCGTTCAGCTCCTCGAACACGGGCAGCACCGACTTGCGGGATACTGAGGTCCAGCAGCCGAACACTGCCGCCACTTTTTCCTTCTGCAGCAGTTCGCGAGCTTTCTCAGCGAACAATGGCCAGTTCGAGGCTGGATCGACCACGACTGCCTCCAGTTGCTTGCCGAGCAGACCGCCCTTTTTATTCTGCTCGTCGATCAGCATGAGCACGGTGTCTTTCAGTGTGGTTTCGCTAATGGCCATGGTGCCGGACAGCGAATGCAGGACGCCGACCTTGATCGTGTCAGCGGCATGGGCCAGCGTGGTTCCCAGGGTTAGTGCGCCGGCTAGCAGCCAGCGGATGGATTTCGGCGTTGTCTTTGTCATGCGCAGCCCTCAGTCGTAGTGATCAGTCCGCCCGAGTGCGAACTTGGAGAGCATTGCAATCAAAGACTATGCCATAGAAGTTATTTTGATATTTTCCGGCAAGTTGATTAAATTTTCCAACATGACGCCAGCCAAAATAACCTTCAGGTAGAGCAATCCGCTGCAAAACGGGGCAAAACGAGGATCTTGGTGCGGCAACAAGGCGCTAAAAAAGTGCATTGCCGCCGAATAAGCGTTTAGTTTGTCCGAGCGAACACACCATGAGGTGATTTAACCTGCGCCCGCAGTTTCCGCCAGTTCCCGTAACACTTCGGGATGACGCTCCGCGATTTTGAGCAGAGTTCGCGCCGCGCCGCTCGGTTGTCGGCGGCCCTGTTCCCATTCCTGCAAGGTGCGCTTGGAATTAATTATTTCCTCAATCATTTCTGACGCAGCGCCAGCCGTATTGCGAAATCTCCTCAACTGAACGGACATCCGAGCGCAGATAAAACGTTATGGACCTGACCCATCAACTCATCCTGCTCACTGGGGCGCTGTTCCTGCTCAGTGTGCTGGCAAGCGCCATTTCGGCACGACTCGGGTTGCCGTTGTTGCTGGTCTTTCTGGCGCTGGGGATGTTGGCTGGCGAGGACGGGCCGGGCGGCATTCATTGACCATTGGCGGCAGCGGGGTTATCTGGCCGCCTACCTGGCTGGACTCCTGTTGGGCAATCGAACGTTGAGGAGCATCAATGACATCAGCCGCTTTCATGACAGCAATTCCCGCTTTCTTTTGATTATATAAATGATTTATAAGTATATTTTTACTAAGCGCTGATAAATTTTTGAGAAAAAATCATTGCGCCTGGGCAGGGCCAGCGTCGGGGGTCACCCTCTGAGTCTCAACATGCCTCGTTCGACCAGGAACGTGATGACCCGCTCCAACCCCTGCCGGGTTTTCAGATTGGTGAACACGAAGGGCCGTTCACCACGCATCTTGCGGGCATCCTGCTCCATCACCTCCAGCGATGCCCCTACATAGGGGGCGAGATCAATTTTATTGATTACCAGCAGATCGGAGCGGGTAATGCCGGGACCGCCCTTGCGGGGGATTTTGTCGCCCGCCGCCACATCGATCACATAGATCGTCAGGTCAGACAGTTCCGGGCTGAAGGTCGCGCTGAGATTGTCGCCGCCGGATTCGACCAGTACCAGATCGAGATCGGGAAAGCGCTCGCACAGTTGTGCGACGGCCGTCAGATTCATTGAGGCGTCCTCCCGAATCGCGGTGTGTGGGCAGCCGCCCGTTTCCACCCCGACGATGCGTTCCGGTTCCAACGCTTGGGCGCGAGTTAAGAATTGGGCATCCTCATAGGTATAGATATCATTTGTTACGACCGCGATTTGGTAACGGTCGCGCAGGGCTTTGCACAGCGCCTCGACCAGGGCGGTTTTACCGGAGCCGACTGGCCCGCCCACGCCCACGCGCAATGGGAATTGATGCATAGCGAATCTCTCCTGTCATCACGACCGGAATAGCCGCGAATACTGCGTTTCATGCAATGCCCCGGCCAGCGCCAGCCCCGGCGCAGCCGCGCCAATCTCTTCATCCGGCAGCGCCAGCCCGTCCCGCAC
>JBAQIQ010000328.1:0-2150 GCA_049288935.1 Candidatus Competibacteraceae bacterium
GCAGGCCAGCGGGATGCTCCCCGTCGGCTGGGCCGACAGATCGTCCACCAATTTGATCACGCGCTGGGTTCGCCGCGCATCCCCCAACTCCAAGTCTTTGAACTCTTCCCGCGCCCAACTCATGCCATCACTCCACAAGACTATGAAAATATATATCATACAATGAGTTGGCATTTGTGGGTAATCGGGTGGAATTAGACCCTCAGAGATTAAATTACCTCAAAAGCCCCCATGCTTATTCTCCACCCCCACGACGCCTTTGTGCGCAACTTTCTCGGTGACATCCATCAAGCGCGAGACTTCTTTCGCCTGACCCTGCCGCCCCCGTTCCAAGCCACCTTTAACCTTGACACCCTGCGCCCCGAACCCACCAGCCTGATTGATGAAACCCTCAGCGAACAGCAATCCGACCTGCTATTCTCACTACTCACCCCGGACGGCGACCCGCAACTGCTGTACCTGTTATTTGAACACAAATCCTATGCCGATCCCCATCTACCGCTGCAACTGCTGGGCTATTTGAGCCGCATTTATGCTCGCCAGCCTGAACCCGCGCCGATCCTGCCCTTCGTCTTCCATCATGGCGAACGACCGCTGTTTGGCCCGCTCCGGCGTTTTCCCGACCGTTTCCCCCTGAGCGATGCGCACCGCGCCCTAGTACAACCCTACCTGCCCGACTTCGCCTATCTGCTCTGCGACCTCAGCGTCTGGCAACCACCCGTTGAACCCACGCTGGCCGTGCAGGTTTTCCTCGAAGCCCTGCGCAGCGCCCGCAGTGGCGACTCCGACCGCACCCGACACCTGCTCGAACTCGCCGCCCGCCTGCTCAACGAACGCAATGGAGCACGCATTGTCCATGCCGTGCTAAGCTACTTGTACCACGTCACCCCCTGGAGCCGGACACGGTCCACGACCTGCTCCCGCAACTCCGCCCTGATTTGGAGGACGCCATGCTCACCGCCGCCCAGCAACTCTACGAACGCGGTCGCCGCGAAGGCAAACTCGAAGGCAAACTCGAGGGCGAAGCCGAACTGTTGCGCCGACAACTGGAACACCGCTTTGGTCCATTGCCCAAGCGATTACGTCAGCGGCTGATCCGCGCCGACGAAGCCCGCCCTGGAGACATGGAGCCTGTGACTGCTGACTGCGGCTACACTGGACGAAATCTTCCAGAATCCGCTCGCCTGACATTGATTATATGGTCTTATAGGGGAGCGTCTTGGATATCTCGTTTATCATCCTGACCTGGAATTCGGCGGGTTATCTGGAGAAATGCCTGGCCAGCGTGGTCGATGCGCTGGAGGATACGGGGTATTCTTACGAAATTCACATCCTCGATAATGGTTCGCAGGACGGAACGCCGCACATGTTGCAGCGTTTAGCGCAGGCGCATCCCGATCATATTTTTCCGTGTTATGAAGCGGTGAATCTGGGGACAACAAAATCCAGGAACCGGTTGTTTGCTCAGGCGCGGGGGAAGTATTTATGTGTGGTGGATTCGGATGTGGAGCTGGCGCACGGCGTGGTGGATACGCTGTTGCCGCTGGTCGCCAATGATCGCGGGATCGGGATCGTTGCGCCGCGCATCCTGTATCCGAGTGGCGCCTGGCAGAAGTCGTTTGATCGGTTTCCGACGGTTTTCGATAAGCTGAATCGCTTTTTTCGGCTGAGAGAGATAGAGCAACGCGAGGCGCTGCAAATCGATACAGCGATGCCGCCGTTTGCGGTTGATTATGTGATTTCGGCGTTCTGGTTGATGCGCCGGGAGGTGCTGGATAGTGTGGGATTGCTCGATGAGCGGATTTTTTATTCTCCTGAGGATGTGGATTTCTGTTTGCGGGTTTGGAAAGCGGGTCATCGGGTTGTGTATGCGCCTGCGGTGTCAATTATTCATCATACTCAAGAAATTTCTCGGGGATTTAAACTCAACCGGGCTAAATTCAGTCATGTGCAGGGGTTAATGTATTATTTTATGAAGCATCGGTATTTTTTGAGGCGACCCATTTTTTTGGCTAACCAACCGACGCTCATGTCGGCAAATGGATGAAACCCCAAGAAGTAGGTGCAGCAAGACTCCTGGAATTCTGGCAGAATCCCAGAAGTACAGCACGTAGGACGATGTAGCTATGATCCGTTTTCCAATCACCGAC
>JBAQIQ010000329.1:0-3541 GCA_049288935.1 Candidatus Competibacteraceae bacterium
GGGCAGGTCTTCCACCGTGTAGGCGGTGGTCCGGTTCAGCGCGGTGCTGCGGTTGACGGTGTAGCCGTCGGCCAGTTCGCTGCGGGCCAGATTTTGGCTGCCGCCAGCGGCGTTGGCGTCCCGTTGCAAGCGGCCCAAGGCATCGTAGGTGAATTGCGAGGCGTTGCCCTTGGGGTCGGTGAAGCGGGTCAGCAGGCCGTCGGCGGTGTGGGTGAGTTGATGGGTTTCGCCCGCCGGGTTGGCGACACTGGCGAGATAGCCGTTGCCGTTGACGGTCAGCGTGGTGCGCTGGCCGAAGGGCGCGACGATGGCAGTGGGGTTGCCGTTGCCGTCGCGCTCGATGGTGGTGACGTTGTTGTCGGCGTCGGTGATGGAGGTTAATCGTCCGGCGCTGTCGTAGGCGAAGCTGTACAGCACGGTCTTGGTGAGGGTGTCCACCGTGCTGAGATGGCGGCCTTCGGGGTTGAAGCGGTAGAGCAGGCGACCGTCTTCGGAGGCGATGGCGATGTCGAGGGCGGAGAAGCCGGGGATGGAAGAGCTGATTCGAAGGATACGATGATTGCGGATATCAGCAATTAATACAGCACCATCTGGAGCAATAGCTAGGCCACCTTCAGGAGATAGACTTGATTGAGTTGCCAAATTACCATCACCGCTGAACCAAACTGAATCGTTGCCAGCAACTGTGTTAATAATTCCATTCGATTCTACGCGGCGGACACGGTTATTGCGCGAATCAGCGATCAATACACTACCGTCAGGCATCACTGACACGCTTTGTGGCTTGTTCAGGCTCGCTTGAGTAGCTAAGCCACCGTCACCGCTAAATCCAGCTTGGCCATTGCCAGCAAAAGTAGTAATGATCCCATCCGGCCCTACCCGACGGATAACTTCATGGCCTGTAACAGCGATCAACACACTACCATCCGCTGCAACAGCTACATCCAGTGGAATACTCAGACCTGTCTGAATAGCTGGAACGCCTTCACTGTACAGTCTTGAGCCATTACCAGCGATGGTGGCAATGATTCCATCTGGCCCTACCTTGCGAATACGGCTGCTGCGCGAGTCAGCGATCAATATGCTACCGTCTGCTCCAACAGTTAAACCCCACGGGAATGATAGCGCTGCCTGGATGGTGGTAATGATCCCATCTGGCCCCACCCGGCGAATGACGTTATTGTCTGTTTGAGCGATCAGCACGCTGCCGTCCCCTGCAACAGCTAAACCTAATGGGAAGGATAGCGTTGCTTGAGTAGCCAATCCGCCGTCGCCACTGATTCCAGCCTGACCATTACCGGCAAAGGTGGTAATGATCCCATTCGGCCCTACCCGGCGGATCCGGTTGTTGAAATAATCGGCAATGAAAACACTGCCGTCCGCTGCCACCGCTACATCTTGCGGGCTATTCAGCATTGCCTGTGTCGCTAAACCACCGTCGCCGCTAAATCCCCCAAACCCCGTACCCGCTACGGTGGTAATAACACCATTCTCTTGCGCCTTCGCACTCCGCCTTGATCCATCCCCCTGATAGAGTATCTGCCCGATGGGGTCGTAGACGTGGTGCATATCCAAACTCCAGCCGCCAACGCCGGCCTGCCGAAAATCGGGAGCCTCGCCAACACTGCTCTTCTGATCCTGCCACAACGTCACTTCCTGCCGGGCGGGGATGTTGCCCGGAATAGGCTGGCCGCTCGCCAAGCCGAAGCTACGTCCTCCAGAGGCTGGCAACGCAAAAAAGCCATCGTACACATAACCGATGCGAACGCTAACCGGTTGCGTGCCTTGCAAGGTGCGACCATAAGCATCCAAGCCGTCCCAGTTGAAGGTATGGGTCTGGTTTGGTGCAGCGGGGAAGGCTTGCTTGGAAGTCCGCCCGGCCACGGTAATTTCCAGTTCAATCCGCTTGAGCACACTGGGCACGGTCGCGCCGCTCAACGGAATAGTCAGGGTATTGGCAGCTTTGCGGCCCGGAACGCGGTCGCTGCGATAGTTCAGATTCATTCCAGCCCCAACGACCGGAATGAGTTCGCCGAGTGTCTGGTTCTCGCATTCGATGGTGGAATTAGCTGGGACGATGCAGCTCGTTTTTACCTGTGTACCCGCTGAGGACGAACCAGAATTTCCTCCTGAACTGTCGAGATTGTTCCCATCACCCCCCGTCGTTTTTCTATTTTGCGGCGGCTGCGCTCCGCTGGCAGCCACAATGGGGTAATTAGGGTCATGAGGAGTGAAATGCGTGACCGCCATCCGCGACAGGGTCTTACCCGCCGGATACAGACTGGCGAGCCGCTGCCGTTCCGCCTCGGTCATGCCCAAGGCCACGCCGTTATCCGCCGCTCCGTCGCCCGTGGTATCCACCTGAGCCACGCCACCGACGATGCTAAGCACCTTGATCACCCGCCCGTCATCGGTCGGCACCCACGCCGCTTTCTCGCGGTCGTAATAGGCCAGCGGCACCTGAATCCCAACTGGGAAATTCAGGAAGTTATCGACATAGAACGGGATGGGCTGGCTGAACTGCACGGTTTTTGCCCCGGCGGCTATCGCCTCGTCCACGCTCAACTCCACCGCGTAGGTGTAGGCGCTGGTCGGCGGTAGTTCTGCCGGCATGGCCTGCGGCCCATTCGCTCCGACGGTGTACTCAGTGGCCCGCACCTGCAAGACGCTAAGCGGCTGGGTCGAGCCATTCGGCAATACCATCGTCGCCGTCGTACCTTGCGGGAACAGCAACGTCGCTTGGCGCGTACCGCTCGCGTCGGTCATTACGCTGCCCTGCGCCACCTGGAACGGTGTGCCAGACGCCAAATCAATGGTGGTGACCTGACTGTCCAACCCAACCAGCACCACATCGTCCACCACCACAAAATCCTGCCACGGCGCGTTGACCTGCCGCTGCGCCGGCAGATAGCCGGTCTTCTGATAATTCACCGCCAGCCAGCCACCGCCGTTGACCGCCAGATCGAACCCGCCATCGGCGCGGCTCACGGTCTGGCCGAATTCAGGATGATTCAGCACGGTCAGCGTCACGCCAGACAACGGATTGTTCTGTTTGTCCAGCACCCGGCCGCGAATCACAGCGGCGCGTTTGGCTTCAATCGTCCCCGCCGCCACGCCGGTTTGAATCGGATTGCTGCCGGTGTAGAGAAACTGGGTTGCGGCAAAGGTCGTGGTCGCCACGGTGGCGTTGATGGGCGGGGCGACGGTTTCAGGCGCGGGCGGCAACGCGCCACCACCGCCACCACCGCCACCACCGCCACCACCGCCGCCACTGGCGGAATTGACGGTCACGGTCACGTCGCCGGTCCGGCTCAGCACGCTATCGCGGGCAGTCAACCGCAGGACGTAGGCTCCGGCGCCGGGGAAAGTAGCGGTCGTGGATTGAGCGCCGGCATTCGCAAAGGTCACGCCCGCCGGGCCGCTGACCTGGCTCCAATTGACCGTCACCGCGCCCGGTGGGTTGGGTAACCCGTCATCGGTGACCGTCGCATTCAGCACGACCGTATTCGTCGGGAGGGTGATCGTCTGCGCACTGCCCACA
>JBAQIQ010000330.1:0-5069 GCA_049288935.1 Candidatus Competibacteraceae bacterium
GCAGGCCAGCGGGATGCTCCCCGTCGGCTGGGCCGACAGATCGTCCACCAATTTGATCACGCGCTGGGTTCGCCGCGCATCCCCCAACTCCAAGTCTTTGAACTCTTCCCGCGCCCAACTCATGCCACCACTCCACAAGGCTATTAAAATCTATATCATACAATGAGTTGGAATTTTTGGGTAATCGGGTACGTTCAAGGTCAGCGTCCCCTGCACCGCCGGGTTGGGCCCCACTTGCGTTCGAAGATCACGAAGCGGTAGCAAATCGTCAACCGTGAGTGCGAAAGAAAAGCGGTAGCCGGCAATCACCGCCGTTGGCCGCAAGTCAGGCAATTCCAGGTATGGATGCTCAAACACCTGCATTGAGGCATCACCTTTCCATATAGGTGAGATTTGAACGTCGCGCGATTTCAACTGAACCAATTCATGAATGGCAGGTAAATCATGCTTACCTGCGACCAACTCCGGGAAGTGACGCACATTTACGGCACGCGCGAAGCTAAGCGAGGGAAGCGTCTCGGATAGTTCGCGCAGGGTAACTTGCGCCTCAATCAGCCGACGGTCTTTCACGGCATATGCAGCTGGGCGTTATTGACGTTATGGCGTAAGGACCGTCGGGGGGTTCTTTCTAGCCTGGATGATTCATAAATAACGGGCGACTTTCATTTAACTAATTGATATTATAAATTATGTTCCGCAAAGAACGCTTCGGAGCCGCTCAATAAGGTCGCCCATGCCCCATTCCACCCCAGAGCGGTTGCGATTTCCTCCGGTCGCCGGCTTGACCGTGCGCGCCGAGTTCGACGGCGAGGCAATGTCGTCGGACTTTGGCCCCCTGATTTTGCGCGGCATTGACCAGCAGATCGGGCTGATTGAGCGGTCGAGCCAAGCGGTCGATGACCGGCCTGGACGTTTCTGTCACCCCGGAACCCGTGGTCAAACGCCCCTGGCCCAAAGCCATACGCGAACAGGTTGAGGTCATCCGCGAACGACTAACGCTGGACCCGCGCAGCGTTGAGCAACTCGCCGCGCATTTCCAGCGCAAGCCGGTCAAAACCGTGTCGGCGGTACTGGAAGCCCTGGAGGCGATGAATCTGGCGCGGTATGAACAAGGGCGCTGGTGGTTGGGATGATTTTTGGAACCTTATGGGTGCGCAAACTGACCAGAACACCGCTTATGTGTTTGGGATTTTTCCAGTTTGTGCCATCACGTCCACCGTCGGGGTAAAAACCGGCTCAGCCGCCGACGAACCTCACCAACGGAACGGGCTGGAATCCCTATTGAGCCTCTGGTGGGTTGCTGCAACCCCCGCCATCAACAGAAAACGTTCAGGCAAAGCTTCCAAATTGACCGACTCAGCTAACAATCGAGCCATCACGTCAGCGGTGACTGCCAGGGCGCCGCTGGTAAAATAACGTTCGCCGCTGCTCGCGCCACAGCCCGCCAGCAATCCCCCCGCGGCTAACCGGTGGCGCAGTTGCCGGGCGACTGCCGGACTCGGATCGAGGATCGCCACTTCGGACCCCATCAATTCCCGAATCAGCGGCATCAGAAACGGATAATGCGTACACCCCAACACCAAGGTATCAACACCGGCGCTCAGCAACGGCGTTAGATAACGCTCCAACAGGATGCGGGGATGGGAACCGCTCAAGTCACCCTGTTCCACGCAATCCGCCAGGCCGGGACAAGGCTGCACCAGCACCCGCGCCCGATGGCCGTGCTGGTCAAGCAAATGAGCGAGTTTTTGGCTACGAACCGTGTTGCCGGTCGCCAGAATGCCGACAACCCCAGAGCGGGTCATCGCGACTGCGGGCTTGACCGCCGGTTCGATACCGATGATGGGAAGTTGAAATTGAGCGCGCAACCGGGAGATAGCCGCTGCCGTCGCTGTGTTGCAGGCCACTACGATGGCTTTAACACCCTGTTCCAAAAAAAATTCAGTGATGGTGAATGAGCGCCGCACAATGAATTCGTCAGGCTTGTTGCCGTAGGGCGCGTGGCCAGAATCCGCCACATACAACAGGCGCTCATGCGGCAGGTCCGCGCGAATTCGCTGCAATACCGACAGTCCCCCCACGCCGGAGTCAAACACGCCCACCGGATCATCACTCTTCATTCGTCAATGGCCTGCATTAGGCGGCACACCCGCCGGGGCGAGAATACCGGACTGGCTTTCCGCATCAATCGAAACCCTTTGCCCTGCCACGAGCATCAACCCACAGTGCCCGAACCGGGTCTTTTCAGGTCAGCATCCTCGCCGAACGTTTGCCCGGTCGCGGCCAGCACGGCACGCCAGGCGGGGCTGTCCAGATCCAGGTGCTTTTTCCGGCTGACGAGTAGCTCAATGGGCACATGAATGAAGGTGTCATGGAGCAAACCGATCACCAAACCGGTCTTTCCGGCCATCGCGGCATGGACGGCATTGCGGGCGAAGAAATCGCAGAGAATCGAATCTTCGGCGTCGGCAGGAACGCTACGGATGAGATAACTGGGATCGAAATAACGCAGCGTGACCGGAATTCCCTCCGCCTGGAAGTAACTCTCGATGCGCTCCCGCAGAAACGGGCCGATATCCTGAAGCTTGACGTTGCCCGAAGCATCGCGCTCGGTGCTGCTCGCCGCCAGCAACTCCTGACCCGCCCCTTCGGCCACCGCAATCACCGCATGCGCCCGCTTCAGAATCCGTTGCTTCAGCGCAGCAAGCAGACCGTTTTCGCCATCGAGTTGCAATGGTACTTCAGGGATCAGAGTGAAGTTCACATCCTGGCTGGCGATGGTGGCGCCGGCCGTAATGAAGCCGGCGTGACGGCCCATCAACCGCACCAGCGCGATGCCGTTGTGGACGCTGTGCGCTTCGGTGTGGGCGCAATGCAGCACTTTCGCGGCTTCCTCGACTGCGGTCAAATAGCCGAAGGTGCGCGAGACGAACGCGACGTCGTTGTCGATGGTTTTGGGGATGCCGACCACCGCCAGTGGATGGCCACGCCGTTGCGCTTCCTGGAACAGGGCATTGCCACCGCGCTGGGTGCCGTCGCCGCCGACGGTGAACAGGAGGTTCACGCCGCGCCGGATCAGGTTGTCCACGGCCATGGCGATATCCACCGGCCCGCGCGAGGTGCCCAGCATCGTGCCGCCGTCTTTGTGAATGTCGTGGACCAATTGAGGCGTCAACATGAACGGCTCCGCACCGCGTACCGGGTCGAGCCCCCGGTAGCCGTCGCGAAAGCCGAGCACTTCCTTCACGCCGTAGCCATAGTGGAGTTCCAGAAAGACTGAACGGATGACATCGTTCAGGCCGGGGCACAACCCGCCGCAGGTGACGATGCCGGCGCGAGTTTGCGCAGGATCGAAAAACAGCCGGTCGCGCGGTCCGGCCAGTTCGAACAACAGTTCTTCCGCCGGCGGTGTGTCAGGGTCACGGATCAGATGGGACGTGACCCGCGCACGGTCGCTCACCGTGCGCCGCTGCGGAGAAACGAAACGGGGTTCGCCAAGGGTGGTGATGTTCATGAGTTGATCTTCTGGCTGGGGGTTCGGACCATTTTCCCCCTGTTGCACAAAGGGGATCAGGGTGATTTCAGAGGGAGGCATCGTCTGTTGTTGATTAGGCGACGGTTCCTGCTGGGTCATCAGCATTGCTTCAGCCTATACCAGATACATTCAGATTTTATGATGCTTTTCCTCATGGGTGGTGGGCATCCGTTGATTTTTTAGTACGTTTCGGGAACGAATTTAAACGAGCGCCAAGTTTCGACAAGCTCAACATGACATGTTTGTTGAGATCGTCGCGCGAGGCTCAAGGGAGTTTTGGCGATAATTGCCGACCTCGGGCCGCCGATCCGGTGGAAGGCCCGCGCACCATACCGACCGGAACACCGGATCTCGCGCTCAACCCCGCGACCACCGACCAGGCCGATCTGTTGCGCTAGGTGCGGGAGATTTGCCGTCCCGAAGGCGCGGATGCGGTGATCGAGGTCTGCGGGGCGTCCGACGTTATTCCTCGGCATCGAGATGCTGCGCGTCGACGGCACTTATGCGTTGGTCGGCGTGGTCAATCCGAATACCTGGGTGACGCTTGAGGGGAACGGATTTGACCGGCGCTGCTGATGGATACTTGGATTGTCGTGCTGGGCGCAATCGGGATCGGGCAAACCCTGATGTTGCTCGTGGTCGCCGCCGGCGAATCGCCGCGACCGCCGGCTTTGATCTGGCTGAGCCCGTTTTTAGTCAGCATCGGCGCCACCCTAGCGGCTGATGACACGACTGATTGTTCCCCCTATCTGCTAAGATTTATCTTCACCCATCGCAGTAGTCTTCAATTCAGATGTCAAGGATTATCAAGGTAGCGGGCTGGACGGGACCACCGCGAGCGAATGTTATCTTTGTCCATGGCCTCGGCGGTCATGCCTACGACACCTGGCGGCGAAAGACCGACGACGACTCATTCTGGCCGCTGTGGCTGGCGAAGGAGGTCGAGGGGCTGACCGTCTATACGCTCGGCTATGAAGCGCCGCCGTCCAACTGGCTGGGCACGGCAATGCCGTTGCAGGACCGCGCCGTCAACGCGCTCGAATGCCTCCTCGGAGAACCCGGGCTGAGAGAGGGCCCGATCACCTTTATCTGCCACAGCCTCGGCGGCCTGATCGTCAAGCAGATCATGCTGGATTTGCATCGGCAGAAAGGGCATCGGCCCGAGGCGGCGGCGCTGTGGGATCGCATCGCCCAAGTGGTGTTTCTGGCCACCCCCCATACCGGATCACGGCAGGGTAGCTGGCTGGATCGGCTCCGCTTTCTGGCCTGGCCTTCGTCGATAGCCAGAACGCTGGTCGCGAACGATCCGACCTTGCGGGCCATCAACGTGGGCTATCGGGGGCTGGCGGACGAACGGAGAGACCGCCTCCACCACCGGATTTTCTACGAGACGCAAGGCACGCCCGTGGGCGTCATCGTTGACGAGGCCAGCGCCGATCCCGGGTTGCCTGGCCTTCCGCCCATTCCGATCGACGCGGATCATGTCAGGATTGTCAAACCGGCAGATCGGTCCGCGCTGCAATATGCGCGCACC
>JBAQIQ010000331.1:0-1695 GCA_049288935.1 Candidatus Competibacteraceae bacterium
GACGAGAACTCTGCCCCGCTGTTCCGGCGGCGCTTGCCCTTGCTCGCGTAAATCTTGAATTTCTGGTGCAGGGTTTCATACAGATCGGCCAATTCACCCGTCGTCTCGCTGCTGCCCAGCAGCAGAATTCCCTGCGGATTCAGCGAGAAATTCATCAACTCCATCGCCTTGCGCTGCAACACCGGTTGGAGGTAGATCAGCAGGTTGCGGCAGGAGACGAGTTCAATATTGGTGAATGGCGGATCTTTGATCAAGTTGTGCTGAGCGAACACCACCATCTCCCGGATGGAACGGTCGATCTGGTAATGCTCCTCACGACGATGGAAATACTTGGTCAGCAGCTTGGGTGACAGATCAGCGGCGATGCTCTCGGGATACAAGCCATTGCTGGCGCGCAAAATGGCGTCGCGGTCGAGGTCGGTAGCGAAAATCTTGATGTCCAGCCGCTTGCCCATTCGTTCCAGCACTTCGCGACTGAGCATTGCCAGGGAATAGGCTTCTTCCCCGGTGGAGCATCCCGCCACCCAGAACCGGATTTCCTGGCCCTCAATGCGCTCAAACAGCGCAGGCAGATACTGCGTCTCCAGTTCATCGAACACTTCACGATCCCGGAAAAAACTGGTGACTCCGATCAACAAATCCCGGTAGAGAGTCATGACCTCGCCAGAATAGGATTCCATGAATTTGACGTAATCACGCAAATCATGGATTTGGTTCACGGTCATGCGCCGCTCGATGCGTCGGACTACGGTGCTGGGTTTGTAGAAGGTAAAATCGACTCGGGTACGTTCGCGCAGCAGGGCAAAAATGCGGGTCAGACGATCCTCATCGGAGAGCAGCGTTTGCGGGCGATCCACCTTGGCGGCGTAGGGATGCCGGGCGAAAGACAGTAATTTGGCCGGCATTTCATCGGGGGCCAGAATGAAATCCGCCAGTCCGGTGGCAATCGCCGCCCGGGGCATACCATCGAACTTGGCCGATTCCTCGCTTTGCACCATCACCATCCCGCCGGTTTCCTTGATGGCCCGGATGCCGCGCACACCGTCGCTGCCGGTGCCGGACAGGATGACGCCAATCGCCTTTTCCGCCTGATCGTCGGCCAGCGAGCGCAGGAATACGTCGATGGGCAGGTTCAATCCCCGGGAATGATCGGATTCGCTCAGCAGCAGCTTGCCGTGAAAAATCGACAGGTTTTTTTTCGGTGGGATGAGATAGACTGAATTGGCCTCGACCCGCATCCCTTCCTCGGCGCGGCGCACCGGCATGGCGGTCCTCTTGGAGAGCAACTCGACCATCATGCTTTTGTAGTCGGGCGAGAGATGCTGGATGACGATGAAGGCCAGACCGCTATCGGGGGCCATGGGGGAGAAAAACGCTTCCAGCGCCTCTAGGCCGCCGGCGGAAGCCCCAACCCCGACATAGTAAATCGGGGTAGAGGGATCCGGCTCGGCAGGGGGGAGAATGAGTTCGGGCATGATGTGTCGTTCAATCTGCGCCTGTGAGCAGGCGGCGTTACTGAAAACCACAGGGCTGGCGAACGTCGTCCCTGTCGTCCACATGAAGCCTTGTACGAGTTACAATCATTTCACTGCATTTATTTGAATAGAGTTAATGTTAGAACGTCTTTTCAAAATCGCCAGAAAAGCCCTTGCCATTCGTTAGGCGAGGGGCCACTGAAACTCTGCTGCTGGAAAA
>JBAQIQ010000332.1:0-6392 GCA_049288935.1 Candidatus Competibacteraceae bacterium
GCCGTGGCGCCCGCGAGTAGCGCCGGTATTTTTCGTCCATCGGGTCGAAGATGTGGCTCCTGGACTGTATGTGCTGGCTTGCGATCCTGATCTGCGGTTGATTCTGCAACAAAAACTGCGCCCGGACTGGTCTTGGCAGCGTGTACCCCATTGCCCTGTTCATATCCCGCTGTATCAGTTAGCGCCCGCCGATTGCCGCGATACCGCCCAATTCATTGCCTGTCATCAGGAGATTGCCAGTGATTCGGCATTTGCACTGGGCTTCATTGCCGAGTTTGAACCGATCCTGAAACAGCAACCTTGGCGGTATCGGCAACTGTTCTGGGAGACCGGGTTGTTGGGGCAAATTCTGTATCTCGAAGCGGAAGCGGCGTGCGTGCGCGGTACCGGCATCGGCTGCTTTTTCGACGACGCCATGCACCAGATGCTGGGGATTGCCGATCTCAGTCTGCAATCGCTGTATCACTTCACCGTCGGCGGCCCGGTCGAAGATCGGCGGCTGCAAACACTCCCTCCGTATGCCCATCTTGCTCAGCGGAAATAGGACTGATGCCAAACAACATCCCGCAACCGCGCATTCCCGTCACGTTGCTGACCGGCTTTCTCGGCAGTGGCAAAACCACGGTGCTGAATCATCTGGTGCAACAGCCGGAACTTCAACAAACGCTGGTGCTGATCAACGAATTCGGCGAAATCGGCCTGGATCATCTGCTGGTCGCGCAAGGTCAGGATGATGTGGTCGTTGAAATGTCCAGCGGTTGCCTGTGCTGCACCATTCGCGGTGATTTGGTGGACACCCTGCGCGATGCGCGCCGTCTCCGGGGTACATTTAAACAAACGACACAAAAGCCCCATAGGATTTTGCGCGACTCCGCAACCAACGATGCTTTTAGCCCAAATGGCGTGGGCGGTTAGCTCCTCCTGGGTCTATATGTGGCTTGCAACGGCGTGAGCCAGGATACGCGGACGGCCCCTTACTGCTTGTTTATAAGGGCCATTTGTCGCCAAACCACCGACGATGTCCCGG
The DNA here is from genome assembly GCA_049288935.1 of Candidatus Competibacteraceae bacterium. GTDB lineage: Bacteria > Pseudomonadota > Gammaproteobacteria > Competibacterales > Competibacteraceae > UBA2383. Next base: position 1,028 of record JBAQIQ010000332.1, read on the forward strand.
CAGCAGACCACAGGATGTTGTAGCTGGAGGAGCTAACCGCCCACCCCTTTAGCCCAATTTCAACCTGTCAATTTTAGAGCTTCCACAGCGCCTAATTTTCGGGAACCATCAAGCCCACCGAATCGACCATCCTCTCGTCCGAGAAATCGAACTCCCCGTGCAAATTGAAATGCCTCCAAGCGACGACCGAACCGTTGCGAATAGCCTCGATCAATTCCGTCCTGCGCTCTTCGTTCTTCTCTGCGTCCAGTTCCCGCGATAAGTAGAGATAGTTCCAGCAGACGATCGCGTTCTTGATGAGTCGTCGGCACCCCTCGGCAACCTCTTGGTCTTCCTTTTCACTCTGGATGAATGCCTGGTTATGGCCGAACGAGATCGCCTTGGCGAATTTGTTCGAGCCCTCGACCTTGTTGAGTTGCTTCTCAATCGCCTGCCGCAACGCCGGATCGTCCACGTATTTCAGGATGAAGAGGGTTTTCGGGATTTTCCCGAACTCCTTCAAGGCTTGGTACAGGGGGTGCTGCCTGGAATAGGAATTCAGTCGCCGGAAGAGTTGCGAGGCGGTCGCCACTTTTAGCCGAAGGGTGGCGATAAAGCGTAGAATTTCATCCCATTGCTCCTCGATGAGGGCTTCGCGGATAGAACGATCCGGCAGCAGCCCATGGCCGTATTCCTCGTAGTGCTTGCGGTTCTTGAAGGCATACAGCCGTTGTCGGCCCAAGCCCTTGATGCGGGGCGCGAACTGGAAGCCCAACAGGTGCGTCGCGGCAAAGATGACTTCCGAGTAGCCGTGGGTATCCGTCGAATGGATGTCGCTCTTGACCACGTCATTGTGCATCAGTCCGTCGAGCACGTAGGCCGCTTCGCGTTCGGCGGCACTGATCACGGTGGAATGCCACATCAACTCGCGCATGTCGATGAACGTCACCACGCTTACGCCCTTATCCTTGCCCAAATACTTGAACGAGTAATTGGCGTTCAAGGAATCCACAGCCACCTCGAACTTCTGCCCGTCGCTGGCGGTGTGCAACGGGTCGGGCTTGCGCCAGTAGAGATTCGGCAAGTCCATCCGGTCGACAAACTGCAGGATGCGGTCGTTGCCGCCCTGCACATTCTGGAGCGAGAAGTACCCGTTGACCGCGTTGTCCAGGGCGTTCTCGTCGATCTGCTTGGAGATCTGCGCGAGCTTGCGGTGTCCGATGTCACAGCCGTAGCCGATGATGCCGGCGAAAAGAATCTTCTTGGGTGATCTGGCGCGCTGGTATTTGGGCTGCCAATGCTCGAATTCGGCAAGAAAATCCGTGGCGTGGTCCACGGTCGCCAGCATTTCAAGCAGGGAGATATACTTCCGTTCCGGGAAGAAGGCCCCCAAGGACAGGCACTCCACGTCCTCCAGCTTCGGTGTACTCACATGGAAAGTGCCGCTGGCGCGCAGGGTGAGGAAGGGATTGTCGCCCGCCTTGAAGCGTTGGTTGGTTTCCTGGTACCGGGTGTCAAGCGCTTGGCCGAGTTCTTTCAATGTGGCCCGGCAGTCGGCAAATCCCTCCAATCGCGAGCGTTGCAGATACTCGTCACGATGCGCTTCCCAATCGGCTTCCCGGATCAGGTAATCGTCCAGCGAGCGGTATTTTTCCGAGTGAACCAGATTTAGTGCGCCGGACTTGATGGCGGCGGCGACCTCGACATAGAGCAGCGCCTTGTACAGCGAGACGCGGAACTTTCCATCGGGGCTAGCCAGTGCGGCGCGTTGCTCTGCGGACAAAAACGCGACCGGCGCGCTCTTGTCGAGGGTGCCGCCCTGGTCTTGGTAATGCAGCAAGGCGTTCCCCAGCGCCGGCTTGCCGCAATTCGGAGCGAACCGCACCTGGCGCACGATGTCCGCCACGCGATGTTGCAGTTTCAACGATTGCTCTTCCAGCAGCGCATAGCCGTCGCGCCCTTGGTGGACAGCAGCCAAGTTCAGCTTGAACTCGTCGATTTGCCGTTCGACGGGGTTGGGCTGCCCATCCTGGGCGGCCAGCGCGGCATTGATTGAGGCCACCTTCTCGCTGTCGCCCAACTGCGGGTCGGCCACGATGCGCCCGATCGCCGACAACGTCTCCCGGACACTCTGCCCCAGCCGGTCGGCCAGTGCGGCAAAAGACTGGGTGCGCTGCCCGCGCTCTTGGTAATAGGCTTCCTTGTGCGCCTTTTCGGCGGTGTTGACCGCCGCTTGCACCGAGATCAACAGCGTGTCGATCAGCGTATCGTTCAGCTTGAAGGTCTGGTAGACCACGAAGGCGATCAAGTGCAGGTAACGGGCTTCGTCGGCACGCCGGGAGATCTGGGTAATCTGGGCCTTGATGACGGCATAGGCGTAGTAGCGGATACCCTCGTAGCCCAATCCCAAGCGTTCCACCACCGGCTTCAGTTCAAGATAGCGCGTTTGCAAGGCGTCCAAGTCGGCCAGATTGGCTTTGATCCTCGACGGCTGGGTGGACGGGTAAGGCTTCTTCAGCAGCGTGAGGCGGTAACGCCAGCCTTCGTCGGCATCGGTGGCCCCCGGTTCTTTTTCCAGCAGCTCGTCGAGCCTGCCGCGCTGGCTCTCGCTGAGGCAGTCGTCGATGATCTGGCTCAGCATGTGCTGATGGTGGCTGACCCCCGCAACAATGAGCGTGGCCAGCACATTGTAGCTGGGGAGGGCGATCTTCTTGCGGGTCAACACCTGGATGATTTCCAGCAGGACCCGCTTGGGTCGAAACTGCACGCGAACCAGCGTTGCGATTTCGTGGGTGGTGAAGACCTTCGCCACCTCATCAAACGGGCAGCAGCCGAAGTGGCTCAGAATCCAACGTTGGTGGCGGGCGTAGGTTTCCTTGCCATAGGCTTCCTGTCGAACCTCGCCGGGATTGACGCCAACCTGCCGGGCGACAAACTCGATGTCCGCTAAGCGAAAGGGTCTGGCGAAGAATTTACGGCGGGCCTTGAAGTAGCCCGCTGCCACCAGGAAGCAGGCTTTGTTGGTGGGCGTGCGCAAGCTCTTCCATCAAATCGGCGAGCGGCAAGGGCAGGCTGAAGAAGTGTTTGCGCTCCACGCTGTTAAACACCGGAGGCCATTCGAACGCCTCCTGTTCCAGGGTGTTGAAGATCTTCATTCTGGCCATGGGGCAGTCTTATGAAAGGGAAGAAGCACAGGGGGGTGTTACACCAAAAAAGATCGTTTATACGATCATTAAAAATCGTCGAAAATTATTGATATCCGTAGTACGATAATTATTTTATAAAGCAGATTTACGGGTTTTCATTGAATACCGGAAAAATGGCTGGCCAGGTGCCGCAAGCGACACGGAAAACGGTGGCCTATCTGCGGGTGTCGACGCTGGACCAGGACATCGAGAAGAACAAGGCAGACATCCTGCACTTTGCCAACCACCACGACCTCGGAAAGGTGCATTTTGTCGAGGAGGTCGCCTCCGGCCGCACGCCGTGGCGGGTACGCCGGATTGCGCAGGTATTGGAGGAGTTGCAAGGCGATGATGCCCTCGTCGTGGCCGAACTCTCGCGGCTGGGGCGGAGCATGCTGGAATGCATGGAGATCCTGGCCCTGGCCACCCGCAAGGGCATCTGCGTTTATTCGGTGAAGGGAAACTGGCAACTGGACCAGAGTATCCAGAGCAAGATCATCGCCTTGACCTTCTCCATGGCGGCGGAGATCGAGCGCGACCTGATCTCACAGCGGACCAAGGAGGCGTTGCGCTTCAAAAAAGAGCAGGGAATCGCATTGGGACGGCCTAAGGGGCCGGGCAAGAGCAAGCTGGATGCCTTCCGTCCCGAAATCGAGGGCCTGCTGGCCAACGGCTCGACCCAGAAGTTCATCGCCCGGCGCTATCACACCACCGAGGCCAACCTGCACAATTGGCTAAAAAAACACGGCCTAAAAACATCACGACAGCGCTCAGTCTCATAAAATTCTATGGGACTTTAGTGTCGTTTGTTTAAACGCACCCTAGATCGAGTCGCGCAGCGTGCCTGGGATGACTAAACCGTGGAACCCGGCGTATTGGTCCGAGGAGAAGTTGTAGTAGGTGATGCCGCGCTCGGCGCCGAAGTATTTCCGGTTGGGGCCCGCGTTGATGGTCCGCACCGGGGTGACGAAGCGCATGCCGTCGGCGGAGGCGACCTCACCGCCGCCCCACTGCTGAGCCAGCGGGTTCGCTGTTTGGGCCTCGACCAGGCAGGCATTGGCCTGAGCAAGCGTGTCCGCACGGATGTAGTTCTGCTGAACCCAGCTCAGGCGGTTGCGGGTCAGCGCCGGATTGTCCTCGCGGATCAGAGGCTCCAGGCCGATGTTGCAGGCCTCGGCCAAGAGCACGGCACACACGCTGGTCGGCAGGTCGCTGATCCGGGCCTGGCCCTCGCTGACATGGGTAAAGGCCGAGGTGAACCCGGTACGCATCTGTATCTCAAGGAGAATCTCGGGGAGATCCACCCGTGGCAACAGGCGGTTCACGCGGGCACGCAGGTCGATCAGACTGTCCGGCTCATCGATGTGGTCCAGCGGGCTCAGGGTCAAGGGTCGCGCGGGATGGTCTGGATCGATCCTGACCGCGGCGTTCGCCGGTAGGTTCGCCAAGGTCTGTCGATAGGCCGCGTCGAGTTGGGTGGCGAGCTGCGCCAGTGCCTGTTCCCCATTCACCGGCAGATTCAAGGAACGGCAGAGCGGACCGCGTTGCGCCTCCCACTGCGGGCCCTGCAGGAGTTTGGCGCGGGGATCGCCCCACCGCTCGCTGGGGCTGACGTAGAGATCCCGGTGCCGCAATCCATCTTGCAGGCGTCCCAGGGTGCATAGGGTATAGGCCGGACGCTGCACTTGGCCATTTTTGTCGATGACCAGCCGGCGCCACGGGGTCGGAATGCTCTCGCGCGGCGCCGCCTGGCAATCGGCGTGGCGCTTGCCCTCGATGGAGCCGAGGAAATTGAGGGCATCCAGGACGGGGCGACCGCTGGGTGTCGCCTGAAACTGGACATGTCGCAGGACCGCGGGCAGAAACCGTCGGACCCGTTGATAGCGGTCAACGAGTTCCTCTTGGTAGTGGTCGTCGGCCGGACGTGCCAGGGTATCGATGGTCGCGATGGCGCGGCGTAGCCGTGCCTCGGGGATGCGCTTCAAGACCGCGGCGCGCACCTCCTGGTCCGGGTACTGTGGATCGAGCAGCAGAGCACAGGCCTCGCGCAGTGCCAGGGCCGCCTGGTCGAGATCCCGCACGGTGCGCAAGCGCTGCTGCTGGCCCAAGCGCGCGGCGATGTCGGTGATTAACAGGTCCAGCACATCCAGCGCATCATCGAGCGCGGCGACTTCGTAGACGGCCACGAAGGCGAGCAGGGT
>JBAQIQ010000333.1:0-1804 GCA_049288935.1 Candidatus Competibacteraceae bacterium
ATCAAGCTCAAAGAGCGCGTCGAAAACCGCATGATCATTGCCGATGTTACCGCAACCGGCGACGACAATGTGCTGACGGCAAAGGCTAGCGACACGGCCTACCGACGCGAACAGCTACGGCGCCTGCAGGATGAGGTGATCGAGCTGGAGGATGTGCGTACCGGCATCTCTATTACCGACCTTGGTCTCAACGATTTCCGCATGGATCTGCTCAACTATGTGAAGGAACATGGCGATCTGGCAGCGGCACCCAAAGGGCTGCACGCTGTCGTGCCTGCGGACCCCGGCAAGGGGCTCGAGCCTGGCGTTATCTTTGCGCTGAAGGCCGTCGGCGGGGATGCCTCTGCCAACCGGCAAAACCGGTTACATCCCTATTATCTGATCTACATGGGCGAAGATGGCAGCGTCGTGGCCGATCAGACCCAGGTGAAGCGCCTGCTTGATCTGGTCCGGACTGCGGCAAAGGGTGTCACAGCTCCGGTGGCAGAGGCGTTCCGCCCGTTCAATGTCCGCACCGCTGACGGGCAGGACATGAGCGGGCCGTCCGGACTGCTGAACGGTGCGATCCGGGCGATGATCGACGCCAAGGAGGAGCGTGACCTCGATAGTCTATTCTCGACGGGTGCCACGACCGCACTGTCCCATACCATTCGCGGCCTGGATGATTTCGAGCTGATCGCCTTTGTTGTGGTGGAGCGGGCTGAGGCAGGAGCTGCGGCGTGACGCTTTATGCGTGGCCGGCGCGCACCGTGTTCGGCCGCGCCATCCCGAAGAGCCGGATATACAGTGCCGCGCAGCTTCCGCGTGCCATGCAGGCCAAATTCGTCGATCAGGTCGAACGCATGGAATGGACGCATGTGCTGCGGGCCGATCGTCTGAACCTGCAACCCTCGGCAGAAGTCGAGGAAATAGCCGTCATCGCAATCGACCTGCACACGCCGGACGTCGAACCAGCGGTGCTGCAAGCCATCGAAAAGGCGATCCCCCGACCATTGATCCTTGAGCTGCGCCATGGCGGGCGGGCTCGCATGGCTATGGCGTGGAAACGCCCAAGCCAGGCGGAGGCGGGCAAATGGGTGACCGCACCGCACGCATTCACAGCATGGCAGGCGGGCAACACACCGCGTGAGGCTCTGCCTACCGTGCTGGACATGGCTACGCTTTATGCCCGGCTGCTCGAACCCATGTTGCCGACAAGGCAGAGCCCCGACGAACCGATTGCGGCACGTGTCGCCCGCTCGGAAGAGGCGGCCCAGCTAGAGCGCGAGATCGCGCGAATGGAGGCTGGCGTAAGGCGGGAGAAACAGTTTAACAGGAAGGTCGAGCTCAATGCCGAATTGCGCGCCGCCAAGTCGCGTTACACGGCCCTCACGAGCAAAACCTGATCAGATAGAAGTGTGAATAGATTGCGCATGGATAAGTTGAAGATGCACAGCCCTGACCTTAGCCAGGACAATATCGCAAAAATTCGTGCATTGTTCCCCGATTGCGTGACTGAAGCTGCTGACGATCAGGGCACTGTCCGGCTCGCCGTCGATTTCGACCAGCTGCGCCAACAGTTGTCCGATCACATCGTTGAAGGCCCGCAGGAGCGCTACCGACTCGATTGGCCGGGCAAGCGCGAGGCGCTGCTCACCGCAAACGCCCCAATCGCCAAGACGCTGCGTCCATGCCGGGATGAAAGCGTCGACTTCGACACTACGCAGAATCTGTTCATTGAAGGCGACAACCTCGATGCTCTGAAGCTTCTTCAGGAGAGCTACCTCGGCAAGGTAAAGATGATCTACATCGATCCGCCATACAA
>JBAQIQ010000334.1:0-4833 GCA_049288935.1 Candidatus Competibacteraceae bacterium
CGCCCTCTCCCGCCGAAGAACGCGATGCCGCATGGCAACGTCTGTTCCAGCGTCTGAACGAGGCCGATCAAAGCCATCCCCCGGCGACCTTGATCGAGCGGCGCGACGCCTTTCTCACCGCCGCCAGCGCCTCTCACGCCGAGGCGCTGGCCGCTGAACTGCGCCAGCAGATCCAGCGCCTGAATCAAGCGCAGCGAACCGCGCTGGAACAGCAGCGCCAACAGGAGGAACAAGACGCCGCCCGCCGCTACGCGCAACAGGTAATCGGCGAAACGCTGGCGGAACTCGGCTACGACGTGGAACCGGGTTTCGCCACCCTGTTTGTCGAAGGTGGCGTGGCGCATATCCAGCAACCCGATTGGGGCGACTACTACGTGCGGCTGCGGGTCAAACCCGAGGCGGGCGATCTCAATTTGAACGTGGTGCGGGTGAGTGAAGAACACGCTTCAACCTCGAATGAACAGGCCCGACGCGACCAGGAGATGGAAGCAACCTGGTGCGCCGCGCATCGCGAGTTACTGCAACGCCTGGCGGAACAGGGCATCGCCAGTCAGTCTCTGCGCGCCCATGCGCCGGGTGAATTCCCCGTTCAATGCATTCAACCGGATGCCGTGCAACGCCCCAGCCGGGTGCAAAGACGGCCAACTGCCGGACGACTGCGGCAACGGGAGCTGTGAAACCGGGAATCGTCCCGTCAAACCACCCCGGCGCTGACGCGCCACCCCTCCTTAGCCAAGGAGGGGAAACTCTGTAACATCCGAAAATGTGTTGTTGAGTTAAATGGCCTCATCGGAGATTTTTTTGATGTCACAACCCCCTGATTCCTGCTCTGCCCCCGCCGCGACCGTTCGCGATCTTCCTGACGCCACCCGTCGGGATGCGCCGGACGCGACGATCCGCGATGACGCCTCGTTGCCACGCACCTTGATGCAACTGCCGGCGACGTTGGCGGCGCGGTATCGGATCGTGCAGCCACTGCCGGCGGCAGGCGGGGAAGCGGATTTGCTGTTGGTTGAAGCGCTGGCGGACGGGCAGCGGTACGTGATCAAGATTTACCGCTATGGGATCGTGGTCAAACCCGAGGTGCTGGCGAAAATCAGCGCGGCGGCGCCAGAGCAGGTGATTCGGCTGGTGGAGTACGGGCAGGCCGATGGGCATGGTTATGAGGTGCTGGAGTATGTGGCGGCGGGGTCGTTGCGGCAGCGGCTGGCGGCGGGGTCGTTGGCTGAGGAGCAAATTCGGGCGCTGGTGCGGGAGTTGAGCGCGGCGCTGGCGGTCTTGCATCAGCACGACATTTTGCACCGGGACATCAAGCCGGAGAATGTGTTGATTCGGCAGTGGGAGCCGTTGCGAATGGCCTTGACCGATTTTGGCATTGCCTCGGTGACGGAGGCGACCCAACATTTCACGACGACGGCGCGGACTTTGCGCTATGCCGCGCCGGAAGCGGCGACCGGGGTGATTGGGATAGCGGCGGATTACTGGTCGTTGGGGATGGTGGTGCTGGAGGCGGTGAGCGGGCGGCATCCGTTCGCCGGGCTGTCGGAGGCGGTGTTAAGTTATCAGTTGGTGACGCAGCCGGTGGATTGCAGCGGGGTGGCGGAACCATGGCGGACGCTGTGCCGGGGGTTGTTGCTGCGCGATCCGAAACAGCGCTGGGGTCGGGCGGAGATTGAACGCTGGCTGGCCGGAGATGAGAGCTTGCAAGTCGCGATTGAAGCGACGCCGGCAGGAACGGCGGCGCGCAATTATCGGCCCTACAAGTTCCAAGGCGTGGCGTGTTGGACGGTCCATGAGCTAGCGGTGGAATTGGCCCGGCATTGGGATGAGGGTGTTAAGGATTTGCAGCAAGGCTTTATCTTGCCGTGGCTACGCGATGAATTACGCGATCAGGATTTAGCGCACGTCTTGTTGGATTTAGGCAATACGAAGAAGATGAAGGATGACGAGCGCTTGCTACGCTTGTTGGTCACCATAACGCCCGACATGCCACCGGTGTGGAAACAGTGGAGTCTGGTGAAGGAGGATTTGATCGCGCTGGCGGACTCGGCGATCAAGGGCAACTCTCTTCATCAGAAAACATTGGAAGAGATTTATCGGCGCGATGTATTGACCATCTACGCAGAGGCAGGGCATGTTGAATGCCAAACGGTCAGAGAGCAATGGCAGTGTGTCGTCACCGAATATCAGCAAACGTGGAATAAAATGATCAAGCAAGGCGCATCCACACAATGGCGTCCTGATCAAGCAACGATGTTGCCAGCCTTGTTGCTGGTGGCTTTTTTGCCATCGTTTAGCGTTCAATTAGCGGCAAAGATCAAGAAATTGTTAAAGGAATTGAAAACCCCTCCCGACTATCTTAAAAAATGGTTGAATAAACCCGTCAATGGAATGAGCCTCGTTTTATGCACCGTTCTTGAATCTCAATTACGCATGGAACCCTTGATAGCCATACTGGAACCCTTTCGTCAGAAATTTGCTCAATTGATGGAGAATCGAGAATTTAAGGATGATCTCGATCAGATAGAAAGCGATGTTCGGGCCGGTGTTTATGATAGTCCTACCAAACTACAAAACGCCTTAAATGCGCTACAAAATAAGATAGATTATTTGAATCAGTCGGTTACATTATATCAAAACTTATTGAAAAATTTTGAAAATAGGCTCTCCAGCATACTTTATAATTATAACAGTCTTGATGAGGCAGAAAGCATTCTCAATAAAACTATAAACTGTCTTGAAGTTGCGGAAAGAGATGCTCCCTCAGTTGCACGCCAGATTCGGGCAGATAAGATCGGTTTAACAATCGATGCATTAATTGCAAAATATGCAAGGCGTAAAAATTCATGAAATTCAAGGAATATTTCTATGTTGCAAATCATTGAAGTTGATGCTCAGGGCGGTATTCGCCTTTTACAACAAGTACGGTCGTGTAAATTTTCCTGTGATGGCGAGGGTTGGCAGCGCAGGGCTAGGGCATCGACTTCATCCAACCCATTGATCCTGCTGAGTGATATTTGTTTTACCTACCCACCCTATAGTTCCGATCACAGGAAAATTTACAGGAGGAATTCTTTTGAAAAGATTTAATCTCGACGGGTCTAATTCCCCGCAGCTTTCTACGGGGTCGTTCATTTTTTAAACAACCGAGGAGTATCAAATGACAACTGAACAACAAAGAGAAAACATGCGAGCCATGTTAGGAAACCAAGCGAATCGTTGGACTTATAAAGGGATCGAATTTTTATGTAAGAGAACAAATGGTTCACAAAGAGAGATATCCCAAATGATTATCAATGCTTATTTATCTGGAGAAATATCACAGGTCCCGATAACTGCTAGAAGCGAAGCTGGTCAGCGATTTAATAGGAATAATCTAAGTGATGAATGTATTGTTGTCATTCTTCTAGGTAGGGCTCCTGATCCTGACGGTTATGGACGAATGGAAGAACGGAGTCAGGAGTTGACAATAACTCAAGATCAAGCTGCTGCCCAGCTAGTCCAATATGTTCCTACGCTTAACGGCAGAAGGTATATTAACAGATCAAGACTTTAGCTGAAATCGCAACTTAAAATTTTCCCCTCCTTGGATAAGGAGGGGTGGCGCGCAGCGCCGGGGTGGTTCGACCCACAGGCTACAATCATGATCATCCACAACATCCAGCCCCTAAAGCCGCGCCGTAAAGAACTCCGTTCGACGATGACGCCCGCTGAAATCCGCCTTTGGCAAGCCCTGAAACACAGCCAACTCGACGGTCTGAAATTCAGACGCCAACACAGCATCGGCCCGTTTATCGCCGATTTTTACTGCCCCGCCGCTAAACTGGTGATTGAACTCGATGGTTCGGTTCACGATAGCGAAGCCGCTCAACAGCAGGATGCAGAACGGACGGCGTATTTGGTCAGCCTGGGATTACGAGTGGTGCGGTTTGAAAATCGCGCAGTCATGGCGAATCTGGAGGGCGTTTTGTGCGAAATTAAGCGACAGGCACGGGCGTAAAAGATCGAACCACCCCGGCGCTTCGCGCCACCCCTCCTTATCCAAGGAGGGGAATTACTGAAAGGAGCATTGCCATGTTACAAACTATCGAAGTTGAAGTTGATGCTCAAGGCGGTATTCGTCCTTTACAACCGTTGCCAAAAGTATGGGAACAACGGGCCTTACTTACTGAACATGTCGAAATGAAAGTAAGGCCATGAGTCCGACTATCTTCAATGAAAGCGGATTTCGCTTCTTTTTCTTCTCCCGCGAAGAATCCAGGATGCATGTCCACGTTCACTGCGGACATGGTGAAGCCAAGTATTGGATAGAACCGGAAATCGAGTTGGAAAAAAACTACGGTTTGACCGCAAAAGACCTTCAAATAGCCCGACAACTGATAGAGGCACATGTAGATGCAATCCGCAACGCTTGGCGAAAACACTTCGGAAGTTGAAGTCACTCATGTTTCAAAACATGGGTTCTGGTTGCTACTGGATGATAAAGAATTATTTCTTCCTTTCGTGGAATTTCCCTGGTTCCAACGCGCCTCATTAGCCGCTCTATTCAACATCGAACGCTTACAATCACACCATTTGTACTGGCCCGATCTGGATATTGATTTAACCGTCGAATCCATTGAACATCCAGAGAAATTTCCACTGATTGCCGCCATTGAAACATGAGTGACCTCACCAATTAAATTAGCAATCGAGGTTTTGCAATGAATATAGCGTTCCTTTGCCGGTTGTGGAATTTTCAACTACATGATTTGTCTAACCCTTAAAGAATAGTGATGATCGAAAAGATCATGCAAGGAGAAGCCGCCATGTCAACTTTAGAAGACATTATTG
>JBAQIQ010000335.1:0-40602 GCA_049288935.1 Candidatus Competibacteraceae bacterium
CCTGGTGGCCTGCCGTTGGCGCTCCGCTTGAGCGAGGGGTTAGGCTTCACCGGTTGCCGGTGCGTGAATGGTGACATTGAAGCCCTCAGATTCTTCAGGCGCCTGAAAGTACGACGAGATGTGAATGAAGTCTTTCTCGGTCAAGATATGAGAGCCATCTGGCCGCTCCAAGTTTCGCTTCGCGATTTGTGCCAGACAAGTTTTGTCCGGGGTATCGACGAAGTGCAGAATATGCGCTGCGGCTCCCTGCTCAAAGACAGAGCGAAACCAGCTACGGCCTGATTTCGTATTTGCCTGGAAGTCCAGTACAACAGACTGACCAGTTAAAAGTATGTCTTTGACAATTGGGCCGACCACCTCTTTCAATCGCTTGGAAAGTCTAATGTAGTCATCGAATACAATCAGTTGGTCGCCGAATAGGCGCATCATGCAAATGTCTTCGGAGATCAGTATTGCGTTTTGCTCCTTCGCCAGTCGTGACGCGATGGTCGTCTTGCCAGCCCCGGCTTTCCCGCAGAAGAAGTGAAGTGTCGGCATTGGAGGCAAATGGTAGGGCGAATGAGTCTTGTGAAGCCTAACGCTTGAGCGAGTAGTTAGGTGGCCGCTAGTCACGCACGATCTCCACGCTAGCCACGCGCCCAGACTCGTCAAGGATGACCGCCAACCACTCGCTGTCGATACTCATGAAGCCTCGCTCCATGCCAAGCCGGTAGACCAGATCGTAGTCGCGGAAGTAGCCGTGCTCCAAGGGCTCGCCAAGCATTGCTACAACCTCAGAACGGGGAAGCCCGTCCAAGCTACGGCGCAGGACTAGCCAATCTGCCATTCGGTGCTGCACTCGTAGCAAATCGCCTTTGGTACCGCCCGGCGCCCACCAAGAAGAAACGAACGGGATCGGGGCTACCAAAACGACGAAATAGGCAAGCAAGAGCACCGCAACAGCGGCAAGGCTGCGTGCTATCCATTTTCCATTCGTGCCTCGATGTGTCATCCGGCCACCTAACGCCCCGGTGCAGCGGCCCGCGCAGCGGGTCCGCTGCAACCGCGGGTTAGGCCCGGAAAACAAATCAGACACCGATTTCTGCCCGAACGGCTGAGGGTCACCAGATCGTCCACGGCCCCGAATACCCGCTCAGCACGGCATCCCCGTTCTGCGCAAAGAAGGTGGCGGCGTCATTATCGTTCAGGAGGATCTGTCCAGCGGAGAAGTGGACCAGTACATCATTGGTATCGAACAGCCGCCAGCCGGCCTTGGGAGTCAGTGAGGCTCTTTCGCGATAGATGCCTGAGGGATCGCCTCGCTGCAGGATCGGGTAGATCGCGGTGATCTTCTCATAGCGGGTAGTGTTGAATGCTACATCGTTATCAGATGCAGTGACCAGCTCCGCAAGAACCGAAATCTTGGCTTCCAGCTCCGGCGAGATGAAGATCCGTTTGCACCGTCCTTGGAAGACAAGTTCCGGACCACGTTGATGTTGTCGGCGGTACCGCCCCCGATTGCCTACGGGATCGCTGAAGTAGAACGTCGAGGAGCGACCGGACACGAGAGACGAGAACTTGTAATTCGCCCTAGTGAACAGACTCATAATGTGGCGCGGTGGATTACCGTTATTTTGCTGCATTGTTCCTCCGATGGATCACTGCGGAATGGCGCCGGTTGATTGAACTCCGGCTGGTACTATGAACAACATCCGCCTGTAACTGACATCCCGCGGACGAAGGCGGCCTCCGGATGGAGCAGTGTGCAAGCGACATTTTCGATTTTCGGCCTAGCGATCAAGCTCAGCGACCGCCGCCGGAAACGCCCGGTCGGCTGCAAGAGTCGCGGACAAATTATCTGAACCGTCCTACTGCCCAGCGGGGCGGCGGTTCGCTGCAGCGCTCTGGTTAGACCACTCTCGTCTCATATGACTGATCCAGTGAAGGCACATGCTCAGTGAATCCGTGCTGCCGTCGGAATGCAACCCAATCAGTGTCCTCTGGTCCTTTGGCGGTGTTGCACGTCTTGCACAGCGGCTGAATGCTCGTGATAGCCTCAGTGCCCCGCTGGTAAATGGGAATGATGTGGTCACGCTCTAAGCTCGGCGGATGTGAACCACAGCGGACACAACGGAATCCAAACTCAGCACACAATGCGCGCCACTCCTCATCAGTGTGCATCCCTCCCTCTTGGGCCAGTCGTCGCCTCAACTGGCGCAATCGCTTGTTCTTGATGTGGCGATCACCACGGGAATGCTCCACTCCTAGCAACCACTCGCGTGCCTCATGAGTGTCAGGAGGATACGGACATGATGCCATCGGCTGATGGTGAACGTCATGCTCGAAAGCCGCCGCAATGCCAGCCTCGTAAGCATCGAGTGTCTGTTGTGTGCTTAACGACATAGCGTGTCGAGTGGTCTAACGACCTGCTTCACCTGCCCCGCGTAGCGGGGTCAGGTGCAAGCCACAGTTAGGCGGGTTCATTAACAGGTAAGTTGCCAAAAGGACGGCAACCCAACCCACGATGTTTATCTTTTGATTTTGTTTTCTTGGCTGGCTCCAATGCACAGACTGCCTCACCAATAAATAAATTAGCATGACTGTCGCTCAACTCGCCCAATACACGCTTCACGGCGTCAAAAGTATGTCCTTCAAGAAAGCGAAATGCCGATGCGGCGAGATATTCATGATTCATCTCGAAAGTTAGCCACTTGCGTTTTAGAGCCTCTGCGGTAAATCCGGTCATATTTGATCCGCCAAAAATGTCAAGAACTACATCATCCTCATCAGTCAGCATCTTGATAAAAAACGCAGGAAGTTCCGAAGGGAATCGAGCCGGATGGCGTTCAAGTTCGAGTTTCTTGCAGAGCCGGAGATAACTTGAATTGCTATCAGTGTTCGATATAGAAAGAAGATTGGAAGGAATTGCTCCTCCATTATCCTTGCCGAACCCAGCACTAATATCATGTCCTGATGGTCGCTTTTTTGGCGTGTAAAAACTATCAGGATCCTCGATCAACTTTTTCATCCGATCCGAGTACGGAGTTAGCACTTTCCGAACATCGGCTTTCGGGAAGTCGGTCTTACTAAACCACCACACAGTATTGACAGAATCTTTTGCCCGAATTTTTCGTTTGTTTACCCATTCAATTGGCGATGGCAATTTCGCCGGATTGAACCAGTAGAAATCTTCAGCTAGATGAAATCCGATCTCATCGCAAAAAGCTAAGAGTACACGGAAGTTATACAGCGAACGGGATGGTATCCCAGAGCGATATGCTCCCCCTAAGTCAAGAACGAAACTCCCGCTTTCCTTGAGAACTCGGAAAACTTCTTGACCGAATGGTTTAATCCATTGCACATACCCCGTTTCCTCAACATTGCCATAAGTCTTTTGACGCCGAAGTGCGAACGGCGGTGATGTCATGACTAGATCGATGCTGGCGTCGGATAACTCAGAAAGAAGCTTAAGTGAATCCCCGACATAAGCTTGACCTTTGGCTGTATGGTAAAGCGGTTTAATTTGCATCAGTATTCCCTTAGGTCGTTGATCCAACTTGCCACGATCTGCCACAACACACTCGCCGCGAAATAAACTTCTGGATCTGCTTTACATATAGCCTCAACATCGCCCTGAACAAACTTTTCCTTGCCATAGCCAACAATGTAGCTCATCCATCTTCTAAGGTTTTCATCAGCTCCGACGACCATGTCTGATGGGTTGAATTTGCCAGTTCGAGCAAGCACCCATGATAAGCCGTCGCGCTTAGCGGGGTCACCATTTTTCAGGAGATCAATCAAGTGAGGAACTTGTGGCTCAGCAATCCGTAGAAGTGCGCGTGCGGCTTCAACCTTGATCTCCAAACGGCTTGAGTTGAATATATCAGCAAGTGCAGTCGCAGAAGTGACTGTGGCAAATTGGCCAAGTGCCCATGCTGCCCCGGCGCGCAATTCGTCGTCACGTTGCGAGTCCCGCAAGACTTGGATGAGTAGCTGTTCACTCCGGCTCTTGGGTATTTCTGATGCAACGATGACTGTTTCAAGCTGTGTTTCCAGGGGAACCACCATGGCCGAACTACGCAGCTTGCTTTCAATAAACTCCCAGCCGTTCGGGTCGTCATATGCGGCTAGAGCAGCCGCAGCCTCAAGCTGGACGTAAATGTCTTCCTCAGCATCGGTCATTCTTGATTCAAGCACCGGTTTAGCGGTTGTGTAGCCCCTATACCGCAATGCTTTTGCAGCGGCGTATCGTTCGCTCAAGTTAACACTTGCGAGCTTTTCGACGAAATAGGCTTCGCTGACTGACACGGGGCACGGTAGCGTGGTGTTGACCGGAACGACCGCCGCGACTATCTGATTTGCCTCAACCATCTCACCAGCTTCGACCTGTGCCAGCAAGGTTATCTTGCCTCTGCTCCGGCTCAACTGGATGGATTGTCGCCGCGCTTCTGAAATAGGGGTCAGGCTGATCCTTCCAAGTTCTACTGCGTGAACAGATGACCGCTGGTTCGCGGCAGCACATGTCCACATCACCCGAATTTCGGAACCTTCCTCAACCCCTTTCGGCTGAGTGATGGATACTTGTCCTGCGGAGAATGCCTTCCGCATTTCTCTAATGCTAATAAAGTGAACAGGCGAGATTTGTTTCAGGTCTACCGGGAAATTGTCGTTTTGCTCGAAGACAACGATTGAAACAAGGTCATCGTCACGCATACCTGCGTCCCAAGCCCGTTTCGGGTCATTCAAGGAGTGCGACATTGATATTTCAAGCTTTGTCTTGCCACGGGACTCGAACCGTATGCCTGTGTTCAAACACAGAATGTCAGGAACCCGCACCCGCTTGATCTTGATCTTCTTCCAGATTTTGAAGCCTGTGGAACCACGCTCAAGCTCTATGGGATTAAATCCCATCGCTTTCAGCCGGTTGATCGTTGCATTCGTACCAGCGGCACCGACAGCGAGTTTTCTCAGGAAACTATCGTCATTCTTGAAGTTATTTGCCACTGCGCCACCATGATGATTTCTTTCGAGCGTCCATTATATGGGTCATAGGGTATTTTCATGACTCCCAAGGTCTGTTGCCTAACGGGGCGCGAGTTGAGCGGCACCCGTGCGTGGGTTGAAAGGACGGCTTGCCGGCCTGGCAACCCCAAGCGGGCGCAGCCGCGAACGTAGTGAGCGGTGTCCGCTCCAACGAGGGTTCGACGGCAGCGCAGCGCCGAGAACCCGACGTTGGACTCGACTCGCGCCCCTTTCGTCGGCGCGCAGCGCCGACGAACGAGTAGTAGTCCCCCTAAACGGGGCATTGTTCTACACCAAACCGGTGTGTAATCAAGAAATTTACAACAACTCACTCAGAGTATCAATGATTTCCACAAAAAACCACCCCCTATTTCGTTCGGCTGCAACCCCTCCCGTGCTGATGCCGGAACCCCCTAAATTGCTGGATCAGGTTCGCAACAAAATTCGGCTCAAGCATTACAGCATTCGCACGGAACAAGCCTATGTAGACTGGACTCGCCGCTTCATTCTGTTTCATAACAAGCGGCATCCGGTTGAAATGGGCGCAACTGAAGTCGAAGCCTTTCTGACTCACCTGGCGGTCGTGGGCAAAGTCGCCGCCTCCACGCAAAATCAGGCTCGCAGCGCCCTGCTGTTTCTCTATAAGGAAGTGATTGGCCAAGAATTGCCGTGGATGGACGACATCACTTCAGCACAGCGTCCGCAACGCCTGCCGGTAGTGCTTACCGTGTCCGAAGTCAAATCCATTCTGGAGCGACTGCCCGGCACACACCAGTTGCTGGCTCGTCTACTGTACGGCGCCGGGATGCGGCTGATGGAGGGCTTCCGGTTGCGGGTCAAAGACCTGGATTTTGACCAGCACCAGATTCTGATTCGGGACGGCAAAGGCTTCAAGGATCGGATCACGATGCTCCCCGCCACACTGATCGAACCCCTGCAACAACATCTGCTTCGGGTAAAAGCCCTGCATGACGCCGATCTGCAACAAGGCTATGGTTCGGTTTATCTGCCCAATGCGCTGGAACGGAAATATCCCAACGCCCAACGCGAATGGCATTGGCAATATATGTTCCCTTCCCGGAATCTGTCGGTCGATCCGCGTTCCGGCGTCACCCGTCGCCACCACGCTGATGAGAAAGGTCTGCAACGGGCTATGCAGCAAGCGGCCCGCGACATCGGCTTGACGAAACACGCAACCCCGCACGTTTTGCGCCACAGCTTCGCCACTCATCTATTGCAATCCGGTTATGACATTCGCACCATCCAGGAATTACTAGGCCACAAGGACGTCAACACCACCATGATCTACACCCATGTCCTCAACCGGGGGGGACGGGGCGTCGCCAGTCCGCTGGATCAGTTGTGAGTTCCGCTTCCAGCCGCGCCAATTCCTCCGGCGTATTGACATTGCGAAACAGCATCGGCCAATCCGCAAACTCCACCCGTGCGGGCTGATGTCGTTGCAGCCAGCAACCCACGCCGCCTTGACCTTCAGCGATCCATCGGCCCAGATCATCCCGCAACGTGACCGGCAGCAGGGCAAACACCGGTTGCCAACCCTCCTCGCCAAACGCCACGCTAACCGACGCACTTTCCCGCGCCAACGCTGCCCACATACGCTCGGCATAGTCCGGCGGTAACAACGGCGAATCACAAGGCGCCGTTAACAAATACGGGGTCCGAGTCGCGTCCATCGCCGCCAGTATTCCCGCCAGTGGCCCCCGAAATTGCAGCTCTGGATCGTCGCCCACCACCCGGCAACCGAACTCGCCATAGCGTTCCTGATGGCGATTGGCGCTGATCAACAATTCCACCACCTGCGGACGCAATCGGTGAACGCCGTGAGCGATCAATGGTTCCCTCCCCAACAGCAGCAAACCCTTGTCCCGTCCGCCCATGCGTTCAGCCCGACCGCCCGCCAGAAGGACGCCCGTGACCGCTACTGAATGATGCATCGCTGCCCCCCTGAGTGAGACGCGCTTCTGCCGGACTACTCCCGGTTTTTCGAGTTACCCCTACCGGGTCATTTCAGCCCAACTCCGGCTGCATCCGCAGAACTTCAACGTCGAAAAATTCGATATAAAACATATCAATAAACAGAAAACCTGCCGTACCTCCAAAGAGGTAATCCACACTGCAACCTGGCCCGTCAACGCCAATAACCCTGATTTTTCTGCGCATGAACCCGATGTAGCATCGCACATGCAGCATAAAAACGAGGTCCGTCATGGCTACGACGCTTCAAAAAAAACAGATTTCCATATTAACCATGAGCACCCTGGCCTTCGCGGTGAATTTCGCGGTGTGGGTGATGTTCTCGGTGATCGGCATCAAAATCAAGGCCGAACTCAATCTGAGTGAAACCGAGTTCGGCCTGCTGGTAGCGACCCCGATCCTGACCGGCTCACTGGTGCGCCTGCCCCTGGGCATGCTCACCGACCGCTACGGCGGGCGAATCATCTTTTTTATCCAGATGCTGCTGGTAGCCATTCCAACCTGGCTACTGTCCTACGCCACCGAATACTGGCAATACTTGGTCCTGGGCCTGTTCGTGGGTCTGGCCGGCGGCTCGTTCGCGGTCGGCATCGCCTACACCTCGGCCTGGTTCAGCAAGGAGCGGCAAGGCACGGCGATGGGCATCTTCGGCGCCGGCAACGCCGGGTCCTCGCTGACCAAGTTCATCGCCCCGCTGATTATCGGTGCGTTCGGCGCCTGGCAGATGGTGCCCAAGGTCTATGCCGTCGCCCTGGTGGTCATGGCGGTGCTGTTCTGGTTCTTCACCTACACCGACCCGCTGCACGAAAAGGGCGCTGACCAGAATCGCGCCCGTCCGACCATCGGCCAGCAACTCACGCCACTGTTCGACGCGCGCGTCTGGCGCTTTGGTCTGGCCTATGCCTTTGTGTTCGGCGCGTTCGTGGCGCTGGCGCTGTGGCTGCCCAAGTACTACGTCGGCGAATACGGCCTGCCGCTGGCCACCGCCGCCTTTCTGACCATCTTCTTCGACCTGCCTTCCGGCGCGATCCGCGCCCTGGGGGGCTGGGCCTCGGACCAATGGGGCGGCAACACCGTAACCTGGTGGGTGTTGTGGATCAGCCTGGCTTGTCTGTTCCTGCTCAGCTACCCACCGACCACAATGACGATTCACGGCATCAAAGGCGATGTCTCGGTCAACCTGGGGATCGGCATCGTCCTGTTCACCGTCCTGGTGTTCGTCATCGGCCTGGCGCAGGGGTTCGGTAAAGCCAGCGTTTATCGCAGTCTGGCCGATCACTATCCCGCCCAGATGGGGGTGGTCGGCGGTATCGTCGGCCTGATCGGCGGCTTGGGTGGCTTCGTCCTGCCCATCATGTTCGGCGTCGTCGCCGACGCCATCGGTGTGCGCAGCAGTTGCTTCATGCTGATGTTCCTGCTGGTGGTAGTCACCATGATCTGGACCTGGGTGGCCGAAAAGAACGAACGTGAGGAAATTCTGGAGCGGCACGCTGACGTTCGCGCCGAATTTGAGCAGGCTGAGCTGATTGAGCATGTGCGGTCGCGCCGGCATCTGCTCATCGACTGGCGGCCCGACGATGAAAATTTCTGGCAACCCGTGGGCCGGCGCATTGCCAACCGTAATCTGTGGCTGTCCATGCCCGCTCTGCTGCTGGCCTTCGCCGTGTGGGTGGTGTGGAGCGTGATCGTCGTCAAACTACCGCTGATCGGGTTCCAATTCACCCCAAACCAATTGTTCTGGCTGGCGGCGTTGCCAGGCTTGTCCGGAGCATTTTTCCGGGTGCTGTACTCTTTCGTGGTGCCGATTTTCGGCGGACGCAACTGGACCGTGTTCAGCACCGCACTGCTGTTGCTACCCACGCTGTGGATCGGCGTCGCGGTGCAAGACCCCAATACCCAATACGCGGTATTTGTCGCTATCGCGCTGCTGTGCGGGCTGGGGGCCGGCAACTTCTCCTCCAGCATGGCCAATATCAGCTTCTTCTACCCGCAACGAATGCAGGGTACAGCGCTCGGTCTGAACGCCGGCGTCGGTAATCTGGGCGTCGGCCTGGCGCAATTGATCACCCCGATTGCCGTTTATGGCGGGGCGCTGCTGATACTCGGCGGCGAGGCGCAAACCTTGAGCAATGCAACCGGCGCCACCACGCAAATCTGGTTGCAGAACGCCGGCTTTATCTGGGTGCCGTTCATTCTGGCCGCCGCCGTCGCAGCCTACTTTGGCATGGACAACATCGCCACCGTCAAAGCGGGCTTCGCCGACCAGGTCGCCATCTTCAAGCACCCGCACCAATGGCGAATGAGCTGGCTTTACACCGGTACATTTGGCTCATTTATCGGCCTGGCGGTCAGCTTCCCGATGTTGGTCAACACCGAGTTTCCGGCGGTGGATGCCTTCAAATTCGCTTTTATCGGCCCACTGCTGGCGGCGCTGGTGCGACCGATTGGCGGCTGGCTGGCGGATCAGCGCGGCGGAGCAATGATCACCTTTTGGAGCTTCCTGGTCATGGCGGTCGCAGCGCTGGCGGTGATCCTGTTCCTGCCCGGCGCAGACGGCGGCGGCAACGTCATCGGCTTCGTGCTGATGTTCCTGATCCTGTTCCTGGCGGCGGGCGTCGGCAACGGGGCCACTTTCCGCATGATCCCCACCATTTTCCGCACCTTGCGCGAGCAACAGGCTGCCGGGCAGGGCGCGGCGGCGCGGGAAAAGGCCCAGCACGAAGGCGCGACAGAAGCCGCCGCTACCCTGGGTTTCAGTTCAGCAGTCGCTGCGTTCGGCGGGTTCTTTATCCCTATCGCCTACGGCGCCTCCTTTGATTTGACCGGCAATCCGCAGGGCGCGCTGATCTTCTTCAGCCTGTTTTACCTGAGCTGCCTGTGGATCACCTGGCAGTGGTATGCCCGCAAGGGAGCGGTGGTCCCGTGTTAATCCATTCCCCCTCCTCTCCCCCCAAGGGAACGGGAGCACAAGAAATTCCCTTTTCGCGACCTGGAGCAACCTCTCGATGACCGAACACAATCCCCGCACCTGGTTGAGTACCTGGACCCCGGAAGACCCGGTGTTCTGGGAATCCAGGGGCAAAAGCCTGGCCTGGAAAACGCTGACCATCACCACTCTGAATCTGATGATGGCGTTCATTGTCTGGTTTGTCGTCAGCGCCCTGGTGGTGCGCTTGCCGAATGTCGGGTTCAAGCTGTCCGCCACCGAATTGTTCTGGTTGGCCGCCATGCCTGGCTTGTCGGCGGGCATTCTCCGCACGATTCACACGTTTCTGGTGCCGATTTATGGCACCCGCCATGTCGTCGCTTTTTCCACGCTGTCGTTACTGATTCCAGCGCTGGGCTGGTTCTTTGCGATTCAGGACTCGACCACGCCCTATTGGATTTTATTGACGCTCTCGTTTTTAGCCGGTCTTGGCGGCGGTAATTTCAGTTCCTTTATGCCCTCGACCAGCCTGTTTTTCCCGAAACGGCTACAAGGCACGGCGCTGGCGATTCAGGCCGGCATCGGCAATTTTGGCGTCAGCGTGGTGCAGTTTGTGACACCGTGGATCATCGGCTTCGCCTTGTTTGGAACGCTGGCCGGCGATCCACTGACCTTCACCAAGGGCGATGTGAGCAAGCCGATATGGTTGCAAAATGCCGCGCTGGTCTATGTGCCGTTCATCGTAGTGTTCGCCATCACCGCTTGGGTGATGCTGAAATCGGTGCCGGTGCGCGCCAATATCAAGGAACAGTTCGACATCTTCGGCAACAAGCACACCTGGACGATGACCAGCCTGTACATCATGACTTTCGGTTCATTCTCCGGCTTCGCAGCTACTTTCCCACTGCTGATCAAGCAACTCTACGGCGGTTTGCCCGGTGGCCCGGATGCGCTGGCCTACGCCTTCTATGGCCCGCTGATCGGCTCCGCCGCCCGCGTCATCGCCGGCCCGATCTCCGACAAGGTGGGCGGCGCCATCGTGACGCAAATTTCCGGCCTTGGCCTGCTGGCCTGCCTGATCGGCGTGACTTTGTACACCAGCCCCACCTCAATGGAGCAATTCCCAATGTTCGTCGGGTTGATGCTGGGCGTGTTCTTCTTCACCGGCGTCGGCAACGCCAGCACCTTCAAGCAGATGCCGATGATCTTCGAGCCGCGTCAGGCCGGTGGGGTGATTGGCTTCACCGGCGCGATGGCGGCGTTCGGGCCGTTCATTTGGGGTTCGCTGGTCGGCGCATCCATTGCCGCCACCGGTTCGGTTAACGCCTTCCTGTATGGGCTGGTGGTGTTCTACATCATCAACGTGGCAATCAACTGGTGGTTTTACGCCCGGACTGGGGCGGAGAAGCCTTGTTAATCAGGGAGTAAGAGTAGGTTGGGTTAGCGCGCAGCGCGTAACCCAACAGGGAGCGCATCACACCAGCCCTGTTGGGTGACAGCCTGGCGGCCTAACCCAACCTGCATTTCTCGCCACCAAAACAGAGGTCTATCATCATGAGTCATTTTCTCGACCGGCTGAATTTCTTCAAGAAAGTCACCGATACCTTCTCCGGCAAGCACGGCGTCGTCACCAATGAAGATCGCGGCTGGGAAGACGCCTACCGCGCCCGCTGGCAGCATGACAAGATCGTGCGTTCGACCCACGGAGTGAATTGCACCGGCTCGTGTAGCTGGAAGATCTATGTCAAGAACGGCCTGGTCACCTGGGAAACCCAGCAGACCGACTATCCACGCACCCGCGACGATTTGCCGAATCATGAGCCACGCGGCTGTCAGCGCGGCGCGTCGTATAGCTGGTATCTGTACAGCGCCAACCGGCTGAAATATCCCATGGTGCGTGGGCGATTACTGAAGCTCTGGCGCGAAGCGCTGGCCCTTAAAAAAGACCCGGTGGACGCCTGGGCGTCGATTGTCGAAGATTCCGCCAAGGCGGCTGAATATAAAACCCGGCGTGGCCTGGGCGGTTTCGTCCGCGCCACCTGGGAAGAAGTGAATCCGTTGATCGCCGCCGCCAATGTTTACACCGCCAAGAAATACGGCCCGGATCGCATTTACGGCTTTTCACCCATTCCGGCGATGTCGATGGTCTCCTACGCCGCCGGTTCCCGCTATCTGTCGCTGATTGGCGGCGCGTGTGGTTCATTCTATGACTGGTACTGCGACCTGCCGCCGGCCAGCCCGATGATTTGGGGCGAACAGACGGACGTGCCGGAATCGGCGGACTGGTACAACTCCACCTTTCTGATGATGTGGGGTTCCAACGTTCCGCAAACCCGCACCCCCGACGCTCACTTCATGACCGAGGTGCGCTACAAGGGAACCAAGACCGTCGTGGTCTGCCCGGACTACTCGGAAGCCTCAAAATTCGCTGACCTCTGGCTGCATCCCAAGCAGGGCACCGACGCCGCCGTGGCGATGGCTATGGGTCACGTCATCCTCCGCGAGTTCTATGTTGACGGGAAGAGCGATTACTTCAACAAGTACGTGCGCGAAACCACTGATTTCCCGTATCTGGTGCTGCTCGACCCGCGCGCGGACGGCAGCTATGTCAATGGCCGGTTCCTGCGGGCGTCCGACCTCACCGACAACGCGGGGCAAGCGAATAACCCGGAATGGAAAACGCTGGCCTTTGACGAGAACAGCGGGAATTTGATCGTTCCCAATGGGTCCATCGGCTTCCGCTGGGGTGAGAAAGACGGCATGGTCGGCAAGTGGAATCTGGAGCCGAAGGAGTCGCTCACCGGCGCGGAGAACCAGTTGCGGCTGTCAGTGAACGAGATCAGGGATTCCGTCGTCCCGGTTGCATTCCCCTATTTCGGTTCGACCGAGCACCCCCACTTCGCCTGCACCAGCCATAACCCAATCCAGGTGCGCCATGTGCCGGCCAAGAAAGTGAAATTGGCGAATGGTTCCGAAGCGCTGGTGGCGACCGTTTACGACCTGACCTTGGCCCAGTACGGTCTGGATCGCGGCCTGGGCGGAGAAAATGTCGCCCGGACGTTCGACGACGACGTGCCCTATACCCCCGCCTGGCAGGAGAAGATTACCGGCGTTCCTCGCGCCCAGATCATCACCGTGGCCCGCCAGTTCGCCGAGAATGCCGATAAGACCCACGGCAAATCGATGATCATCATCGGCGCGGCGATGAACCACTGGTATCACATGGACATGAATTACCGGGGCGTCATCAACCTGCTGATGATGTGCGGCTGCGTCGGCCAGAGCGGCGGCGGCTGGTCGCATTACGTCGGTCAGGAGAAGTTGCGCCCGCAAACCGGCTGGACCGCGCTGGCCTTCGCGCTGGACTGGCACCGCCCGCCCCGGCACATGAATTCGACTTCATTCTGGTACGTCCACAGTAGCCAGTGGCGGCATGAAAAGCTGGCGATGACCGAGATTCTCTCGCCGTTGGCCAATCCTGAGCAGTGGCAAGGCACGCAGATTGACTACAACGTGCGGGCCGCCCGAATGGGTTGGCTACCGACTGCGCCGCATTTCGATGTCAATCCACTGGGCGTCGCTAAGGCCGCTGAAGCCGCCGGACAAACGCCTGCCGCGTATCTGACGGAGAATCTGAAAGCCGGCAAGATCGATTTCGCTTTCGCCGATCCCGACAACCCGGTCAACTTCCCGCGCAATCTGTTCGTCTGGCGCTCCAACTTGCTCGGTTCCTCCGGCAAGGGCCATGAGTATTTCCTGAAATACCTGCTAGGTACGACGCACGGCGTCCAGGGCAAGGACTTGGGCGACGAGGGCGGCGAGAAACCCATGGAAGTGAAGTGGCGGGACGGCGCGGAAGGCAAGCTCGATTTGCTGGTGACGCTGGACTTCCGCATGTCCACCACCTGCATGTATTCGGACATCGTGCTGCCGACCGCCACCTGGTATGAGAAAAACGATCTCAACACCAGCGACATGCATCCCTTTATCCACCCGCTGTCAGCGGCGGTGGACCCGGCCTGGGAATCACGGACCGACTGGGACATCTTCAAGGGCATCGCCAAGACCTTTTCAGCAGTGTGCGTCGGTCATCTCGGTGTGGAAAAGGACATCATTGCCCTGCCGACCCTGCATGACACCCCAACCGAGTTGGCGATGCCGGACGTGAAGGATTGGAAAAAGGGCGAATGCGACCTGATTCCCGGCAAGACGGCGCCGAGTTTGATCGTGGTCGAGCGGGACTATCCGAACACTTACAAGAAGTTCACTTCGGTGGGTCCCCTGCTGGACAAACTGGGTAACGGCGGCAAGGGCATCAGTTGGAATACTGAACATGAAGTCGAAGCGCTGGCGACGCTGAATTACACCGTGCTGGAGGAGGGTGTTTCCAAGGGTCGGCCTCGCATTGAAACCGACATCGACGCTGCTGAAATGGTGTTAATGCTGGCCCCGGAAACCAATGGCCATGTTGCCGTGAAAGCCTGGGAGGCGCTGAGCCGCATTACCGGCCGTGACCATACCCATCTGGCCTTGCCGAAGGAGCATGAAAAGATTCGCTTCCGCGACATTCAGGCCCAACCGCGCAAGATCATCTCCTCACCCACCTGGTCCGGGCTGGAAGATGAAAAGGTCAGCTACAACGCCGGCTACACCAACGTCCATGAACTGATTCCGTGGCGCACCGTGACCGGTCGCCAGCAGTTCTACCAGGATCATGCCTGGATGCTGGGCTTCGGCGAAGCGATGTGCGCCTACCGGCCACCGGTGGATATGAAAACCGTCGTGCCGATCATCGGCCAGCGTCCGAACGGTAACAAGGAAATCGTGCTGAACTTCATTACCCCGCACCAGAAATGGGGCATTCATAGCACCTACACCGACAACCTGCTGATGCTCACCCTCTCCCGTGGCGGCCCGATCATCTGGATTTCCGAGAAAGACGCCCGTCAGGCGGGTATCGAAGATAACGACTGGATCGAAGCCTACAACGTCAATGGCGCCATTGTGGCGCGGGCGGTGGTCAGCCAGCGGGTTCCCGAGGGCATGTCGATGATGTACCACGCCCAGGAAAAGATCGTGAATACGCCGGGTTCCGAAATTACTGGGACGCGGGGCGGCATTCACAACTCGGTCACCCGCACCATCCTGAAGCCGACGCACATGATCGGCAGCTATGCCCAGCAGAGCTACGGCTTCAACTATTACGGCACGGTCGGGGCCAACCGCGACGAATTCATCATCGTCCGCAAAATGGTCAAGATCGACTGGATGGATGACGAACAACCGGCTGAGACTGAAGCGGCGGGACATTGAGGAGGATTGAACGATGAAAGTACGCGCACAAATCGCCATGGTCCTGAACCTGGACAAGTGCATTGGTTGCCACACCTGTTCCGTGACCTGCAAGAACGTCTGGACCTCCCGCGACGGGATGGAATACGCCTGGTTCAATAACGTCGAGACCAAGCCCGGCATCGGTTATCCCAAGGAATGGGAAAATCAGCAGAAGTGGAATGGTGGCTGGAAGCGCCGCAAGGATGGCCAGATCGAGCCGAAACAGGGCAGCAAATGGCGGATTCTGGCCAATATCTTCGCCAATCCCGACCTGCCCGCCATTGATGACTATTACGAGCCGTGGGATTACGACTATGCGCATTTGCAAAATGCGCCGGAATCGAAAGCCATGCCGGTCGCTCGCCCCCGTTCCGCGATCAGCGGCGAACGGATGCAGAAAATCCACTGGGGGCCAAACTGGGAGGAAATCCTCGGCACCGAATTCGCCAAGCGCTCGAAAGACACCAACTTCGAGGGCATCCAGAAGGAAATGTACGGCGAATTTGAAAACAGCTTCATGATGTATTTACCGCGCCTGTGCGAACACTGCCTGAACCCGGCCTGCGTCGCTTCGTGTCCCAGTGGCGCGATCTACAAGCGCGAAGAAGACGGCATCGTTCTAATTGATCAGGATAAATGCCGGGGCTGGCGGATGTGCGTCTCCGGTTGTCCGTACAAGAAAATTTACTACAACTGGAATACCGGCAAGTCGGAGAAGTGCATCTTCTGCTATCCGCGCATTGAATCCGGCCAGCCGACCGTGTGTTCGGAAACCTGCGTGGGCCGCATCCGCTATCTTGGCGTGTTGCTGTACGACGCCGACAAGATCGAACAGGCCGCCAGCGTCGCCGACGAACAAAGCCTGTATCAGGCGCAGCTCGACATGTTTCTCGATCCGTTCAGCCCGACCGTACAGGCCGAAGCCCGTCAGGCCGGCATTCCCGAGGCGTGGTTGCAAGCGGCCCAGGATTCGCCGGTCTACAAAATGGCGATGGACTGGAAGATTGCCTTCCCGCTGCATCCCGAGTACCGCACCCTGCCGATGGTCTGGTACGTCCCGGCGCTGTCACCGATCCAGTCCCGCGCTGAATCTGGTCAAATCGGCATGAACGGCATTATTCCCGATGTCGGCTCGCTGCGGATTCCGCTGAAGTATCTGGCGAATTTGCTGACCGCCGGCGATGAAAAACCGGTCAAACTGGCCCTGGAGCGAATGCTGGCGATGCGGGCCTATATGCGCGCCAAGACGGTGGATGGCGAAATCCATGAAGACGTATTGCAGGCGGTTAACTTGCGGATCGATCAGGTCGAGTCCATGTACCGCTACCTGGCGATTGCCAACTATGAAGATCGCTTCGTGATTCCAACCAGTCACCGCGAATACGCCTCGGCAACTTATGACGCCTTCGGCGAACGCGGCGGTTGCGGATTCAGCTTCGGTAACGGTTGTTCGCCGGGTACCGACAAAACCAACCTGTTCGGCGGCAAGAAGATCAGTGTGCGCCGGGCCAGTCCGATTCGGGTGGAGAAAGCGGAATGACGAAAACCCTGAAGGTGATCTCTGCCCTGCTGTGCTATCCCCAACCGGAGATGCAGGCGGCGCTGGGTGAAATGGCTGAGGCCCTGGAAGAAGAGCGCCTGCTGCCAGAGCGAGAGCGCCAAAAATTGCGGACGTTGATGCGGCACATGGCGCAAACCGAGGTGATGGAATTGCAGGAGCGCTATATCCGACTGTTTGACCGGGGCCGGGCGCTGTCGCTGCATCTCTTTGAACACATCCACGGCGAATCACGGGATCGCGGTCAGGCCATGGTCGATCTGCTGGAGGTCTATCGTCAGCACGGTTTTGAGCTGAGCGCCCGCGAGTTGCCCGACTACCTGCCGCTGTTTCTGGAATATCTGGCGCAACGACCGCAAGAGGAAGCGCTGGAGTTATTGGCCGATACGCTGCACGTCATTGCACTGCTCAGCGCCCGCTTGGCGGATCGTGACAGCGATTATCACATCGTATTCGAAGCGCTCTCCGCTCTGGTGGGTGAACCGGAGGACATTGCGGATATTCGCCGCCAGGTCGCCGATGAGGGGCCAGATCAGACTGTGGTGAATATGGACCGGATTTGGGAAGAGGAGGCGGTGACATTTCTGGCGAATCAGGAAGGCTGCGGCATGAATCGCCCGCTGCCGGGTGCGCCTCAGCCGGTGCAATGGGTTCCCCGAACTGCACCATCACCACCGCCTGCTTATTCCCGGTAAAACTTCCCCTCTCCCACCAACGGGAGAGGACCGCTTTAGATCATGCGAGGCAAACGATCATGAGTTACCTGGATACCCTGTTTTTTGGCGTCTATCCCTATCTGGCCGGCGCAGTATTCCTGCTGGGCAGTTTAATGCGGTTCGACCGTGACCAGTTCACCTGGAAAGCCCATTCCAGCCAGATGTTGAGTAACAATAACATGCGCTGGGCCAGCAACTTGTTCCATGTTGGCATTCTGTTCCTGTTTCTCGGCCATTTTGTGGGCCTGCTGACCCCGCCGGAACTGTTCCACGTCCTGGGCATTTCCGCCGCCGCCAAGCAGGTTCTCGCGGTCATCGCAGGCAGTATCGCCGGATTGATGTGCTTCGTTGGCCTGACGATGCTGGTGCGGCGGCGGCTCACTGATCCCAGAGTGCGGGCGACCAGCACCCGGATGGATATCTTCATCCTGCTATTACTGTACGTGCAATTGATTCTCGGCTTGCTGACCGTGCCACTATCGTTGATGCACATGGATGGCGGTAACATGCTGCTGCTGATGCAGTGGGCGCGGAACGTGGTCACTTTCGATCCCGCTGAAGCGGTGGCGGCTATCACGCCGATAGGCTTCCTGTTCAAACTGCACATAGTTCTCGGTCTGACGGTGTTCCTGGTGTTTCCGTTCAGCCGGCTGGTGCATATCTGGAGTGCGCCGGTCACTTATCCAGTCCGGCCCTATCAGGTGGTGCGGCAACGTTAAACTAAACCCAGCCGATCACCCCCGACCTCTCCCCCGCAAGAGGGGAGAGGTCATCAGGTCGCCATCCGTCAGGAACGGACACAACGTCAGCCACCCTCTCCCACCGGTCGCCGCGCCACGATCAGCAACCAGACCCAAGTGAGCGCCTGCAATGCCAGCGCCAGCCCGAACGCCAGTCGATATCCGAACTCTGCATAGCCGCCACTGTCCAGTGGCCAGTGGTTGATGATCGCGCCCATGCTCCATTGTCCGGCGAACGCCGCTACAAAGACCAACAGATTCAACGCCGTATTCACCCGACCCGCCTGCGTGGGCGGAAATACCTGAGTCAGAATGGCGTAAGTCAGCGTTCCGGCGGTGCCAAAGCAGCCAAATAGCCCCCATAGCGGCCCGATCGGTCCCCAACCGAGTAACAACGCTAACTGCACTAACATAAACAGCGCCATGCCGCCCATTGCGACGCCCAGCGGCGCCATGCCTAGTCGTGACAAGCGGTAGGTCAATTGCCCCATCCCGAGGAACCCTGCCACCATCGCGGCGGCGATCCAGAACAAGTATTCAGCCGTGGCTGCTCGATCCAGACCCGATACGTCGCGCAGCCACGGCCCCGCCCATAGTCCCTGAATGGCTAGGAATGACGCCTGCGATAGTACTGAAGTCGGAGCGATGCGCCAGAAAATCGGGCTGCGAAAAATCCCCACGACTTCATGCCACTGCGCCCGCCAACTCTGGGGCGTTGCGCCACCGCGTTCCGGGGCTACCCATACCAGTGCCGCTGCGACTGCGAAACTCAAGCCCGCCAGAAGAATGAATAACCCACGCCAATCCGTCAGCCGCAGCGCGGCTTCCACCGGCGCAGTAGCGACCAAGGCGCCCAGTCCACCCGCCGCTAACACCCAACCGTTGACCGCAGGCCATCGGGCCGCCGGAAACCAGAGGACGAAGGCTTTGAAGCTGGCCATCAGACAGGCCGACACCCCCAAACCGATCAGCGCCCGACCGATCATGAGTTCGGTGACATTGCTGCTGACCGCAAACAATCCGGCGCCGGCAGCAGCGAACAGTAGTAAAACCGCTTCCACCCGGCGCGGCCCGAAGCGATCCAGCAACAGGCCCAACGGCAACTGAAAGGCCGCAAAAGTCAAAAAATAAACGCTGGTCAGTAAGCCCAGCTCGGTTGCATCGAGCTCAAGTTCCGCCACCAGATGCGGCGACAGCACAGCGTTAATCGTGCGATAGAGATAAGACAGGAAATAACCGGCGGCGAAGGGCAGAAACACCCGCCATGCGACTGCGGTCGGCGACAAAACGACAGCGTGGGTCATGCGCCGCTTTCCGCCCGGTGCGCCAGCCAGTACACCCGCTCGAACAGCCAGTTCACGCCCCGGTCCCGCCAGCGGGATTCTGTCGAAAGGGCGTCGCGCACCGCCAGCACTTCAATTTCATGCGTCGCTGCATACCATCGACGCACTTCCGCTTCATCCACGGCGAACGGCGGTCCCGGCAAGACCCTCTGGTCATATTCCAGCGTAACCAGCAGCATCCGCATTCCCGGCGTCAGCAGCGTATTGAGATGATGCACATAACGCTCACGCATCGCCGGCGGCAGCGCAATCAGCGAGGCGCGATCATAGACGCCCGCGCAATCAGCGAGATGGCCCGGTTCCAGATCGAAAAAATCACCGAGCAGAA
Organism: Candidatus Competibacteraceae bacterium; assembly: GCA_049288935.1. Classification (GTDB taxonomy): domain Bacteria; phylum Pseudomonadota; class Gammaproteobacteria; order Competibacterales; family Competibacteraceae; genus UBA2383. Next base: position 19,942 of record JBAQIQ010000335.1, read on the forward strand.
TACGAATTTCATCCTGCTCCCAAATCTCAAAGGCGCCTTCCCGCCAGCGGCGCGGCTGCAAGCCGTTTTCGACAAAGAACGCTTCGACGGCCAGCGAACTGATTTCTACCCCCGTCACTGGATGCCCCTCCCCGGCCAGCCACAATAAATCACGGCTTTTACCGCACAGGGGAACAAAGACGCGCTGACCCGGCAGCAGGTTGAGTGCGTTCCAGAATTGCTGGAGATGAACATTGATTTCCTGCTGGTGAAAACCAATTTCGGCTCGTTCCCAGCGTTCATGCCAGAATGAGAGTTCCATGTATTTCAATACCTCCGGGAAAGACTTCTTTATGGCTTCGATTCCACTGGAAACCCTGAGCGCTTTCTTTGCAACGTCCGTGGTGCTGGCGTTGACGCCTGGCCCTGATAACCTCTTTGTACTCACCCAGTCCGCTCTGCACGGGCGTTGGGCGGGTTGGCTGATTACCTTGGGATTATGCAGTGGGCTGATGATGCACACCATCGCCGTCTCTCTGGGGGTGGCGGCCATGGTTCAAGCGTCCGCCTTCGCCTTCACGATCCTGAAATTGATTGGCGCCGCTTATCTGCTCTATCTCGCCTGGCAGGCGTTTCATGCAGGTCCGTCAGCCATCCAGGGCAAGGCCGTGTGCGAACACGGGTGGCGTCTCTATCGGCGTGGCGTCTTCATGAATATCACCAATCCTAAGGTCTCGATCTTCTTCCTGGCTTTTCTCCCACCGTTCGCTGATCCAGTGCGCGGGCCATTGACACCGCAATTGCTCTGGCTCGGCGGAGCCTTCATCGTCGCCACGATCCTGGTCTTTGGCGGGATTGCGCTGGCTGCGGGTGCGCTGGGCGCATGGCTCCAGTCATCAGGACGGGCGCAGCAGATCATGAATCGCGTGGCTGGAATAATCTTTACCGGCCTGGCGCTTCAATTGGCAATGGCTGACGCCAGTGAACTGGGTGGAGCGCTTCACCCGTCGCGATGCAGCGACGCCCCCTGAAATTCATGCTTGACCGCCCAGACAGCGGCTTCAACCCGCGAATCCAGATGCAGCTTGCGCAGTAGATGCTTGACATGCACTTTCACCGTCCCCTCGGTGATCTTCAACTGGCGAGCGATCAGCTTGTTGCTGTAACCCAACGCGATCAGCGCCAGAATCTCCCGCTCCCGCTCGGTCAATCGGGCGCTATCGGTGAGCTGGAATTGACTCTCATGACGCAGCGCATCGGCCACAATCGCGGCAACCCGTTCACCCAGAGCAATCCGTCCCTGGGCGGCGACTTTCAGGTTGCGCAGCACATCCTCCGGCTCCATATCCTTGAGCAGATACCCATCAGCCCCGGCCCGCAATGCTGCAACGACGTCCTCCTCACTGTCGGACACCGTCAGAATGATCACCCGGCTGTCCAGATCCGCTGCTTTCATCGCCTTCAACGTCTCCAGCCCGCTCAATCCACGCATGTTCAAATCCAACAGAATCAAATCTGGCCGCAATTGCCGCGCCAGTTCCAGACCCCGCCGACCATCGCCCGCTTCGCCCACCAGTCGCAGCGAATCCTCCATGGCAATCAATTGCAAGATCCCTTTCCGCATCAGAGGGTGATCGTCGATGACCAGAATCGTTTGCACATCTTCAGGCATGGAGCGCCTCGACCTGTGGCGTGAGAGAGTTCCGGCAGGCGACGGGACGGAAACTGAGCCGCACCCGCACCCCTTGATCCGGCGGGGAATCCAAGCTGAGTATTCCACCCACATGCGCGGCTCGTTCGCGCATGATATTCAGGCCAAAATGCTGATCCCGTTCCGGCTGGGCCGGCAGGCCGACGCCGTTATCCATGATTTCGACCACCGCCTCACTGTCGTCTAAACTGCGTAACCGCACCGAAACTTGGCTGGCGCGAGCGTGTTTCACCGCGTTGTGCAAGGCCTCTCGGACGATTTGCATGACATGAATCTGCTCGTTGGGATTCAACGTGCAGGTCCAGCCCGACTGATCCAGATTGATTGGCAATCCGCTGCGCCGACTGAACTCGTGCGCCATCTCGTGCAAACTGTCTTCCAGGCGGGGATGCTCCATCTTCAGTCGAAACGTGGTGATCAATTCGCGCAATTGCCGGTAGGCGCCGTTGAGGCCCTCGCGCAATTCGGCCACGATGTCGCGGACTTCTATTGACGTATTAGGGCCGTTCACCGCCATATATAAGCGTCCCACCTGAATTTTCAGATAGGACAGTGATTGCGCCAGCGAGTCGTGCAACTCCCGGGCAATCGCGTTGCGTTCTTCCAGCAGCGCGACTCGGCGCCGGTGTTCAGACTGTTCGCCGGCCCGCAAGGCCGCAGCGATATTAAGCGCCACCGCCTCCAGCAACGGCAGTTGCCAGCCTACCGCAGATTTCAGTCCTGGGTTGCGGACGATTAGCACTCCGAATTGCCGTTCCTGATCTTTGATCGGAACAGAAAAAATTTCCCGGTCCCTATCCAGAGGATGAGTCGCGCCATCGCCCAAACAGGGTTCACAGTGCGGGCGACCACAAAAGGGTAGCCCGGCGGCTGACGACCCGGAGGGTGCGGAGAACATCTCGGTGGCCTGGTGCGTAACCGGATGAATGAGACACAAATGCACCGAACTGATCCCTATCAACCGTTCAATGTCCGCCAGCAGGGTTTGATACATCGCGGCGTCCGGGGTTGCCCCACCCAGACGGCGGGCGGTGTTATACAACAGCTCCAGCGACCGATTGCTGATCCGCAACGCCTGGGTCTGCTGTTCCACCCGCGCCTCCAGATCAGCGTACATCGCCGACAGATCAGCCGCCATCAGATTGAAAGCGTGGCCCAGCACCCCTAATTCATCGTCACCCACATGGCTGGCTCGCACCGACAGATCACCGCTGCGGGCTTTGTCGGCCAATTCCACCAGATCGCGCAATGGCGTCACTACCCCGCTATGCAACTGGTGCATGGCGACGAAAATCAGCACCAGGGTCATAAACAGGGCGATACCTTGCACCAGCCGCAGTAATAAAATTTTCGCCTCGCTATCCTGCTCCAACAGTTTGACAAAGCCGTCCAGCTTGGCGACGAAATCATCTACTTGCCGGAGATAAGGGGTCGGCGGCGTTCGGTCTAATGTCGAGGTTTGCAGAATCGGCCGCAAATTCTCGCGCCAGAACAACTCGATGGCGCGGAGCGTCTGGTGACGGGGATTGTTCGCTGCCACCGAAATGGCGCCTGTGCCCCAGAGGTAATTCAGCCGGCGTTCAAACTCGCTGATCTCGTGGGTCACCTCCCCGGCGCGACCGGTTTCAGTGTCCGCAGATTGCAGCCGGGTGGCGATCCGGTAGGACTGCATACGCAGCGAACCGGCCAGATTGATAGCGGCGGCATCGCCTTTGCTCGACTCGGCGATAAAGACTGAACTGATCATGCTGAGCAGCGCCAGCAGCACAATGCCCGCCATGGTCAAACCACTGCGAAAAATGATGGAGTCATTATGGTTCACGGGTTTATCAACCATCCTTCCTCTTGACCTCGAACCGGGTACTCTCTTGTCAAGCCCGGAGCCAGCGTGATGCAGGTCCGGGCTGGAAACTGCCGTAGTTGCGCCTATCCTGCTGTGGGATTGACCAACCCCGGCAATACCGGCTTCATCCTGGCGCTCAGTGTTGTTGCAGCAGACCCTGGCAAATCGAGCAGAAACCGGTAAACAACGGCGTATTCCATGACCCGCTGCACGTAGGCTCTCGTTTCGCGATAAGGGATAGTTTCCGTCCAGACATCTGCCGGCAGCGGATCACCGGACGGTAACCATCGCGCTACCTTATGGGGGCCGGCGTTGTAGGCGGCGGTCGCCAGCACTGGATTATTTTGCAATCGCTGCAAAATTTGTTGCAGGTAATACGCACCATAGCGGATATTGATTTCCGGTTGCAGCAGGTTGGGCATTGCGGTAACGTCCTGCAACTCTTGAGCAATTTGCCGTCCTGTAGCGGGCATGATCTGCATTAACCCCAGCGCCCCGACCGGCGAGCGGGCGTCGGGCCGAAAACTGCTTTCCTGGCGAATCACCGCATACACCCAAGCCGGGTCTACCGGAGATTCAGCGCCTGCGTTCGCCATCACCCGGTCGCGGTAAGCTAATGGAAAGCGCAGTTCCAGATCATCCCAATGTTCGGCCCGGGCAGCGGTGACAATCGCCTGATAACGCCAATCCCAGCGATGAGCCAGGCGCGCCGCCTGCTTCAGCCCCACCGGGCGCCAGGTTTGCGTGATCAACCGCCATTCCGCTTCCGCCTCCGGCTCACGGCCCAGAATGTAGAGCTCCCGCGCTCGTTGCAAACCAGGCGACCCCGCGAGTAGCGCGTCCAGTTCGGTCGCTGATACTTCCAATGGAATATGGGTGATCGTATAAGCGGCGCCTAACCGGTCAGCGGCCAGAAACCCGTAATAGTCGCGCTGGCCTGCAATGCGTTGGTAGGCGGCGCGAGCTTCCTCGCTGCGCCTCAGCACATCCAACGCCCTCCCCCGCCAGTATTGCCAGCGCAAGCTGTCCCGTTCGGTGGGCGGCATGGCCTCCACCTCACGCAGCACACCGGTCCAGTCGCCCTGACGCAGGCTCACCCGAACCCGCCATTCCCGCACATCCTGATCAACCACGGTTTCCGGCAGGGCGGTCAGCCGCGCCAAGGCGGTCGGGTGATAGTCGCTGGCAATCCACAGCGCCAACTGCCGCTCCACCTCCGCCAGCGCCGGAGTCAGGGTTACATCACGTTCCTTTAAGGCGTCGAGGGCGGCGGCGGCCCCCAACGCATCGCGACGAAGCCAGCGTTGCAGCCCATCGGCTAGAATCACTGGAGTGCGTGGATCATCGGCCTTAAATCGCGTTGCCTCTAAAACCAGCGTGGGATCATCGGCCACCGCCAGCCAGGCATCAGCCACCCCTTGGTCAGTCTCCGCCATGTCGGCCCGCAAAAACCGGGCTAGCCCCGTGTCGCGCTGGGTCATCGCCAGCGCGAACCGCTGCCAGCGTAATTCCGGCGAAGGGTTACCCTGAGTCTGCCAAGCGGCAATGATGGGATCACAGGCGCCGGGCAATGCGCTACCGCGCAGCCAGAGCGCCGTAAAACCGCTTAATGCGGCTTCACTTTGACCGGTATGGAGCAACGCCTGCCGACGCCAGCATTCCAAAACCGGATCGCGACCAGGAACCGCATCGTGTAGATAATCGCTCCAGCGCTGAGCGCTGGCCAGTTGCCGCAACCAGGCATTGCGCAGGCGGCCCGCCAGTGGCGTATAAGGATAGGCTTGCAGGAACTCACGCACTTCGGCAGCGGGAAAGGTCGCCAACCGGTGAGACACATCCTGATAGCGCAAATAGGGATACAGCGGATAGTCGCGAAGTGGACCATAGTCGACCGGATTGCCCTTATGCAGGGCTTGCTCGGCAGTCTGGAACGCTTCCCGCCGGTATTGCAGCGATTCTGTTGCGCTCACATCGCCGCCGAGGCCAATGGTCAACAGGCTGGCCAACAACCCGGTTGCCCAGCGCCGCCTGGAACGCGGTCCACTGTCCGGCGCGAGTCGGGAGTTGGGTTGCAGCCAAGTGGCCTGTAGCGGTCGTTTCCCCTCTCCCACAAAATCCCGCCTTGGTCTATTGATCGTTGCCGTTAAACAGCGGAACGTTGACCACTTTGATCGGAGGACGCACTGCGCTGCGGTTGCCCGAACTGTTGCCCACAATGACCCGGTCGCCGGTCGGGGTCAGGTAGGTGCGGGGCGCCGGAGTCGAGCCGGATCGCCCGGAGTTGATGACTCGCGTGGTCGCAGAGCGGCTACCCGGGCGTGGGGTGATGATGGTGACGCCACCACCGCCTCGGTTGACCCCGGCGTCACTGGCATAACCAGTATTGAGCGCCAGTGTTCCGGTATTGTACGGCCCAGCCCGATAGCGTTGGTAAAAATCCAACACCCGCACGACGTAGTTCTGCGTTTCCCGATAGGGCGGGATTTGGTTGCCATACTTCTGCACCGCGCCCTCGCCCGCGTTGTAGGCGGCCACTGCCAAGCGAGGGTCATTAAACCGGTCGAGCAACCAGCGCAGGTACCGGGCGCCGCCGTTCATGTTGGCCACAGGATCATACGGGTTGGTGACGCCAAAACGTGTGGCGGTGCCGGGCATCAATTGCATCAGGCCCATAGCGCCCTTCGGAGAAACTGCCCAGGGATTGTAGGAAGATTCAGCACTGATGACAGCGTGCATCAACGCCGGTTCCAGACGGTGTTGCGCTGCAATGCGGTTGACATCGGCAGCAAACCGCTGGCGATTCTGCTCATTGACCCGCAGTGATTTGGCGCGAGTCTCTGGCCGGGCATAGCTATGGGGAGTGATCGCTGCGCCGCCGTAGGGACTACTGGGTGCGTAACTGGAGGGTTGCGTCGCCCGCTTGCTGTAGGCGGGAGTGCGCATCACCAGCTTGTAGCGCGGATCGCTGGGAACATTACTCAGGTGCCGCACCCCATTTTTGTCTACAAAGGCATAGATATCCGCCTGAACGGGGCCGGACAGCACCAGTAACAGAGGAATCAGACCGGCCAAAAGTTGCCGCTTCATCAATTTCTCCTTTTCCTATCAATAACTTGGTCTTTTTTGACGGCCAGGGTGGCCGTTCAGACTCAAGTGGGAGAGTCGAGCGCATGTCGGTCAACTGGATTAAGATTAGCACTAATACCGGATAGCTGTAATCCCTGATATCCACGCCAGTGAGGACCCCGATGTTCAGAACCGCCGAACTGCAACACAAATTGCCGAAAGAGGAGTATCACCAACAGGTTCCCCAGTTGCGGGAAGAGCTGATGATGATGCAGATGGAGCTGCGCAACGCCCCTTTTCCAGTCATCGTGGTTTTCGCCGGTGTGGACGGCGCCGGCAAGAGTGAGACCGTCAATAAACTGCATGAATGGCTCGATTCACGCTGGCTGGTAACCCGCGCTTTCGGCGACTCGTCCGACGAGGAGCGCGACCGGCCGGAATACTGGCGGTTCTGGCGGGAGTTGCCGGCGCGGGGCCGGATGGGTCTGTTTTTGAGTTCCTGGTATTCCATGCCGATCCTCGATCGGGTATTTAATCGCGTCGATCTGGCTGAATTCGACGAGCGGCTGGAGCGAATCAAGACCTTCGAACAAACCCTGGCTGATGATGGCGCGCTGATTTTGAAATTCTGGATGCATTTATCCAAGGACGCCCAGAAGGAGCGGCTGCGTAAACTGGAGAAAAATCCACTGCTGCACTGGCGAATTTCCAAGCGCGACTGGCAACACTGGGAAATGTACGATCTGTTCATCGCTGCTGCTGAGCGGACGATCATGAAAACCAGCACCGGGCTAGCGCAATGGAAAATCGTGGAAGGTTACGATGAGCGTTACCGCAGCGTCGCAGTGGCCACGGCGATCCGCGATGCGATCCGCTTTAGGTTGGACGAGGCCAAAACACCGCTGGTCAGCGGCAACGGCGATGCTCATCATCTATCAAAGTCAATGCCAGAGGCCCATGGATTGCCGCCCGTGACGATCTTGTCACGGTTGGACATGAACAAGACCCTGGACAAAGACCTTTATGATACGGAGCTCAAGCGTTACCAAGCTAAACTCAACCAGCTTCAGCGCACTGCCCGCGAGAAAGCCGTGTCCACGATTCTGGTCTTTGAGGGCTGGGACGCTGCCGGTAAGGGCGGCAGCATTCGCCGCATCACCGCTGCGCTGGACGCCCGCGACTATCAGGTCATTCAGATCGCTGCGCCGACTGACGAAGAAGCCGCTCATAATTACCTCTGGCGATTCTGGCGGCACCTGCCGCGCGCCGGTCGGGTCACCATTTATGACCGCAGTTGGTACGGGCGGGTGCTGGTAGAGCGAATCGAGGGGTTCGCCCGCACCCGCGAGTGGCAACGCGCCTATACCGAGATCAACGATTTTGAAGCGCAACTGGTGGAACGGGGCATCGTGCTGCTGAAATACTGGTTGCACATCACGCAAGACGAGCAGTTGCGGCGTTTCCAGGAACGTGAACAGATCGCCTACAAAGCCTGGAAGCTGACCGACGAGGACTGGCGCAACCGCGAGCGTTGGGCAGACTACGAATTAGCGGTCAATGACCTGGTGGAGCGCACCAGCACTCGCCAGGCGCCATGGACGCTGGTCGCAGCGAACGATAAGCGCCATGCACGCATCGAAGTCCTGCGAACCTTGTGCGAGCGACTGGAAACAGCGCTCGCTGAAGAATCCAAACCCAAATTAAAAGGAAGTAGCGAAATAGCGAATAGAAAATAGCCCGTTTAATTTGCTGCTACCTACTCCTGCTTCGCTAATGGCTATCTTTTCTAACATGAAGGTGTGGCGATCATGACCGAACAAGTCCAGGCATCTGTCCAGGACGCCGAATCCATTGCAACCCCACTGCGCAACAAGCGATCCGGCGAGCGCGCCGTTGCGGAAGCGCCCTTGGCACTGGACCCCGCGCCGGAGCCAGAATCACCAGAACCAAAACGACCGGCTTTTGATCCGAATGCGCCTGACTGGTATCTGAACCGCGAGCTGACTTGGCTCGCCTTCAATCAGCGTGTCCTGCACGAGGCGCAGGATGAGCGCACCCCGTTGCTGGAGCGGGTCAAGTTTTTGGCGATTGTCAGCTCGAATCTCAACGAATTCTTCATGAAACGCATCGGCGGCCTCAAGCAGCAGATTGGCGCGCGGGTGCAGGAACTCACCGTCGATGGCCGCAACCCCGGACAGCAGCTCAATGAATGCCTGGCGGTCGTGCGCGACATCGTGGAACAGCAACGAGTGCTGGCGTCTCATTTGCATGGATTGCTCAAAGAGCAAGGCATCCGGCTGCGCAGCTACAAACGCCTGACCGAAGTCGAGCGCAAACAAATGCGGGAATATTACCTGAGCAATATCTTTCCGCTGGTCACGCCGCAAACCATGGACCCTGCCCATCCCTTCCCGTTTATTTCCAACCTGTCACTCAATCTGCTGGTCACGGTGCGTTACCCCAATGACGAGGCCAGCGGCCTGGCGCGGATCAAGGCGCCCATCGGCTCGGGAATTCCACGTTTTCTCAAGCTCAGTGATGAAGAGCTGTATGTGCCCATCGAGGATGTGATGGCCAACAATCTCGATTTGCTGTTTCCGGGGATGATCGTAGACGCCTGTGAGTTGTTTCGCGTGACCCGCAACGCGATTACCGAGCGGGACGAGGATCAGGCCGATGACTTGTTAGTGATGATTGAATCAGAGCTGCGTGAGCGTAAGGTTGCGCCCATCGTCCGGCTGGAAGTGGAAAAACACATGGACCCAATTCATCGGGGCATGTTGGCTGCTGAACTGGGTCTGGACGAAGCGAACGAAGTGTTCGAGGTCGATGGCATGATGGCGATGAAAGATTTGTTCCAGATCGTCGCAATTAACCGACCCGATTTGCATGAACCGTCGCACCACCCGCTCGATCATCCGAAGCTGAACGACAAGCGCAATATCTTCCACATTATTCGCGAAACCGGGCCGATCCTGTTGCAACATCCTTATGAATCGTTCGCCACTTCGGTCGAGCGGTTTGTCCTGGAGGCCAGCCTCGATCCCAAGGTGCTGGCGATCAAGATGACCTTGTACCGCACCTCTGAAGATTCCAAGATCATTGAGTACCTGATTGACGCTGCGCAAAACGGCAAGCAGGTCACCGTCGTCGTGGAGCTGAAGGCCCGGTTTGACGAGGCGGCTAATATCCGCTGGGCAAACCGGCTGGAAGAGGCAGGCATCCACGTCACCTACGGGGTACTGGGCCTGAAAACGCATAGCAAGGTGATTCTGGTCGTGCGCCGCGATTACAACGGTCTGCGCCGTTACGCCCACATTGGCACCGGCAACTACCACGCCGGCACCGCTCGCCTGTACTGCGATCTGGGGCTGCTGACCTGTGATCCGGCCATTAGCGAGGATTTAACCGAACTGTTCAACTATCTGACCACTGGTTATGTCCCCAAGCGCCATTACCGCAAGCTGCTGCCCGCGCCCAAAGTGCTCAAACCCGGACTGCTGGCGCGGATCGACCGGGAGATCGGCCATGCCAAGGCGGGTAAACCAGCGCTGATCCAATTCAAGATGAACGCCCTGGAGGATAAGGAAGTGACGGCGGCACTGTACCGTGCGTCCCAGGCTGGAGTTCAGGTTGATCTGATCGTCCGTGATACCTGCCGGTTGCGACCCGGTATTCCGGGTATTTCCGAGAATGTGCGCGTCATCAGCATCGTCGGGCGGTTTTTGGAGCACACCCGAATTTTCCACTTCCGCAATGGCGGCAACGAAGAGTACTTCATTGGCTCGGCGGACTGCATGAAGCGCAATCTGGAGAGCCGGGTTGAGGTGGTCGCGCCGGTTGACACCCCGGAATTGCAGCGGGAGTTGCGGCAGATTCTGGACATTCAACTCAATGACCGGCGGAGCGCCTGGGATATGCAGCCGGACGGCACTTATATCCAGCGGATACCGGGTGAGGGCGACGATCCACGCAGTTCACAGCAGATGCTGATGGATTTGGCCGAGCGGCGGCAGAAGGAAGCTCTGCGGTTGAAGAAGCGCAAACCCAAGGGAATTGCCCGGCGAGCGATGGGTTGAGTTCGGGACGAGGCAATAAAACGCCAAGGCGCCAGGACGCAGCGACGCAAAGGGAAATACTGAAATACTCATAAAAAACTAGCGTCTTGGCGTTTCTGCGTTTTCTTTAAAAATTGCTTTGAAAATTAAGGAGCTGTGATGACAGAAAACGAACTCAGCCGCCATATCGTCGAATCCGCCATCGAGGCCCACCGCACGCTCGGCGGTCCGGGGCTGCTCGAAAGTGTTTACGAAGAGGCCCTGGTTTGGGAACTGAAACACCGCAGCCTGCCGGTGCAACGCCAAGTTGCCCTGCCGATTCCCTACAAAGGCCAGACACTCGCCTCACCGCTACGTATTGATGTCATCGTAAGTGGTCTGGTGATCGTCGAATGCAAAGCTGTTGCGCAATACAATACGATTTTTGAGGCCCAAGTCCTGACGTATCTCAGGCTGACTGGAATGAAACTGGGTATGGTCATCAACTTCGGCGAGCGAATCGTCAAAAACGGCATTCATCGGGTGGTCAACGGACTGTGATGGACAAATAACACCAGGGCGTGAAGACGCAAAGTGATTATCTTTTTCTTCCTTGCGTCTCTGCGTCCTGGCGTCTTGGCGTTCAATAAAGAAGCTATCGAGCGCGAAAGAAGCTATCGAGCGCGGCAACCCGTATCGGATAGCAGAAAAACGCATAACGATTTCGCAATATATTATTTTCCATTATTACCATTCATCTTTAAGCTTCGATCTGGTTATAACTATTTCGGAGTGTAATGATGAACCTTTCACTTGGCATCACTCGTATTTTACTAGCGGGCGCTGCGGCCCTGCTGCTGGGAACCGCTCAAGCCGACGTCACGCTGTTGAACGTCTCCTACGACCCGACCCGCGAACTTTATCAGGACGTTAACGCCGCGTTTGCCAAACATTGGAAGACGCAAACTGGCGAAACCGTGACCATCCAACAATCGCATGGCGGCGCGGGCAAGCAGGCGCGAGCGGTCATCGACGGTCTGGAAGCCGATGTAGTGACTCTGGCCCTGGCCTATGACATCGACGCTATTGCCGAAAAAGCCAAGATGATTCCCGCCGACTGGCAGAAGCGGCTACCGAATAACAGCTCGCCCTACACCTCAACTATCGTCTTCCTGGTGCGCAAGGGCAATCCCAAAGGCATCCAGGATTGGGGTGATCTGGTCAAGCCGGGCGTCTCGGTCATCACCCCCAATCCGAAAACCTCCGGAGGAGCGCGCTGGAACTATCTCGCCGCCTGGGGCTACGCCCTGAAGCAACCTGGTGGCGATGAAGCCAAGGCCCGTGATTTCGTAGCCCGGTTGTATAAAAACGTCGCGGTGCTGGACTCCGGGGCGCGAGGTTCAACCACCACCTTCGCCGAGCGCGGCATTGGCGATGTGTTCATCTCCTGGGAAAACGAGGCGTTTCTCGCCACCAAGGAATTAGGACCGGACAAATTCGAGATCATCGTGCCATCCCTGTCGATTTTGGCGGAGCCGCCAGTGACGGTGATCGACAAGGTGGTGAACAAAAAGGGAACGCGCAAAATCGCCGAAGCGTATCTGCATTACCTTTACAGCGACGAAGGGCAGAACCTGGCGGGCAAGCACTATTACCGGCCGCGTAATCCCCAGATTGCGGCGAAGTACGCCGATCAGTTCTCCAAGGTGAATCTCTTCACCATCGACGAGGTTTTCGGCGGCTGGCAGAAGGCGCAAAAAACCCATTTTGACGATGGCGGCTTTTTCGACCAGATCTATCAGCCTGGACGCTAAGTCCCTGGAGAATCCGCCATGGCGCATTGGTACGAAGACAATTCCCAGTCCATCGGACGCACCCCACTGGTGCGGCTGAACCGGATTACTGAAGGCGCGCGCGCCACTGTGCTGGCTAAGATTGAGGGGCGGAATCCCGCCTATTCCGTAAAATGCCGGATTGGCGCGGCGATGATTTGGGACGCCGAACAGCGGGGCCTGCTGGGGCCGGGCAAGGAATTGGTAGAGCCAACCAGCGGCAACACCGGCATTGCGCTCGCGTTCGTCGCCGCCGCCCGGGGTATTCCACTGACCCTGACTATGCCGGAAACCATGAGTCTTGAACGCCGTAAGTTACTCATTGCCTACGGCGCAAAGTTGGTGTTGACCGAAGGAGTGAAGGGTATGACCGGCGCGGTGGCGAAGGCCGAGGAAATCGCTGCGTCGAACCCGGAACGCTATGTTTTGCTTCAGCAGTTCAAGAATCCGGCGAACCCGGCGATTCATCAACAGACCACCGGGCCGGAAATCTGGAATGACACGGACGGCGCGATTGATATTTTCGTGTCCGGGGTCGGCACTGGCGGCACCATTACCGGCGTCTCCCGCTACATCAAGCACACCCAGGGCAAGCTGATCCTGTCGGTCGCGGTGGAACCGGTGGCCAGTCCCGTGCTGACGCAGCAGCGGGCCGGCGAACCGCTCAAGCCCGCCCCGCACAAGATTCAGGGCATTGGCGCGGGCTTTGTTCCGGAGGTGCTGGATCTGGCGCTGGTCGACGAGATCGAACAGGTCAGCAATGAAGAAGCGATTCACTACGCGCACCGACTGGCGCGGGAAGAGGGCATCCTGGCGGGAATTTCCTGTGGGGCCGCGACGGCCGTTGCGGCCCGCATCGCCCAGCGTCCGCAGCACGCCGGTAAAACGATTGTCGTGGTGCTGCCAGATTCCGGCGAACGCTACCTGAGTTCGGTGCTGTTTGAAGGCGTGTTTGACGCCAAAGGGCTGGCGGCATGAGCGCCAAAATTCAATCGATCGATGGGCTACCATTCCCCGGTATGCGCGGGGATATCAATACCCTAGTGGCCCAGTTACGCGACCAGCGCGAACGGTCGCTGGCGGAGCGGCAGCGCGTGCATCGACCGCCTCGCCTGCCCTCGCGCAAGGTCTTGGCCGGCATTATCGAGGGGTTGAGCGCGGCGCTGTTTCCGAATCGCCTGAGCGGGCATGACCTGAACGAAGAAAGCATTGACTACTACGTCGGGCATACCCTGGATACGGCGCTGCGGCACTTGCAGGGACAAGTGCAGCGGGAATTGCAGTATGCCGCCGGAGCGGAGAGCATTCAGGACGCCGGTCATCAGGCTGTGGAGATTACCCGGGCGTTCGCTGCACAACTGCCCGAAGTGCGCGCCCTGCTGGACAGCGATATTCGCGCCGCCTACGAAGGCGATCCAGCGGCAGGCAGCGTTGATGAAGTGCTGGCCTGCTATCCCGGCATTACGGCGATCATCCACCACCGGCTGGCGCATCGGCTGCACCGATTGGGCGTTCCGCTGATCGCCCGCATCATGGCCGAAATCGCGCATTCGGCCACCGGCATCGATATTCATCCCGGCGCGACGATTGGCGGCAGTTTCTTCATCGATCACGGCACCGGCGTGGTGATCGGCGCGACGGCGGTTATCGGTCAACGGGTGCGGCTTTATCAGGCCGTGACCTTGGGGGCTAAACGCTTCGCGGTCAACGAAGACGGCTCTTTGGTGAAAGGCAATGCCCGACACCCCATCGTCGAAGATGACGTAGTGATCTACGCCGGCGCCACCCTTTTGGGCCGCGTCACCATCGGCCGCGGGTCGATCATCGGCGGCAATGTCTGGCTGACGCGCAGCGTTCCACCCGGCAGCAACATTTCCCAGGCGCAAGTGCGCAACGAAGTGTTTGATGGCGGGGCGGGGATTTGATGATGCTGAGGATGAACCATGAATCGTCAGTGGCTCTCGTCAGACCCGCCGAACGTTCACTGTCCTTTCCATACGCTGATAGGGTCGTGCGGGTGATGGAGCAGGAGCCGAGTGAGGATACGACCGGTCTGGCCGCTGTCATCGGGGGCAATGTCCACCAGTTGCGCAAGCAGCAGGGGCTATCACTGGAAACCCTGGCGCAGCGGTCGCATGTCAGTCGGGCCATGTTGAGTCAGATCGAACGGGGGCGCAGCACGCCGACCATCGCCGTGTTGTGGAAGATTGCCTATGCTCTGGAAGCGCCGATCTCCGCGTTTTTGAGCGAGGATCGGGAGAACAGCGTCTGGCGGCTGCCTGCGACCCGTGCGAAGTGGCTATTTTCCAAGGATGGCCTCTTTTGCTCGCGGGCGTTGTTTCCCTTCGATAAGCCCCGGCGGGTGGAATTTTACGAATTGCGTCTGAAACGCGATGGGGCCGAAGTCGCCGCGCCGCATCCGCCGGGCGTCCTCGAAAATCTGGTGGTCAACCGTGGCGAGGTCGAGATCCTCATCGCTGAAAACCGCTACGCGCTGACCGCCGGCGATGCCATTCAGCTCGTCGCGGATGTTGCGCATACCTATCGCAATGTCGGCCCAGATGAAGCAGTTATGTATCTAGTGATGACCTACGCGCAGCCCCTGATTTGACCTTTTACCGACCCATTCACCCGGAGGATGAGACCATGGCTAGAAGTTTCGCTGCACAAAGAGCGCATTGGACTCCCGTAGAATCCCGCCCGCCCGTAAACAGGGAGACCCACACCGTACCGGGCCAGTTTCTGGGCGATCTCAGCGCGACCCAGGTTTGGCAGCATCTGCAACGCGAGGCGGGCGCGGTGCTGGTTGATATTCGTACCCGCGCTGAGTGGACGTTCGTCGGTGGTCCCGACCTTGCCACGTTAGGCAAGTCTGTACTACAGGTGGAGTGGCAGGTGTTCCCCAACATGGAGCGCAATCCCCGGTTTCTGCGGGAGTTGCAAGCCCAAAATGTTACTCCCGGAACGCCGGCCTACCTGATCTGCCGCAGCGGCATCCGGTCGCGGGCAGCTGCCGAATTTCTCGCCGAGCGCGGCTATATCATTTACAACGTCACCGATGGTTTCGAGGGTCCGATCAATGACCACGGTCACCGGGGCGCAAGTGGCTGGCGGGCCGAGCAGTTGCCCTGGAAACAGAGCTGAACCATTGATTGTGCCTGCCACGACGCAGCAAAAACCATCGAAAGGCGGCTGGCTCAACCGCACCGTAGTCGGCGCGGGCATCACCAGTGCGCTGGGCGATTTCTGCTACGAAACCACCACGGTGATCTTGCCTGGTTTCCTCGCCGTCTTGGGCATTCCTGCCGCAGTGTTGGGGATCATCGAAGGACTGGCTGATGCAGTCGCCAGTTTTACCAAGATGGTGTCCGGTTACATTGCGGACACACTCGGCCACCGTAAACTGTTGGTCTTGATCGGCTACGGATTGACGCCGGTCGGGCAGGCACTGATTGCCTTGGCGGTCGGTTGGCCGTTGCTCCTGTTGGGACGACTGATTTCGTGGTTCGGCAAGGGTCTGCGCGGTCCCTTACGCGATGCCATCGTCATTCAGGCGGTGACGCCGGAGACACGAGGCCGAGCGTTCGGGTTTCATCGGGCCATGGACACGGTGGGCGCGGTGCTTGGCCCATTGCTCGGCGTGGCCCTGTTGGGCTGGGCGCAGACGTGGCATTGGGAGGATCCCGCTGGCCCCTTCCGTTTGGTTCTGTGGCTGAGTCTGATTCCTGGGGTGCTGGCCGTGCTGGCCTTCCTGACACTCGTCAATGATCCTGAACATTCACCGAATCCTGCGCTGAAATTCTTCAGTGCGCTACGCGGATTACCCACTCGCTTCAAGCGTTATCTCGGCGCGGTGGGTCTGTTTGGCATCGGTGATTTCTCCCACACCCTGCTGATTCTGGCGGCGACGGCCTTGCTCACACCGTCGATGGGGGTGGTGCCTGCCGCGCAAGTCGCTGGCTTGCTCTACGTCGGGCGTAATGGGGTGCAAGTGGCGGTGTCCTACCCGGTCGGGGTGCTAGCCGACCGCTTCGGTCACTTGCCAGTATTGATCGCCGGTTATGCGCTGGGAGCGCTGACCGCCTTTCTGACCGCACTGGCGTTCCGGCTGAACATCGACAGCATTGCGCTGCTTGCCGGCATCTTTTTCGTCGCCGGACTCTATATGGCGGTACAGGAAGCCCTGGAATCGACCGTTACCGCCGAGATGGTGCAACCCGAAACTTTAGCGATGAGCTACGGGGCGCTTGGCACCGTCAACGGCAGCGCCAAGTTCATTTCCAGCACAGCGGTGGGCGTGTTGTGGACGGCCCTGTCGCCGGTGGCCGGTTTCGGCTTGGCGGCAGTGCTCATGATGGCGGGGACTTTGGCGCTCACTCGGATGCGAGTCGGGTGATACGGTTCTGATCGAAGCTTGTAACCATGGTCTTAGGGATGGGAAGCGTGACGGTCAAACATCGGGTGCCGTTGCGTTGAACGGGTATTGGCCGCATCGCTGATTGCCGGGGACGGCGACATCCATTTTTCGGGGATAAGGCTGTTTGAGTCCACTTATCATGGTTACGAACGCCTCTAGCGAGAGGCCACTCTTTAAACGCGGATTGCGGGCCTTCTCTTGGGCGATGGAAGAAACAAAACGCCCTTCGTAGTCATGGCTGGGGTAAACCAAGGTCTCATCGGGCAGGGTGAACAGCTTGTCCCGGATACTGCAATACAAGACAGTGGCGTCCCCGCCCCGAAAATCGGTACGGCCACAAGCGTCAATCAGTAGCGCATCCCCGGAAAACAGCAACGTATGTGTTCCGTTATCCACTTGGTAGCAGTGATGGGTAGTCGTATGACCTAGCGTAAACAAGGGCCACAGCTCTATGGAACCAATCCACAAGGGCTCCCCCTCCCACCGACCTCTATCGGTGCAGGGCAACTGGTCCATGGCGGGGCCACAGATCTGGCTACCCGTGAGGTGCTTGAGCTTGAATGCGCCGGTCAAATGATCAGCGTGAATATGGGTGTCAATGGTATAGGTCAACGTCAGCCCTAAGCTCTGCACGACTTGCAGATCGCGCTCAACCGTATCGATCACCGGATCGATGATGGCGCACATACCGGTATCCGGACAAGCCAGGAGATAGCTATAGGTACAGGTATCGGGTTCAAAGAGCTGTCTAAAAATCATCGGTGGCCTCACCGAGATAAAAGGGACTGGGCCAGCGATTGAGCCTGTACCCGAATTTCAGGAACCGCCATCGTCTCCCAAAGTCCGCCTTGACGCGGCGGACCCAAGGTATACAGGATCGATGATGTTTTGCCTTGGGCATTCAGTAACCGCCCCTCGGTATCCGTATCCAGCCCCAGATTCAGGGGGCTGGGGCGGACCCGTCCCAAAGCGAGCAGATCACGGATCAGCGGATGATCGATTTGGCGATAGTCACTATTTGGGCCGGTGCAGTTAATAACGCGGCTGACCTCGACGCGGGCCAGATCGTTACCCCGACGCGGTTGGTAGCTCACGCAAACACTATCGGCGTGTTCCTGGTAGGCAGCAATTCTCCCGGCATGGATTTGGAGATGTTGGGATTGCCTTAATTGATCAATAACTGCGGCGACTTCAGGCGCGGCGCGATGACGATGGGTGTCCCAGTACGGTCTGAGATGACGCAAGAACCGCTGTTGTTCCTTCAAGGGTAACGCTTGCCAGAGTGCCTGGGTCTGGGGACGCAAGGCATCCATGACCGCCCGCCAGTCACGGCCCAAAAGGGTCGCCGCGACGATTTCCTGACGAACGCAGCGCAGCAGAGTCCTTAACGGGGTGGGTTTTTCGGGAACCTTCAGGAAACTTGGATAAGGCGTACTGCTCTGATGGCTTTGCGGCGGCAGTCCATGCCTGGAGATGACATGGATGACCCCCTGATGACCTTGGGCGTGCAGCGCCAGCACGACATCCACCATGGTCAAGCCGGAACCGATCAGCAGTACCGCGTCCGTGGGCGTCAGGTGATTGAGCGTATCCGGTCCCCAGACCTGACGAATATATCGCCGACTTTGGTAGAAAGAGCCATCGGCAATCGCCGGATCACCGGATGGGAAATGGCCTGGCGCCAGCACGATCCGGTCGGCCTGCACGGTTTGACCGTTCCCTAAACGAACGACAGCACTGCCCTCCTGTGGAAGAAGAGCGACCGCTTCGCTGGGTATCCACTCTATCCGTGTATGATCGGGAGCCTCATTGATGGCGGTGTCCAATACCGCTTGCACATAAACACCGTACAGCTTGCGGGGTACAAAACTGCCCGCGTGATCATTGCCCCGCTGATTGAGCCAGTGGAGAAAATGCCCAGGATCATCGGGAAACACGCTCATCCTACCTGCGGGTACATTGAGCAGATGGTTTTCATGCACGGTACGGTAAGCAAGGCCCCGCCCCAACAGTGGCCGTGGTTCGATCAGGGTGATCGCCAGCGGGTTCTGCGCCAGCCGCAATAATTGGGTCGCTACCATCACGCCGCTGAAACCGCCGCCGATGATGACCACGCGCACGGGGGTTGGGAGTGATGGGCTACTGGGCTTCCCCTCCCCTTGTGGGAGAGGAGTGGGGGTTGGGATCATAACCCGCGATGGCCCCGCCCGGCTTGAATCCGCAACAGGGCGGCGACCAGCGCGTCGAGGTCTTCGTAGGTGTTATACAGCGCCAGCGAGGGGCGGACAGTGCTCTCCAGCCCGAACCGCCGCAGAATCGGCTGAGCGCAATGATGACCGGCTCGCACTGCGATCCCTTCCTGATCCAGCGCCTTGCCCACGTCTTCAGTGCGGAACCCGTCCAGGACGAAGGACAGCACACTGGCTTTCTCCGCCGCAGTGCCGATGAGGCGCAAGCCGGGGACGCTTAACAACCCCTGGGTTCCGTAAACCAGCAGTTCATGCTCATAGCGGCTCACGTTCTCCATGCCGATTTGATCGAGGTAGTCGAGCGCTGCGCCCAGTCCTACCGCATCGGCAATGTTGCCAGTGCCGGCTTCGAAGCGCCCCGGCGCGAGCTGGTAGACGGTCTTTTCAAAAGTGACATCCACGATCATGTTGCCGCCGCCCTGCCAGGGCGGGGTGGCGTTGAGCAGGTCTTCCTTGCCAAACACGACGCCAATGCCGGTCGGACCAAACACCTTGTGGCCGGAGAATACATACCAGTCGCAATCGAGCGCTTGCACGTCTACTCGCAAGTGGGAGACGGCCTGGGCACCATCGACCATCACTCGCGCCCCGTAGCGGTGCGCAATCTCCACCATTTCCCGCGCCGGCGTAATCGTGCCGAGCGCGTTTGAGACCTGGCTGAACGCGGCCAGTTTGGTCCGGGAACTGAACAGCTTCTCGTATTCCTCCAGAATCACCTGACCCCGATCATCGACCGGCGCAACCCGTAATCGTGCGCCTTTCTCCGCGCACAACTGCTGCCACGGCACGATGTTGGCGTGGTGCTCCAGCCAGGTGATGACAATCTCATCGTCCGGCTCGACATTGCGGCGACCCCAACTCTGGGCGACCAAGTTGATGCCTTCCGTCGTGCCCCGCACGAAAATGATTTCACGGGCGGAGGGCGCATTGAGGAAGCGCCGCACTTTCTCCCGGGCCGATTCATAGGCGTCAGTGGCCCGCGCCGCCAGGGTGTGAGCGGCCCGATGGATGTTGGAGTTCTCGTGCCGGTAGAACTCGGCGAGCCGGTCGATGACCGCGTTGGGTTTCTGAGTAGTGGCGGCGTTATCGAGCCAGATCAGCGGTCGGCCATGCACCCGTTCTTGCAGGATAGGGAAATCCCGGCGCACCGCCTGGGGGTCGAAAGGACGGGCCGCCGAACCCAAATCCGGTGTCGCCATCGCGCCGGGGGACGATTGCAAGCCGGGTATCCCGGCAAAAGAAAAATAATCGCTGGCGGGTGGGAGCCGCAGCGCCGCTGGCTGCGGAACCGCGTTGGGGTGATCGAACGTCGTGGCGAACATATCCATCTCCATCAGCCGGGAAAGTCGCGCCGATCGATACGGGGGTCATACGGGCCAGCCGTGATCCCCAGATCAGGAAGCATGTCGGGGTGGAAGTCATAATCCCCAAGCGGCGACGCGGGCGGAGTAGGCAGCGGCGGCGACTGAGCGGCGTCGAGGAAATAAAAGGACGATCCGGGCATTGCCGGCGGGGTCGGCGCAATGG
>JBAQIQ010000336.1:0-4949 GCA_049288935.1 Candidatus Competibacteraceae bacterium
ACAACTGCTTGAATCTTCATAAAAATGGCTGAACCACCACCACCGTTCGTGCAGCGTCACTGACTGACGCCACTGACGCATCAACTTGTTATGCGTCGGCGGCGCTGCAGCGACGCTGCATAACCGACATTTGAAGTTTTTGCCAGGATTTTATTAAGAATCTTCAATAAAATCAACACGGGCGACGGGTTAACGTGTAGTAGTCCCCCTAAACGGGGCATTGTTCTACACCAAACCGGTGTAGAATCAAAAATCTACAACAATTCACTTAAAGCATCAATGGTTTCCAAAAAAACCACCCCCTATTTCGTTCGGCTGCAACCCCTCCCGTGCTGATGCCGGAATCCCCGAAATTGCTGGATCAGGTGTAACCGTTCAGTCCCCTCTACTTGGGGGCAAGGGGGCGGGGGGCAAGCCGACACGGCGGTCAGCGATGGCCTGTTCGAGATAGCGCCAGGGAGTATGGCCGCGCTGACGGCAGGTATCGATGACGCTGGCGAGCAGAGCCGCGAGAGTATCCGCTTCAGCATCTGCGGTTAGCCCCTACGACGGAAACGCTGGCGAATGAGCGCACGATCATACCCCAACCGGCTATCGCCACTGCACTGTCCCATCCAGTCCCAACCCCTTCATCAACAGTGCGCCCAGACTCGCTTCCGTTCCATCCAACAGCCGTTCCATCCAACTGGTGCTTTTGGTGTAGTCCAGCATCGTTTTCTCGCCAATCACCTCTTCGGCAACAGAGCGGGTGCTGCCCAGCGCATCCACCAGCCCGAGTGCTACGCCCTGCTCGCCCGTCCACATCAGCCCGCTGAATACCTCAGAACTCTCTTTCAGTCGTTCTCCCCGGCCCTGCTTGACCGCCGTCATAAACTGCTGATGAATCGCATCCAGCATACCTTGCAGGTGCTGCACTTCCGCTGGATTCACCGGCTTAAACGGATCGAGAAAATCCTTGTTGCTGCCCGCCGTATACGCCCGCCGCTCCACCCCCAGCTTGGCAATAGCCTCGGTGAAGCCGAAACTGTCCATTCGCACGCCGATGGAGCCGACAATACTGGCCTTGTTGGCGTAAATATTTTGCGCGGCGGCGGCGATGTAGTAACCACCTGAGGCGCAAACATCACCGGTCACCGCATGAATCGGGGTTTTCGGATATTGCTGGCGCAGTTTCTGAATCTCGTCGTAAATCTCCCCGGACTGCACTGGACTGCCGCCAGGACTGTTAATTTCCAGCACCACGCCGACCGTCTTTTCATCCTTGAAGGCTTTGCGCAAGGCTTCGATCACGTTCTTGGCGCTGGCCGCAGTGCTGTTGGAAATCAGTCCTTCTACGCGCACCAGCGCCGTATGCCGTTTGGCGCTGGCCGCCGCCGTACCCAGGTTGTCCGGCCAAGCCAGCGCCAGCAACACCACCAGATAGGCCAGGAACAGGAATTTGAAAAAAATTCCCCAACGCCGCGCCCGCCGCTGCTCGGTTACGGCAGCGAGCGCCAGTTTAGTGAGGGTCTCCCGCGCCCAGCGATCATCATTGGACGGATAAGTATTCGAATTCGGGTCACTCATAAGAGCCTCTCGCGGTCGTTGCTTAAAAACGCCCTCGCCCCCGGCTGGGGGAAGAGGGCCAGGGTGAGGAAGGATTTCGGTACGGCTTCGCCGAACTCAGTTGATCCAGAACAACTTTGAGTTCAGCGTCCAACGGCGCACTGACCGCAATCTCCCGCCCGCCCAGCGGTAGACTCAGGCTATGCGCATGGAGGAACAGTCGGCGTAACCCGTACTGATCCGCCATCAACTGGTTAAAAGCGTCATCGCCATATTTCTCGTCGCCGGCCAGCGGATGACCGACATGAGCGGCATGAACACGAATCTGGTGCGTGCGACCGGTGGCGATGCGGGCTTCCAGCAGCGAAGCCGGCTGATGCAGGCTGACCGGGCGAAATCCGGTTAACGCCGGCTTACCATCCTCCAGCACTTCGACCATCCGCTCACCTCCGCGCAACACATTACGGCGCAACGGCTGATTCACCTCGCGTGGGCCATGATTCCAGTAGCCGCGCACCAGCGCCAGATAACGCTTCTCGACCTGTCCGGCCCGGAACGCCTCCTGAATCTGCCGCAATGCGCCGGGGGTCCGCGCCAGGGCCAGACAACCACTGGTCTCGCGATCCAGTCGATGCGCCAATTCCAGAAACGGCTCTTCCGGCCGCAACGCCCGCAAGGCTTCAATCACGCCATAATGGAGACCGCTGCCTTTATGCACGGCCAAACCCACAGGTTTGTTCAGCACCAGGATTTCCCGATCCTCGTACAACACCGCCTCCCGCAACCGCTCCGCCAACCCCGGCGACGGTTGGAAGGGCTGCTCCTCCCGCTTGCCCAGCCGTATCGGAGGAATGCGCACCCTATCGCCGGCTTGCAAGCGTTGGCTGGGTTGTGTCCGTCCGCCATTCAACCGCACCTGACCGGTACGCACCATGCGATAAATGAAGCTCTTGGGCGCGCCCTTCAGTTCGCGCAACAGAAAATTGTCGAGACGCTGGTGGGCGTATTCCGGGGTAATTTCCAGGTGACGCACCTCAGCGGAGGCGGCAGGCATTATTTGAAGCATAGTCATGGGACTGTTATAGTGGTCAGTGTTGTCGCCAATCGGCTCGAATAGCCGGCGAAACTGGAACAATACACGAATATCGGTTTTCACACTTGCGCGCCATTTTGCCCGGCGAGCAGGGGTTTTCAAAGGGTTTTTCCGCCGCTCGACCCCTTTCGACCAGAGTGGCTCTTGACCGCGCTCCCAGCCGACGGGCTGACGGCCTTTGGCGTATTGGGGACGGCCCGTGTTTTGGATCTCCATCCTCCGGGTCGCATCCTGCCCCAGCGACGCCTCGGCGACAACTGCGTTACCCCCGGTGATGGTTGAGCGCAAGGAATTTCCATTCATGAAACGCATGCTGATTAACGCGACTCAGCAGGAAGAGTTGCGGGTAGCGCTGGTCGATGGCCAAAAACTGTTTGACCTCGACATCGAAACACCCTCACGGGAACAAAAGAAATCCAACATCTATAAAGGCCGCATCACCCGCATTGAGCCGGGTCTGGAAGCGGCCTTCGTCGAATACGGCGCGGAACGACACGGCTTCCTGCCCTTCAAGGAAATCAACCGCAGTTACTTCGACGCCCACGCGGCGGAAGGTGGTCGGCCCAGTATTCGCGAAGCGATCCGGGAAGGTCAGGAAATCGTCATCCAGGTGGAAAAAGAGGAACGCGGCAACAAGGGCGCAGCGCTGACCACTTTTATCAGCCTGGCGGGCCGCTACCTGGTGCTGATGCCTAATAACCCACGGGCCGGCGGGGTGTCGCGGCGCATCGAAGGCGATGATCGCCAGGAAATCCGCGAGATCATGAGCAGCCTCAACATTCCCGATGGCATGGGGCTGATCGTGCGCACCGCCGGCGTGGGCCGCTCGCAGGAAGAATTGCAATGGGATTTGGACTACCTGCTGAACTTGTGGCGGGCCATTGAGACTGCCTCTTCGCAAAAGAAAGCGCCCTTCCTGATTTACCAGGAAAGCAACATCATCATCCGCGCCCTGCGCGATTACCTGCGCGCCGACATCGGCGAAATCGTCATCGACCACCCGGCGGTCTACCGGCAAGCCCAGGATTTTGTGCAGCAGGTCATGCCGCATAACCTGGGCAAACTGAAGCTGTATCAAGACAACATCCCGCTCTTCACCCGCTTTCAGATCGAATCGCAGATCGAAACCGCCTACCAGCGCGAAGTCAGCCTGCCCTCCGGCGGCGCCATCGTCATCGACTACACCGAAGCCCTGGTGTCCATCGACATCAACTCGGCGCGTTCCACCAAGGGCAGCGACATCGAGGAAACGGCGCTCACCACCAATCTGGAGGCAGCCGATGAAATCGCCCGGCAAATGCGGTTACGCGACCTGGGCGGGCTGATCGTCATTGACTTCATCGATATGGGCGTCGCCCGCAATCAGCGCGAGGTCGAAAACCGGCTGCGTGATGCCTTGAAAGTCGACCGCGCCCGGGTGCAGGTGGGGCGCATCTCCCGGTTTGGATTGCTGGAAATGTCCCGGCAACGGCTGCGTCCTTCGCTGGATGAAGCCAGCCATGTGATCTGCCCGCGTTGCAACGGTCAGGGCACCATCCGTAATGTCGAATCACTGGCATTGAGCGTCCTGCGCCTGATCCAGGAAGAAGCGATGAAGGATAAAACCGGACGGGTGGTCGTCCAACTGCCAGTGAAGGTCGCCACGTTCCTGCTGAATGAAAAACGCGACATGATCCGCGCTATTGAGCAGCGTCTGCGCGTGGGCGTCCTGCTGATTCCCAACGAATCGCTGGACACCCCACATTTCAAGCTGAGTCGGCTGCGGGTCGAAGAGCTGTCGGAAGCCCAACGGCTGTCCTATAACCTGGCCGAGGATTACGAGGAACAGTACACGCCGCCGGTCAGCGCGGCGATCCGCGATATGGGCGAGGAACCGATCGTTAAGGGCGTCGCGCCGGCAACCCCGGTTCCGCCTCCACCACCAGCGCCCACCGTCAAGCCCGAGGTGAATCCCAGCTTCTTCAGTTGGCTCTGGGGCAATCTGTTCGGACAGCCTCCGCAAGCCGAATCCTCTAAGGACGAGCGTCCAGCCCGCCCCAACGCGCGTCCGGCAAAACCTGAACGGCAACAGCGTCGTGAAAGACCGGGACGGCGGCCTGAGGTGGAACCGGCGACGGAAGCCCCCGCCTACAAACCAGCGGCGGCGCCCGTTGTTCTCGAACCGACACCCACGCCAATTCCAGCCTCAGAGGCAATGCACCCTGAGTTGAAAACGGTGGTCGCGCCGGCCCCCGCCCTCCTTGAGGATTCTGCGGAAGAGACCATCGCCACGACTGAAGGCGAGGAGGACACTTCCGGCAACCGCAACCGG
>JBAQIQ010000337.1:0-2040 GCA_049288935.1 Candidatus Competibacteraceae bacterium
GTCAGGCTGGGCGCGGCCAGATTGCGCTGCGCCTGCCGCACCACCTCGCTGAAACTCGCGCCCTCGCGCAACAACGCTTCCTGCAACCCGTCGCGCAGGCGCACGAAGGGAATGTCCGCCAGCATCACGTTTGCATCGCTGGCATCCAGCGGGCGCTGGTCGGGACCGTTGCTAAAAATCACCCGCTCCACCGGGGCCGGATAGAAGAAGTTGGAGTTGGACTCGAACGGGCTGGACACCAGCACATGCGACAGCCGGTCCTGCGGGCGACCGAACAGCGACAGCGCGTAGCCGAGATAAAAACCCATCGTCTTGCGCCCGCCGGCGATGGACGCATGAACCGCCCCGTCCGGATCGGCGGTCAGTTCGCGCACCATGGCGGTGATCGCGTCGGCAATCGCTTCGTTGTCCGCCGGTTCGCGGATGTCGTTGAGCAGGCGGCCATCGGCGGTGCGCAGAATATGAATTGAGTCAAGGGTGAAGCGAATTTCCGGCAGACCATGGTCCTGGCGCAGTTGGTGGAACCAACCCGGCTCGTCGCTCAGCAGGGTCAGCCGCGCCCGCTCCGCGCCCTCGGCAGTGGTCAGCAGGTGAATTTCGGTGGGAACGAAGCGCGGCTCGCCTGTCACCGTCAGGGCGTACAGCGTCTCGGTGACGATCTGCGGTGACAGGCCGGCGACGCAGAGCAGAATACGGCGGGGATAGTGTTCCGGGTTCATGGCGAGGTTTTCCTTTTAGATTGAATGTGCGCCTCGTCACAGTAAGCTCGGAAAGACAAAAAGTCTGATCTGGCAAGCTTGCCGGTTGTTGACACAGTCGTTGAATCGAAAGCAATTTTCGCGCCTATCAGCACAGCGCTGTTTTTGGCTGCTCTGCGGGCGTCAGGCTGAAAATAATGAATCACCGCGCAAAGTGAATGTTTCAAATTGAACAGATCGCACTGCAATAAAAAACCCGGCTTTGCGCCGGGTTTTAACTGCACAACTGACGGTCGGTCAGGCTTGGACCTTGGCAAATGCGTCGATCACTTCCTGCGGCGCCTGGATCAATTCGATCAGCACACCCTCACCACATAAGGGTGTCGCCTCGTTACCTTTGGGATGCAGGAAGCAGACATCGTAACCGGCCGCGCCCTTGCGGATGCCACCGGGAGTAAAGCGCATCCCCTTAGCGGTCAGCCACTCCACCGCCGCCGCCAGGTTATCGATCCACAGACCGATGTGGTTGAGTTGCGGCTCATGCACCTTGGGGGCCTTGCCAGGATCGATCGGCTGCATCAAATCCACTTCCACCTTAAACGGGCCGGAGCCGATGGCGGCGATATCCTCGTCCACATTCTCTCGCTCGCTGCGGAAATTACCGGTCAGGGTCAGGCCGAGGGTATCAATCCACAGCCGACTCAGTTTGCTCTTGTCCAGCCCGCCGATAGCGATTTGCTGGATGCCCAGCACGTTGAATGGTCGATCAGACACGAAAACCTCCTAAAGTTGAGGGTTGAGGGAAAACGGAGTTAAACCAACCTTTTTAGTATGTCATCGAACCCGGTGATTGCAACCTGGCCCGCCCCTTTCACCTTGGTCGGGAATTGGGAGAATCTTCGGTTATACTTTCCCGGTATCGCTCACCTAACGTGTTTCGATCCCCTTGGAGGATGTGCATGTCAAACCCACAAGCAGCGGACCTGACCGCTCCGACGTTCAACGAATTTCCCCCAACCCCCTACGAGGAATGGCGCAAGGTCGTCGATAAGTTCCTCAAGGGCGCACCGTTCGAAAAACGCCTGGTCACCAAGACCTACGAGAACATCGATCTCCAGCCGATGTACCGGCAGGAAGATATCGAAGGCTTGCCCCATCTGGACAGCCTGCCCGGCTTCGCCCCCTACCTGCGTGGCGCCACCCCGCTGGGCTACGTCGCCAGCAGTTGGGATGTCGCCCAAGAGCTGCCCTACGCCACGCCGGCGGCGTTTAACGCAGCTCTGCGCGCCGACCTGGCGCGCGGCCAGAACGCCGTCAATCTGGTGCTCGACCGCCCGACCCT
>JBAQIQ010000338.1:0-3438 GCA_049288935.1 Candidatus Competibacteraceae bacterium
ACACGCCCAGAGTCATGGCCGAGGGCGTGATCCCTGCTCGCCGGGCCCGTGCCTTCAGGCTTTCCCAATGGGGCCGTTCCAAACAGCCGCTGCGGCGGGTGAACACCGGCTTGACGATGGATTTCGGTGCGACCGCCAAGGGCAATTCCGGTGCCGGAGGCAAGATTTCCAGGCGCTTTTTCCAGTAATTCTCCGCTTCCCGATACGGACGGATATTCTTGATCGCCGCTTCGGCGAGAACGTAGTCGCGGAACCCGAAGGTCAAGGGCGGCAGGGTCAGACTGGGGTTCTGGTAGAGTTTGCAGAGTTCAATCAACAGGATCTGGAAGCTGCGGGCATCGGCGATCAAGAGATCGATGCTGACGTGCAAGCGAACCCGATGGTCGTCGAGGCGCGACACGCGAATCTCGAACAGGGGCCAACGCTCCACATCATGCACTTGATGCGACATCCGTTCCCGCGTCGCGGTGAGGGCATTCTCTCGGCCCCGATCCGACAGGGCGGACAGGTCGGCGACGGCGAACTCGTAAGCGGGGACCTCTGGCAGAACGCGCTGCATCCCGTCGGGATCGATGACCGTGCGCAGCATGTCGTGACGCTCCACCAGCCGAAGCCACGCCCGATTGAGCCGGGGCACGTCGAGGTTCGCGCTGTCGAACTCCATGAAGCCGTGGCAGGAAACATTGCCCATCTCCAGGCTGTCGCCGCGCCCGATCCAATAGGCTTGCTGGACATCGTTCAAGGGAAAGGGTTGGTAGCGATTTTTCGGATCGGGGGTGGCCCGAGGCAGCTCGTCCACGCCCGCGTGTCCGGCGTCACTCGATCTGCCTTGGGAGACCCAGGCCGCGAGCGCTTCCACCGTGGGATGCTCGAACAGGGCGCGCAAGGGGATATCGCCGCCGAAACGCTCCCGCACGCGAGCGATGACGCGCGCCCCCAGCAGGGAATGGCCGCCCAAGTCGAAAAAATTGTCCCGGATTCCGACTTGATCGCATTTGAGGGCCTCGGCCCAGATGATGGCGATGGCGTCTTCTTCCCGGGTGCGCGGCGCGACGTAGCCCTCGGTATCGCGGCGTTTATCCTCGGGAACCGGTAGCGCCCGACGGTCCAACTTGCCGGTGGCCGTGAGCGGAAACCGGTCCAGCCATTGCAAGCTGGCGGGAACCATGTAGTCGGGCAGGCTTTTTTTCAGCCGGGCGAGCAATTCCGCGTCGGGCGTCGGCTGGCCATCGCGGGCGATCAGATAGGCGGCGAGCCGCTTGAGACCGTCGGCACCCTCGCGGGCGACAACCACGGCATCCTGCACGTTGGCATGTCCGCGTAGCACCTGTTCGATCTCGCCCAGCTCGACGCGGAAGCCGCGCAGCTTGACCTGATGGTCGCGCCGCCCCAGAAACCGCAAACTGCCATCCGGGCGATAGCAGGCCAAATCGCCGGTCCGGTACATCCGCTCGTCGGCCTCGGTGGCGAAGGGATTTGGGACGAAGACCTGGTCGGTCAAGTCCGGGCGGTTCAAGTAGCCGCTCGCCAGCCCGACCCCCGCGACGCAAATCTCGCCCGGCACACCCAGGGGCACCGGTTGCAAATGATCGTCCAGCAGGTAAATCTGTTTGTTGGGGAGGGGATAACCCAGGGTGATTTCCTGGACCGGCTCTACCGCTTTATCGCAACGGGTTTTGAACAGCGTGGTCGTAATCACCGCCTCGGTGGGTCCGTAGGCGTTCAAGAAAGTCGTAGGTCCGGCCGTCAACTGGCGCCAGGTCTCGAACCGGTGAAGGTCCGGGACATCGCCGCCGACCAGCATGACCTTGATGGGAGCCTCGACCACTAGGGCGCGTTCGCGCAGGTCGTCGACCCATTCGTGCCATAGCGACACCGGCAAGTGAATCACCGAGATCCGTTGCTCGTCGCAGAACCTCAGCAGTTTTTCCCCCGCCAGGTCGGCGCGGTCGCCATCGGGAATCACCAGGGCAGCGCCGATCAGCAGCGGGGGGAAAAGGGTGGCGGCGGCGGCATCGAAACTCGGCGACGCGAATTGCAGGACTCGATCATTCTCGTCGAGATCGTGACTCTCGATGAAGGCGCAGGTGTGGTTAACGAGTCCCCGGTGATCCACGCACGCGCCTTTTGGCGTTCCCGTGGAGCCCGAGGTGAAAACGGCATACGCGCGACTCATCGGCGCGCCGGAAGCCACGTTGCGGCGCGTGCCGGGAAACGCCCTGGATTCCGCTTCGAGGTCCAACGCAGCGACCCCGAGCGCAGCAACGCGCTGCTTGACATCGGGGTCCACCAGGATGGCAGTGATGCCAGCGTCGTCGAGAATAAATTTGACGCGCTCATCGGGCAGGGTTTTTTCGAAGTAGACGTAACCGGCTCCGGCCTTCAAGATCCCCCAAATGCCGGCGATCATGGCGAACGACGGGGCCACCATGATCCCGACCAGCGCGTTGTCGATCACGCCCCGGTCTCGCAACAGCGCCGCGACCCGGTTGGCCCGTTCGTCCAGTTGCGAGTAGCTCAGGGTCTCGCCTCGGTGGGTCAGGGTGATGCGTCCGGGCGTCCGGTCGACCTGTTGCTCGAACAGCCGATGAATGGCTCGGTCGAGGGGATAGTCGCGCCGTTCACCCTGACCTTGCGCGATCAGCGCCTCGCGCTCGCCGTCGGCCAGCAGATTCAAGGACCAGACCGGCGCTTCGGGATTTTTGACGATGCTCGCCAGCAGCGTCAGAAAATGGTCTCTCAGGCGCTCCATCCGCCACGGCGCGAACAGGTCGGCGCGATATTCGAACCAGCCGCTCAGCCCTTCTCCCGCCACAGTCAGCTCCAGCGCCAAATCCACCTTCGCGGTCCCGGTTTCGACCTCCTCGAAGGTCAGCTCCAGATCACGCATTCGCACTTGGTCGAGAGGGTTTTCCTCGAAGCTGAAAGCGGTTTGGTAGAGGGGGCTGTAGGCCAGGTTCCGCTCGATGGCGAGATCTTCGAGCAGCTTTTCAAGCGGCACGTCCTCGTTGGCGAAGCCGGTCAAAGCGGCAGTCTTGACCGCTTGCAGAAACGTCGAGAAATTCTGCGTTTCGTCGATCCGGGTCCGAATCGCCAGCATGTTCAGAAAGCACCCGATTAAGGGTTCCAGTTCGGGACGATTGCGGCCCGCGACCGGAGTGCCCACCACCACGTCATCCTGTCCGCTGTAGCGATAAAGCAAAATCTTGAAGGCGGCCATCAACGCCATGAACAGGGTTGCGCCTTCCCGCTTCGCCAGTTCCCGGACCCGCTTGGTCAGCGCCGGGGAAACCGCGATCTCGACCCGCCCGCCCCGGAAATCCTGCTGCGGTGGGCGCGGATAATCCGCCGGCAGATCGAGCAGCGCCGGAGCGCCGCGCAACCGTTCCCGCCAAAAGCCGCGCTGCTTGCTCATCGCCTCTCGGTCGAACTGTTCGC
>JBAQIQ010000339.1:0-3906 GCA_049288935.1 Candidatus Competibacteraceae bacterium
AACGACTTTGCCGGGATGGAGACGCTATTCACCGCCTTCTTCGCCAGCATTCCGTCCGACTGGATATGGCGCTGCGCTTCAACCAGCAGATTTATCTATTTGAATTCAAAGTCGTGGAACTGGAGCCGGAGGGTCGCGCCCTGCAACAGATCAAAGACCGGGGCTATGCCGATCCCTACTGCGCCGCCGGATTGCCGATTCACCTGATTGGCGTGGAATTCAGCCGCGAACAGCGGGCGGTGGTCGGGTTTGAAGTGGAAACGATCTAACCCCGTTGCGGTGCCTCAAACCGGCATCACGATCACGCCATAGCTCGCCAAAGTAGCATCACGGGACAGTAGCCGCATGGGTTCGGTCAACGCCTGAGCGATCAGGATTCGATCAAAGGGATCGCTGTGAATCTTGGGCAAGACATCAACCATCGCCGCATGACGCCAAGCGATGGGCAATTCCCGATAACCGGCTTGGGTGAACAGTTCAGCGGCGCGGGCGCCGGAAACCGGCATGTCGCCCCGGCCTAGCGCGTACTTAATCGCAATCTCCCAAACCGATGCGGCGCTGATGAAAATCTCGTGGGCCGGGTTTTCAATCAACCCATGCGCCAGTGCGCCCAAGCGAGTGGAACCGGTCAAGGCCCACAGCGCAATCTGCGTATCGAGCAAAAGATGCACGGTCAGCGACTCCCCAGAAACAGAGCGGCAACCTCCGCGTTAGCCTGGTCAATATCGTCCGGTATCTCGAACTCGCCCCGCGCCAACCCCACGCGCCGGGAAATATCGCGGGGAATGGGCATAAGACACGCCACCGGCTTACCGTTGCGGGAAATGATGATTTCGGTTTCGGCACCCGAAGCAATCTGGTCAATCAGCCGGGAGAGATGGGTTTTAGCGTCGAATAAGCTGACCGTTTGCATGAGGCGTCCTTTTTCGTTTTGGTTAAACCAGTCTAGTCAAAAACGGGATGCCCTGACAGGCGCGGGCAGTGGAAACAGACCTATTGCCCTGGCTTGGCGCTCTATGGACGGATTACAAAACCGAGGTAGCAAAGGGGATAAAAGACTATATAGAATTTCTGGCATTTATAGGCTGGATGGCTTGACAGATTTTCCTTCAATGGTTTCAACATATGTTGGGGTTTCCGATGCTGAAGACAACTACACGGTTATCGTGTTGCTTTGCCTCTGGACTGGCGGGATTGTTGCTGACGGTGAATGCGGTGGCGCAGGTCGGAAATCTGGATGCCCCCGCCGGGCCGACTGCTGCGGGCAGCGCGATGTACACGCTGCAAGACCTCTGTAACCGCTTGAGCAACGGCGCGCTGGGCGAAAAGCGCACGGGGCCGTTTGCCGAACCGACGGCTGGGCCAGCGGCCACGATGTGTACGCTTAATCAGATTATGGCGGCGATGCCGACGGTGGATGACGCCAACGGCGCCGTGGTGGCTGACGTATTGGCGGGCAAGACGCTCTGGAGTTTGCGTTCGGGAGCGGGGGTCTGGGGCGGGCCGCGCACCGGGACGATGGTGAACCGGGGCGCATTCAATCTGACCTGCGCGACGGGCGATCAGACGGTTAATGCAGGCTACTACAGTGGTGGGACGCTGGTCGGAAATTCATTCCTGGCTGCGGAGAACATCAAATCAGGGGTGATCCTGTTTGGAGTGACCGGCACCTATGCGGGGACGACCTGCACCGGGACGGCGGAGGCGGCAGACGTGCTGCTCAACGAGACCTTCAGTAATGGTGTGGGTATCGGACTGTC
The DNA here is from genome assembly GCA_049288935.1 of Candidatus Competibacteraceae bacterium. Classification (GTDB taxonomy): domain Bacteria; phylum Pseudomonadota; class Gammaproteobacteria; order Competibacterales; family Competibacteraceae; genus UBA2383. Next base: position 1,761 of record JBAQIQ010000339.1, read on the forward strand.
CGGGAGCATGCCAAATATCACGACTGACCAGGCTTCGACGGCGCAAGAAGTCGGGTTGGGGGTGATTAATCTCACTGCCCCCCAGGGCTATTACGACGGTACGGATAAGGTTACGGCCACAGATGCCCAGGTTGCTGCTCTGGATGCCGACATCACGGCAGCGAATATTAAAAAGGACGTGCAGATTTTCGGCGTCACGGGCACCTACACCCCATCGGCTACTTTCTCAGCCTCTTTCCCAGTTGCCAAGACCGGCGATGCCACCGAAAACGGCGGCACTCCCAAAGGCGCAACCTGGCCCAGTCCGCGCTTTGCCGACAACGGCAACGGTACTGTGACCGACAACCTGACCGGGCTGGTGTGGCTCAAGGATGCCGGTTGCGCCGGTACGCGAACGTGGGCTGCTGCGATGAGTTGGGCGGCGACCTTGGCAACTGGACAATCATGTAATCCCAACCTCAGCGACGGCTCCGTGGTCGGACAATGGCGGTTGCCCAATATCAAGGAACTGAGCAGCCTGGTGGATGCCGGGGCAAGTTCATCCCCTGTACTGCCTGTACTGCCATCCGGTCATCCGTTCACGGGCGTCCAGTCCAGCATCTACTGGTCATCCACGGTGTCTGTGCCCGTTGCCGGCAATAAGGCGTGGTCCATGTCCCTCATCAACGGCGATGTGAGCACGATCCCCAAGCCCTTCCCCTGGCTCGTCTGGCCGGTGCGAGGTGGACTTGCGCCGCCCGCGCCAGTGGCCCCGATCATCACCTCGGCGGCGACCCGCTTCACCGATAATAGTAACGGCACCGTGACTGACAGCATCACCGGGTTGATCTGGCTGAAAGACCTCAATTGCAGCACAGCCAGCCGTAACGCTTGGGCTACTGCGCTGACTGCGGTCGCCACACTGGCCAGCGGCGCTTGCAGCCTCACCGACGGGTCCACAGCGGGTCAATGGCGGTTACCCAGCCGCAATGAGTTGCAATCGCTGATTGACTACTCCACCAGCAGTCCGGCGCTGCCGTCCGGTCATCCGTTCACGGGCGTCCAGATCGACGTCTACTGGTCATCCACGACGCATGCGGACAATGTCAGCAATGCGTGGTTCGTGTCCCTCAACACCGGCAACGTATTCATAACCAGCAAGATCGCCGCCTTCTACGTCTGGCCGGTGCGAGGTGGACTATGAGGCGCTTAGGTCATTCGGTCATTGGACCCTTTGGGGGGTCTGGGGGGCTGGCCCGCCAGCGGCGATTTGAAATCCCCCCCGGCCCCTTTGTTTGGCAACCGCCGAACCTTCAGTCCCCTCTCCCCTGGCCAGGGGAGTAAACGGTTGCCATTGAGGAATACGCCATGAACGATGCCGCACTCGCCCGCCGCAAATTGCCGATAGGCATTCAGACCTTCCGCGAAATCCGCGAAGATGGTTATTACTATGTGGACAAAACCGGCTTTGTCCAACGGCTGATTGCTGGAGGCAAATACTACTTCCTGTCCCGGCCCCGGCGCTTTGGCAAATCGCTGTTGCTGGATACGCTGGCGGAACTGTTCGCGGGCAATGAGCCGTTGTTCCGGGGTTTGGAGATTCACCCACACTGGGACTGGACGGTGCGCTATCCGGTGGTTCGCATCAGCTTTGGCGGTGGGATCGTCAGTGACCGGGCGGCACTGGAACGCAAGATCGGCGAACAATTGCGAATCAATCAGGAAGCTTTGGGACTGACCTGCACCGAAACCGATGTGGGCGGTTGTTTTGGCGAACTGATTCGCAAAGCTCATGCGGCGACCGGGCAGCGGGTAGTCGTGCTGGTGGACGAATACGACAAACCGATTCTGGACAATCTCACCGCGCCAGACATTGGCATCGCCATGCGCGATGGTCTGCGCAACCTGTACTCGGTGATCAAGGACAGCGACGCCCATATTCGCTTTGCCTTCCTGACCGGGGTGAGCAAATTTAGCAAGGTCAGCCTGTTTTCCGGGCTGAACAATCTGCGCGATATCACGGTTTCCTGCGAATACTCGGCGATTTGCGGCTACACCGAGGCGGATATAGACACGGTGTTTGCCCCGGAACTGGCCGGGCTGGATCGGGCGCGCATCCGGCAGTGGTACAACGGCTACAACTGGACGGGCGAAGCGGTATACAATC
>JBAQIQ010000340.1:0-1853 GCA_049288935.1 Candidatus Competibacteraceae bacterium
GAACAGCGGCGACAGTTCCGGCGCGGTGACGAAATCGCCGCCGGGGCCGAACTTGCGGGCACCCGCGCGGTAATAGCCCAAACCCGGCGCGTAAAGGGCCAATTCCATGAAGCGGGCAAAGGAAATGGCTCCTCCCGCTGCGGCGATTTCGGAGCGAATCCGGTCGAGCAGGCGAGCGCTGTGCGCGGTCGCGGCCGGATCGGGTTCGGGCAGGCTGGCATGGCGGTCGCTGGGTGTGGTGGTCATCGGCTCGGATTCGTCGTTTGGGTCGCTCCGTGCGCCGCCATCTCGGCTTGCGGGGCAGGCGATGGCGGCATTTGGTCCCATTTTCCTGCTCGTGCGGTATTTTTTACCGCGAGCACCCGGCTGGAATCGATGCGCTTAGCGCGAAACGGGCGCGCGTTGTCTTAACGTGAGTTTTGGTTATTAATCTTGACAAGTTAATATGCGAATTACGAGCTAACTGTGGGAGTCTTGCGCCCATCCAAGGTGGTCTAGCCAAGTATGTCCACACTACTTGGTTTCACCAAACATGGATTGGCAAACCCAACTCATCACCCTCTATCTGTTTGTCTGCGAACACTTCGACCAAGGTCTTTGGATTCATGCCCAGCGCTTCGCTCCCCACGCCGACCTGGGCTTTACCGACGAGGAAGTGGTGACCCTCTACTTGGCGGGAATTCTGGACAAGAAGCGCGATATCCGGACGATCCACGACCATGCCCGCGACTATTGGTCCGACTGGTTCCCACGCCTCCCCGGATACGGCGCGTATGTCCGGCGCCTCAATCGGCTGGCGGACGTGTTCCCGGCTCTCTTGGAGCGGCTCTGTCCCGAGGGGCCGTCCGTGACCGACATCGGTCTGACCGACTCCCAACCGGTGGTCCTCGCCCAACAGAGCCGACGGTTCAAGGCCAAGGTGGCCCGCCAGGAATTGGCGAACAGCGGTTATTGTCCCGCCAAGAAGCTGTACTACCATGGCGTGAAAATCCACGTCGTCGGCGACCGCCGGCCCGGCACCCTGCCGCTACCCCGGTATATCGGCGTCACCCCGGCCGGGATGAACGACGGCCCGGCGTTGGAGATCGTGGCGCCCGCGCTCGCCTATCGGGAACTCTATGCCGACAAGGCCTACGAATACCTCACCCGGAATGCCAACCTGCCGTTCACGGTCCTGACTCCCATCAAAAAAGAGAAAGGCCAAGAGCGACTGGATTCCGCCGACCGGCTCTACTCCGCTGCGGTCTCGCGGCTTCGTCAGCCCGTCGAATCGCTGTTCAACTGGATTCAGGAGAAAACTGGCATCGAGTGCGCCAGCAAGGTCCGCTCCTTTCGGGGTCTCCTGGTCCACGTCTTCGCTCGACTCGCCGCCATCATGTTCCTGTTGAGCGCCCAGCCGCAAAGCGCGTAATTCGCATTAAACTACAAAGATACTCGATCATCGTTCACCGCGATAGCGAAGATAACAAAACCCCCTGTGCTTTTATTTACAGCGCCCTCGCGCAACAGCAGCAAATCTACAAAGGAAGCAAGGCCTTCATGGAAGTCGCAAAAGCATATCTCGCCCTCGAAAAATCGGTTAAAGGCTCCAAGGGATATCTCGTGGGCAGTCAAGAAACTGGAGCCAAGGGCACACGCCGATAGCCGATAGGATGATTGGGTCTCGGCCACGGAAATCATTGCTGGAGTGTGGGTCGCCGTCGAAGGAGAACTGACATGGCCATTCAAATGCGGCAACCGGGAGAATGCGCGAGCTTGGTGGGCGTGAACACCGATGACATCCTCGCGACTCTTGGGGCGGGCAACGCGCTGCCCGCCGATCTTCGCCACGCCACGGAAGTCGCGTTCAAAGC
>JBAQIQ010000341.1:0-18268 GCA_049288935.1 Candidatus Competibacteraceae bacterium
ATCTAGCGTTGCTGGTGGATGGCTTGCAGGCCGAACGGGAGCAAGGCATTACTATTGATGTCGCCTACCGCTATTTTTCCACGGAGAAACGCAAATTCATTATCGCGGACACCCCCGGTCATGAGCAGTACACCCGCAATATGGCGACGGGCGCCTCGACCGCACAGTTGGCAATCTTGCTGGTGGACGCCCGCAAGGGTGTGCAGGTCCAGACCCGTCGTCACAGCTTTATCGTCTCCTTGCTCGGTATCCGCCACCTGCTGCTGGCGGTGAACAAAATGGATCTGGTCGGTTTTGATCAGTCAGTGTTCAACCGCATCAGTGAAGAGTATCGGGATTTTATCGACAAACTGGGGGTACGGGATGTGCGCTGTGTACCGGTGTCGGCGCTGCGCGGCGATAACATCGCGCAATCTTCCACCGCCATGCCCTGGTACAACGGGCCGACCCTGCTGGAATTGCTGGAAACGGTGAAAATTGCTGTTGACCTCAACCCCCGCGACTTCCGTTTTCCCGTGCAATATGTCAACCGTCCCCATCTCGATTTTCGCGGCTTCTGCGGTACGGTCGCCGCTGGCGCGGTTCGCCCCGGTGATGAAGTGGTGGCGCTGCCTTCAGGGCGACGGTCACGTGTGTCTGCCATTGTGACCGCCGAGGGGAATTTACCGGAGGCGTTCACCGGTCAGGCAGTCACCTTGACGCTGAGCGATGAGATCGATATCAGTCGTGGTGATCTGCTGGTTCATCCCGACCGCTTGCCGCCCGTAGCCGAGACTTTCGATGCGCGGGTGGTGTGGATGGCGGATGCGCCGTTGTTACCGGGTCGGCAGTATGACCTAAAGCTCGGCACGCGCCTGCTACCCGCCATCCCGGAAACGCTGCATCACCGAATCGATGTCAATACATTGGAGCACCAGCGAGCTGAAGAACTGGGCTTGAATGAGATTGGTTATTGTCGTTTTAGTCTGAACCAGCCCGCGCCGTTCGACGCCTACGAGGAAATTCCCAGCACCGGCGGCTTCATCGTCATCGACCGGGTGAGTAACGCTACGGTCGGAGCAGGGATGATTGTCCGCCCGGTCATTCGGCCCGTCGTCGACAAGTCGCGTAACGTGGTCTGGTACGAGCATCGGGTCACCAAGGCGCAACGGGCTAACCAGAAGGCGCAACGACCGTGTGTGATCTGGCTGACCGGATTGTCGGGTTCCGGTAAATCGACGTTGGCCAACAACCTGGAACAGCGGCTGATGCAGCGCGGCTATCACAGCTATCTGCTGGATGGCGATAACGTTCGGCATGGCTTGAACCGCGATCTAGGCTTTTCCAAGGACGACCGCATCGAGAACATTCGCCGGATCGGTGAGGTGGCGGCGCTGTTCGCCGACGCCGGGCTGATTGTCATCACCGCCTTCATCTCGCCTTTCCGCGCTGACCGGGCACTGGTGCGGGCGCTGGTGTCGGAAGGGGAATTCGTTGAAGTGCATGTCCAGGCTTCGTTGGAAGCCTGTGAGCAACGTGATCCCAAGGGCCTGTACGCCAAGGCCCGCGCGGGGGTCATCCGCGATTTCACCGGTATTGATTCGCCCTACGAAGTGCCTGAGCGCCCAGAGCTCGTGCTCGACACTGAACGGGATTCGGTCGACATCTGCCTGGAACGGCTGCTGGGTTATCTGCGCGAGCGGCGCATTCTGCGCGGTGCCTGAGCGGCGGGGCGACGACTGTTATGGGATGGGAGGCCTGGGTTACCGGCGGCCTGGTGGCAGCAATGATGGGAGTGCTGGTCATGACCCGCGCTGCGCCGGACATGGTTCTGCTGGGTGTGCTGGCGCTGTTGGTGCTGGTGGGCATTGTACCGGCGTCCCAAGCCTTTCTGGGCCTGGCTAATCAGGGGGTAATCACCGTTGGTGCGTTGTATATCGTAGTCGCAGGACTGCGCGAGACCGGTGGGGTGCAGTGGCTGGTGCGGCGGGTGCTGGGGCCGCCCGAGTCGCTGACCCAGGCGCAGCGACGGCTGATGCTGCCCGTGACCGTGCTGAGCGCTTTTCTAAACAACACCCCGGTCGTGGCGATGCTGATTCCCGCGGTAAGCGAATGGGCGCGTAAATACCAGTTGCCGGTTTCCAAGCTGATGTTGCCATTGAGTTACGCGGCGATCCTGGGCGGCACTTGCACGCTGATCGGCACCAGCACCAATCTGGTGGTCAATGGCTTGCTGATCGACCGCGCCGGCGTCACCCTCGGGATGTTCGACATTACGCCCATTGGCGTACCCGTCGCCATCGCCGGAGTGGCGTTCATCATTCTGACAAGCCGCTGGCTACTACCGGATCGGCAGCCTGCCGTGTCCCCCAGCGACGATCCGCGTCGTTATACTTTGGAAATGCTGGTTGACCCAGACGGACCATTGGCTGGCAAAACGATTGAGGCCGCTGGCCTGCGCCATTTATCGGGTTGCTATCTGATGGAAATCGACCGTGATGGGGCGGTCATGCCCGCCGTCTCGCCCCGTGAAACGTTGCAGGGTGGCGATCGGCTGGTCTTCGTCGGCGTGGTGGACTCTGTCGTAGACTTGCAGCGCATCCGGGGGTTGACGCCAGCGCCGGATCAGGTGTTCAAACTGGCGGAGCGACGCAGTGACCGGCTGTTGGTCGAGGCGGTGGTGTCGAACACCTGTCCGCTGGTCGGGCGCAATATCCGCGACGGACGGTTTCGCAATCGCTATAAGGCGGTGGTGATTGCTGTAGCGCGCAATGGAACACGATTGCGCGGTAAAGTTGGCGATATTGTGCTGCGGCCCGGCGATATTCTATTGGTCGAGGCAGGCATCGGTTTTCTGGAAGGCAATCGTAATAATCAGGATTTCTTTCTGGTCAGCGCCGTGCCGGATTCAACGCCGCTCCGTCATGAGCGGGCGTTGTTGGCGTTGAGTATTCTGGCGGCGATGGTGGTGCTGGCGGGCGCTGGCGCATTAAGCATGTTCGAAGCGGCGCTGGCCGCAGCCGGATTGATGGCGCTGACCCGTTGTGTCAGCATCGCTGGCCTGCGCCAGAGCATTGACTGGTCAGTGTTGCTGGTGATTGCGGCGGCGTTTGGCATCGGCGGGGCGTTGCAAAGCACCGAACTGGCGTTGAATATTGCCATGGCAATGGTCGATCTGGCGGGAGATTCGCCGGTGTTGAATCTGGTCATGGTCTATCTGGTGACGGTGATGTTTACGTCGGTCATCAATAACAATGCGGCGGCATTGCTCATGTTTCCCATTGCTCAGGCGGCTACGGCGAGTTTGGAGACTAGCATCGTGCCGTTCGCGGTGGCGATCATGATGGCCGCCTCAGCAGAATTCTCAACCCCCATCGGCTACCAGACCAACCTGATGGTGTATGGCCCAGGCGGTTATCGGTTCAGTGACTATTTGCGCGTGGGATTGCCGTTAAACGCGGTAGTGGGCTGCGTATCGCTGGGAATGATTCTGTGGTTATATTTTTAGCAGGAGTCTTGCGATGTCTCAAATCGCCTTGATCACCGGCGCCACTTCTGGTTTTGGTGCAGCCAGCGCCCGCCGTTTCGCTGCCGAAGGTTGGCGCCTCATCCTCTGTGGTCGGCGCCAGGAACGTTTGGACGAATTGCGCGCCGAACTGGCGGCGACCACGCCGGTTCATATTTTTCCTCTCGATGTCCGCGATGAAACGGCGGTCAACACCGCTATCGCTGCGTTACCGGCTGAATTTGCTGCGGTCGATGTGCTGGTCAATAACGCAGGGCTGGCGTTGGGTCTGGAACCTGCCCAGCGCTGCGATATGCAAAATTGGCACGATATGGTGGACACTAATATCAAAGGCTTGCTGTACTGCACCCGGGTTATTTTGCCGGGCATGGTCGAGCGCAATCGTGGCCATATTGTCAATATTGGCTCAGTGGCCGGCACCTACCCCTATCCGGGCGGCAACGTCTACGGTGCAACCAAAGCATTCGTCAAACAGTTCTCCCGTAACCTGCGTGCTGACCTGTTGGGCACCCAGGTGCGGGTCACTAATATTGAACCGGGGATGGCGGAAACCGAGTTTTCACTGGTGCGATTCAAAGGGGACCCTCACCAGGCGGCCCGAATTTACGCGGGCGCCCAACCGCTGCAACCGGAAGATATCGCCGATATAGTCTATTGGACAGCCACCCGTCCGGCGCACGTCAATATCAACAGCGTCGAAGTCATGCCGGTATGCCAGGCATTCTCACCCTTTGCGATCAGCCGTGACGTTTGAGAGCCTCGGTATCCCGCCTGGGGGCTCGGGACTTCGCTATTATTCGGTATTCGTGGGTGATGCCGAGAGACCGAGAAAGCCGCGTCGCAACGGGTTTGATTGACCGTGCTGTTTTGAGGCGATGGTGGAAAGCGATTGGAACACAGGGCGCGGTATTGACCGATGCAAAAAGCGCCCTCTGCGGGCTCCCTCTCCGCCATGGAGAGGGGGTGAATGATCAGGCGACCGGATGCCGCAGTTGCGGATTGGCAATGGGCGGCTTGACCGAATAGTCGTAAAAACCCTTGCCCGTCTTGCGGCCTAGATAGCCCAATTGCACCAGACGAGTCAGGGTGTGCGGCGGCGACACATGCGGCTGGTGCATGTCCTGATAGATGTTCATCGTCATCGCTTCTACCACATCCAACCCGATGTAGTCCGCCAATTCAAACGGTCCCATGGGATGTCCAGCGCCCGATTTCATGGCGTGATCGATATCGGCAATGTTGCCTGTCCCCATCTCCAACAGACGGATGGCGCTCAGCATATAGGGCGTCAGCAACCGGTTAACGATAAAACCCGTGGTGTCCTGAACAATCACCGGGTCCTTGCCCAGCTTCTTGCAGAACGCATCCAAAGTATCGATCGTGTCATCCGAAGTTTCAAAGGCGTGGATGATTTCTACCAGTTTCATCACTGGCGCCGGGTTGAAGAAATGTAGACCGGCCACCCGTTCGCGGTGTTTGCAAACCGCCATCATCGCGGTCACCGACAGCGTGGAAGTATTGGTGGTCAGCAGCGCCTGTGGCGATACGATACCTTCCAGCCGCTGGAACAATGCATTCTTGGTGTCCAAATCCTCAATGATTGATTCGACGATCAGATCGCAGTCGGCCACTTCGGCCTCACTGGTCGTAAAATGCAGCAGGCCGAGCGTCGCATCCTTTTTCTCAGCCGTCATCTTGCCGCGCTCAACCATTTTGCCGAGCGACTTATCAAGACCGGCGCGAATTTTGTCGGTCGAACCCGGCGTCGCCTTGACCGCAACCGTCGGGATGCCTGCCTGCGCACAGACCTGCGCGACGCCCAGTCCCATTGCTCCACAGCCCATGACACCGACTTTCTTGATTTCCATCGTGTGTTCCTTTATAGCGTTATTAGTTGACAACAGGGTTTTCCGGCATTGGCGACGCGCCGGCAGCGAATAATCTCACACATTATAGTGAAATTCTGGGTGGTTCGGGTAATCCGCCACGATCACGCCGTTCTCTCCTACTGAGTTTTGCATTTCAACGATGCTTGAACGCAGTGTCTCGCTTGCCGGCAAAGGCGTCCATCCCCTCCTTCTGATCCTCAGTAGCGAACACCGCATGGAAAGTGCGCCGCTCAAACAACAGCCCCTCAGCCAGGCTCGTTTCGTAAGAGCGGTTGATGCATTCCTTGGTCATCATCACTGCGGGCAGTGAATAGCCAGCGATGGTTTCAGCGGCTTTGATCGCTTCCTCGATTAACTCGGCCACCGGAACGATCCGGCTGACCAGCCCAGCCCGTTCGGCTTCCACGGCATCCATCATGCGTCCAGTCAGGCACAGCTCCATCGCTTTGGACTTGCCTACCAGCCGAGTCAGGCGTTGGGTGCCGCCGGCCCCGGGTAAAATACCCAGTTTGATTTCTGGTTGGCCAAACTTGGCGGTATCGGCGGCCAGGATAAAATCGCACATCATTGCCAATTCGCAGCCTCCACCCAACGCATAACCGGCCACCGCTGCGATCACCGGCTTACGGCAACGGCTGACCCGTTCCCAGTTGCGGGTAATAAAGTTGCCCTTGTAGGCATCCATGTAAGAATAATCTTTCATGCCTTTGATGTCAGCGCCGGCGGCAAACACTTTTTCACCGCCAGTCAGGACGATAGCGCGAATCGCTTCATCCGCCTCAATAGCGTCCAGCGCTTGGGTCAGCTCATCCATCAAGTCATTGGACAGGGCGTTGAATGCCTTGGGCCGGTTGAGCGCTACCAAGGCTACGGCGCCACGGGTTTCGACCCGGATATTTTCATAATTCATACTGCGATCCTCATTTTTCAAACGGATTATTAACAGGGTCGTGGCCATTCTGACAGAGACTGTAACCGCACGGCTTGCACGGAGCAGCCGCACGCTAACCACCGATCTATTTTACCCGATGGTGCGGACCTTTTTTGCAGGGCGCTCAAGATTAGAATTCAGCCGTGCTTGTCAGCCAAGCCTATCGGTTAACTATATAAATAAATAGGATTTTACAGGACAGCTACTCCTGCCGCCTCCAGCATCCGGGTCAATCGGATCAACGGCAGGCCAATCAGGCTGGTGGGATCTTCTCCCTCCAATCGCTCAAACAGCGCGATGCCCAGCCCCTCAGACTTGAAGCTGCCCGCACATTGATAAGGCTGCTCCCGTTGCAGATAGGCTTCAATCATCGTCGCAGTCAGGGAACGAAAGACGACCCGGAACTCTTCTACAGTGACCTGACATTGACTATTGACGCTATCCAGCAGGCACAGTCCCGTGTAAAAAGAGACAGTGCGCCCGGATGCCCGTTGCAACTGCGCAACTGCTTGTGAATGATCACCAGGCTTGCCGATGACGTCACCGTCCAGTACCGCAGCCTGATCCGAGCCAATGATCAGCGCCGCTGGAGTAGACCGGGCGACGGCACGAGCTTTCCATTCCGCCAGTCGCACGGTCAACGCCGGAGCTTCCTCACCCGACCAACGGGTTTCATCGACCTCGGGAGCCTGGACGGTGAATGGTAGCCCGAGCCGCATTAGCAATTCGCGGCGGAACGGCGAGGTGGACGCCAAAATCAAACGGCGGCTATTGGACAGGGTTTCAACCATGGGAACTACTCGATGAATGGACAACTTAAAGGACCGTCATTGTGCGGAATGAGGGTTTATTTTGACAGAATTCCGGCTTACCGATATGATTCCGCGCCTTATGCAGACCCTACCGCTTCCCGAAAAACTCAAGCTTTGGCAGATAGCCGCTGAAAACGGCAGCCTGAACGGGACGCTGGCGTTGGCGGCGTTGCCACGACTGGTTGCTACGCTCAATCGTTCTGAAGGCCAAGTCGCTATGGCGTTGACCACCGGGATTGATGCGCAGGGTATCCGGTTTATTAAAGGTGTCTTGCACGCGGAAGTGGAGTTGATTTGCCAGCGCTGCCTGGGCCTGCTGCGGTGGCCGCTGGCGGTCACGGTCAGTCTGGGGCTGGCGCGTGATGAGGCGGAAATCGACCGATTGCCAGATGAGTACGAACCCTTGCTGCTGGCCGAAGGCGGCCGCATCGCTATCACTGATCTGGTTGAAGATGAATTATTACTGGCCCTCCCGCAGATTCCCCGTCATGACGATGTGCGGGAATGTGCGGCTTATGACGAGGCCCGGTCCGGTGAACCAGCGCCGGAATCTCGCCAGCCCTTCGCTGCGCTGGCGTCTCTATTACAGGATTCCCAATTACAGGATTCCCAAAGGAGTCATTGAGTCATGGCTGTACAAAAAAGCCGTAGAAGTCCCTCCACGCGGGGTATGCGCCGTTCCCACGACGCCCTGACTGGACCCACGCTGTCGATTGACCGGACCTCCGGTGAATTGCATCGCCGTCATCATGTGACCCCGAACGGCTTTTATCGTGGTCGCAAGGTGATCAACACGCCGGTCGTTGCGGAAAACGAAGAATAACGGTTCCGCACCTTGTTCCCTTGCACCCTACTCCGCTGTCCTATACCTCCGGTTCCCGCGTGAATAGACCGTTGACCATCGCCCTCGATGGCATGGGCGGCGATATCGGTCCCGATGTGATCGTACCGGCGGCCCTGCGGGTGCTGAAGGCGTCGGGTGATGCGCTACGGTTGATTCTGGTGGGTCAGGAGAATGCGCTGTTAGCGAGGTTAGCCCGATTCAAGGCCACGGGCCATCCGTACATCGACATCCGCCATGCTTCACAGTTGGTGAGCATGGACGAATCGCCCGCCCAAGCCCTGCGGGTCAAGAAGGACTCCTCGATGCGGGTGGCGATCAATCTGGTCAAACAGGGTGATGCTGATGCTTGCGTCAGCGCCGGAAACACCGGCGCCTTGATGGCAACGGCCCGCTTTGTCCTGAAAACCCTGCCAGGCATTGATCGTCCCGCGATTTGCACCACGATGCCGACCGTGCGTGGGTATGTCCGGATGCTGGATTTGGGCGCCAATGTGGACAGCAAGGCCGAACACCTTTTACAGTTCGCGGTCATGGGTTCAGTGCTGGCGGCGGTGAACGGGATTGCGCAGCCCCGCGTCGGCCTGCTGAATATCGGCGAGGAAGCGATCAAGGGCAATGAGCAGGTCAAGGAGGCTGCCCGTCTATTGGCGGTCAGCGATCTCAATTACATTGGCTTCGTCGAAGGGGACGGCATTTACTTGGATGACGTGGATGTCGTGGTTTGCGATGGCTTCGTCGGCAACGTCGCTCTCAAGAGCAGCGAAGGTGTCGCCAAGTTGATCCGCCACTATATGACCCAGGAATTTAAGCGCAACCTGCTGACCCGACTGGCTGGCTTGGTCGCTTTACCAGTGTTGCGCGCCTTCAGACGCAGAATCGATCCCCGCCACTACAACGGCGCCAGTTTGTTGGGCCTGCCGGGCATCGTGATCAAAAGCCATGGCGGCGCGGATGCACTGGCGTTCGCTAACGCCATCCGGGTGGCCATGCTGGAAGTCGAACAGGCGGTTCCGCAGCGCATCGATACTCATCTGTCCGCCCTTCACGCCGCGAGGCAAGCGCTTTGAACTATGCCAGAATCGTTGGAACCGGCGGCTACCTGCCGGAAAAAGTGCTCACAAACGCCGATCTCGAACAACTCATCGACACTACGGCAGAATGGATTGTAGAGCGCACTGGAGTCGAAGAGCGCCATATTGCTGCACCCGATGAGACGACCTGCGATCTGGCCGAACAAGCGTCCCGCCGAGCGCTGGAGTCGGCGGGGCTGGAGCCGGGCGCTATCGATTTAATTGTCCTGGGCACCACCACGCCGGATCATGTTTTTCCCAGCGTCGCAACTCAGTTGCAGCATCGTCTGGGTTGTCACGGCGGTCCTGCCTTCGATGTGCAAGCGGTCTGTACCGGCTTTGTCTACGCTATGGACATTGCTGACCGTTTCATTCGCACTGGGGCGGCGCAGCGGGCGCTGGTGGTCGGAGCGGACACGTTTACCCGCATTATTAACTGGGAAGATCGCGGTACCTGCATCCTGTTCGGCGACGGCGCCGGCGCGGTGGTGCTGGAAGCTGCGGACGAACCGGGCATCATCGACAGCCGATTGGGCGCAGACGGTCGCTATAAGGAATTGCTGTGGGTGCCTGCCGGTGTATCCAGTGGTTATGAGCAGACCCGCCAGAACGCGGCTTTCGTGGAAATGCGCGGCAGTGAAGTGTTCAAGGTGGCGGTAACGACGCTCAAGGATATGGCGGAACAGATTCTGGCCGCCAACCAAATGACGGTCGCCGATGTGGACTGGCTGATTCCGCATCAGGCCAACCGCCGGATTCTGACCGCGACCGCCAAGCGTCTGGGGCTGCCAGAAGAACGGATGGTGGACTGTGTGCGGACGCATGGCAACACCTCAGCGGCTTCGGTGCCGCTGGCGCTGGATGTGGCGGTGCGTGATGGCCGTATTCAGCGAGGCCAAACACTGTTACTGGAAGGCTTCGGCGGCGGGTTCACCTGGGGCGCGGTGCTGATGAAGTATTGAGATGGGGGAAGGTATAATGACAACTTTGGACGGCGAAATTGCTTTGGTCACCGGAGCCAGTCGGGGTATTGGTCAAGCGATTGCCCGCGAACTGGGCCGACGTGGCGCTACGGTGATTGGCACGGCAACCACCGAGAGCGGAGCTGAAGCCATCACGCAGGATTTGCAAACGCAAGACATTAAAGGGCGCGGGTTGCGCCTGGACGTGACCGATCCGGTGTCAGTGGAAGCGACGGTTAAGACAGTGACCCAGGCATTTAACGCACCGAGCATTCTGGTCAATAATGCCGGTGCTGCTCGCGATAACCTGCTGTTGCGGATGAAAGAAGAGGAATGGGCATCTATCCTCGATACTAACCTGAGTTCGGTTTATCGGCTGAGCAAAGCGGTGTTGCGCGGCATGATGAAAGCGCAGCGTGGGCGCATTATCAATATCACGTCGGTGGTGGGCGTCACCGGCAGCGCCGGCCAGGCCAATTACGCCGCCGCCAAGGCCGGCATCATCGGGTTTACCAAGTCGCTGGCGCGGGAAGTGGGTTCGCGCAACATTACGGTCAACGCGGTTGCGCCCGGATTGATTGAAACTGACATGACTCGGTCATTGCCGGAGAGTCAGCGTCAGGCGCTGATCGAATCGATTCCATTGCAACGGCCGGGTCAGCCAGTGGATGTCGCGTATGTCGTCGCTTTCCTGGCCTCGGCGGACGCTGCTTACATCACTGGCGCCACTTTGCACGTCAATGGTGGGATGGCTATGGTATGAGGCCGGTCAACGGCTAGAATGGGGAGATCCGCGCTGGCGCGCCGGCGGTCAGTGCGGGGTCTGAAAATCGCCGAATTTAGGGAATTATCGCTGGATATTTTCTGCAATTCGCGCAAATTGTGATACCGTTGCGCCGGATTTCACCCGCCATTTACGGGGGTGCGGATTGAAACCGACAAACAGACACCGAGGAAGCAAACTGTCATGACTGACATCAGCAACATCGAAGCCCGCGTCAAAAAAATCATCATCGAGCAGCTCGGAGTGAAGGAAGAGCAAGTCACCAATGAGGCTTCTTTCGTCGAAGATCTCGGCGCCGACTCACTGGACACCGTCGAACTGGTGATGGCTCTGGAGGAAGAGTTCGAACTTGAAATTCCCGATGAGGACGCTGAGAAAATCACCACTGTGCAACAGGCGATTGACTATATCGCGGCGCATCTGGGTTGAGGGCGTCAGTCCGACAACGCTCGGATTCTTTCGCCGCGACCGCCGCACGGGGTCGCGGCTTGATTTTTTCAGCGTAGTACAGCAGAGGGTAGTCCTGTGGCCAAGCGGCGAGTAGTAGTGACCGGCATGGGGATCGTGTCGCCCGTCGGTAGCACTGTGGAAACAGCCTGGAACAATGTTCTGGGGGGCCACAGTGGTATCGGACCGGTCACTGCTTTCGATGCAACCGGTTTTCCAGTGCGCATCGGCGGATCAGTAAAGGATTTTCAGGTCGAGCAGTACCTGCCGATTAAGGAAGCCAAGAAAATGGATGCGTTCATTCATTACGGCATCGGCGCAGCCGTGCAGGCGATCCGCGATTCCGGGCTGGAAGTTACAGAAGCCAATGCTGAACGCATCGGAACTTATATCGGCTCTGGCATCGGCGGTTTGCCAGGCATTGAGGAAGGCCACTCTGCTTTTCTGAAGGGCGGGCCACGCCGGTTAACCCCGTTCTTTGTACCGCGCAGCATCATCAACATGGTGTCGGGCAACCTGTCGATCCTGTACGGAATCAAGGGTCCGAACCTGGCAGTAGTGACCGCCTGCACGACGGGCACTCACAGCATCGGTCTGGCCGGGCGGTTAATCGCCTACGGCGACGCCGATGTGATGATCGCGGGCGGTGCGGAAATGGCGACCACGCCGACGGGGCTGTGCGGCTTTGCTGCAGCGCGGGCGCTGTCGATGCGCAATGACGAGCCGGAGAAAGCCAGTCGACCCTGGGATAAGGATCGTGACGGCTTTGTATTGAGTGATGGCGCTGGGGTGGTGGTTCTGGAGGAATATGAACACGCCAAGCGGCGCGGTGCGCGTATTTATGCCGAGCTGATCGGCTTTGGCATGAGCGGCGATGCTTACCACATGACGTTACCCCCGCCAGATGGCGATGGCGCCCGGCGGGCGATGGTCAATGCGCTGCGGGATGCGGCACTCGCTCCTGAGGCGGTGGATTACATCAATGCGCATGGCACATCCACACCCGCAGGGGACAAAATCGAAAGCGACGCCGCCAAGGCCGTGTTTGGCGATCATGCTTATCATCTGGCCATGAGTTCCACCAAGTCGATGACCGGTCATTTACTGGGTGCGGCAGGCGGAGTTGAAGCTATCTTCGCCGTGCTGGCGATCCAGGATCAGGTCGCGCCGCCAACGATCAATCTGGATCATCCGGAAGAAGGCTGCGATTTGAACTACGTGCCCCATACCGCGCAGGAACGGCGGATTCAGGTGGCGCTGTCCAATTCCTTTGGCTTCGGCGGCACCAACGGCACTGTGGTGTTCCGCGCACTGGATTGAGTGCGGCGCTCCCTCTGACGCCTCTCGCCGGGTAGGACAGAGATTGGGCGGTGAAGCATGGTTTTGTCGATGCAGTTCCGACAACGGCTCCTGGTCTTGACTGCGCTGGGGTTCGGGCTGTTGTTCTACCTTGTTTGCGCCGATTACCAGCGGTTTATCGATACTCCGTTGAGTGTCCCGGCCAGCGGTCTGGCCCTGGAAGTGAAACCCGGCGCTGGCATCGGTTCCATCGCCCGACAATTGCAACAGCAGCCGGGTCTGTCGCGCCCTACCTTCTACCTGGAAATCTACGCCCGGCTGAACGGTGTGGCGACTCGCCTGCAAGCAGGTGAATATGCCCTCACTCCCGGTGTGACGCCTCGTACCCTGCTGGACCGGATCGTGGCCGGTCGGGTGATCCAGCATCCGCTGACCGTGGTTGAAGGTTGGACTTTTCGCCAATTGCGGCAAGCTTTAGCGGCCCATCCGAAGCTGGCTCAGACCTTGCCGGGCTTGAGCGATGCCGACATCATGGCGCGACTGGGACGCCCAGGCGAGCATCCCGAAGGGCGATTCTTGCCCGATACCTATCACTTTCCCGCAGACTTCACTGATGAGGCATTTCTGCGGCGAGCGCTGACGGCCATGGATCAACGGTTAACCGAGGTTTGGAAGCGGCGCACCCCGAATGCCCCAGTGAATAATCCTTATCAGGCATTGATCCTGGCTTCAATCATCGAGAAAGAAACTGGCATTGCCACTGAGCGGGCAGAGATTGCCGGCGTCTTTGCTCGACGGCTACGCATGGGCATGCGCCTGCAAACCGATCCCACCGTGATTTACGGACTGGGCGAGACGTTTGATGGGAATTTGCGCCGCCGTGACCTTGAAACCGATACGCCTTATAACACCTACACCCGCTTTGGTTTACCGCCGACGCCTATTGCCCTGCCGGGGCTGGATGCATTGAACGCTGCGGTGAATCCGGCATCCGGCGACACCCTGTACTTCGTAGCGGACGGCACAGGCAGGCATGTGTTTTCCCGGACACTCGAAGAACATAACCGGGCAGTTCGGCGATATCAGTTGCAGGAGAGATGAGATGACGGGTCGATTCATCACGGTGGAAGGTGGCGAAGGCGCCGGTAAAACAACACTATCCGCTTTCATGCGCGAATTTTTGGAGCAAGCCGGTCGCCGGGTGATCTTGACCCGTGAACCCGGCGGCACCCCATTGAGCGAGGAAATTCGCGATCTGCTGCTGAGCCATCGCCACGATGGAATGACATTGGCTGCGGAGACCCTGTTAATGTTCGCCGCTCGCGCCGAACATGTGGAAAAGGTCATTCGTCCCGCGTTGGCGACCGGGTGCTGGGTACTGTGCGACCGGTTCACCGACGCGACCTACGCCTACCAGGGCGGCGGGCGCGGCCTGAACCCGGAACGCATCGCCGTGCTGGAAAAATGGGCGCAAGGCGAACTGCGCCCCGATTGGACCTTGTTGCTGGATTTGCCCGTCACCGTCGGCTTGACCCGAGCCGGGAAACGCAGCGTGGCGGATCGCTTCGAGCGGGAAGAGACCGCATTTTTCGAACGGGTGCGAGCGGCTTACCTGGAACAAGCGTCCCGGAACCCTGGCCGCTATTGGGTAGTCAATGCCGACCGGCCAATCAACGCTGTGCGGATGGATGTGGAACATCTATTGACCGATTGGCTGGAATCACGCTGATGAACGATGAGCGACTTCCCTGGCACGATATGCCATGGCGGCAAATCCAGCAGCGCCGGGCCACCGGGCGATTGCCTCACGCCGTGCTGCTGTCGGGTCCAGTGGGGTTAGGTAAGCGGATCTTCGCTCATCGGCTGGCGCGGGCGCTGTTGTGCGAGATGCCCGATGCGGAGGGCGATGCCTGCGGTCAGTGTCGAGCCTGTCGCCTGTTCCAGGCCGGCAGCCATCCCGATTACCGTCCGGTACAACCTAATGAGGAAAGCAAGGTCATCAAAATCGACCAGATTCGTGATCTCTGCGCCTTTCTCAGCTATACCCCACAATATGGCGGCTACAAGATCGCCTTGATGGAACCAGCCGATCAGATCAACATCAACGCCGCCAACAGTTTGTTGAAAACGCTGGAAGAGCCGCCGGGGGATTGTTTGCTGCTGCTGGTCACTGCCCAACCGGCGCGGTTGCCGGCCACCGTGCGTAGTCGTTGCCAGATCTTGCCGTTTAGCCCACCTGGGCTGGATATCGCCATGCCCTGGCTGCAAGCGCGGGCTGCGGTCGCAGGCGATTTGGAGATCGCCGCGCTGCTGGAAGCGGCTGGTGGCGCGCCTCTGGCAGCGTTGACTTATGCAGATGGGGGGCGCTGGCGCCGCCGGCGGCAACTGGCTGATGACTATGAACAGGTTATGACCGGCCACCTCGATCCTATTCGGGCGGCGGAAAGCTGGATGCAAGGCGATGTGGTTGAGAACGTTCGCTGGCTGGTCAGTTGGCAGATCGACCTGATTCGGCTTAAGATGAGTCCTGAACCCCCGCGCCTGAGCAACCCTGATTTGCGTTCCCTGTTGCGAGGCTGGGCCAAGCGGCAAGCGCCGCGCCTCCTATTCAATCGATTGGACGCGGCCTTGCGCCTGCATAACCTGTGCGTGACGACCCAGGTCCGGGCTGATCTGCTCCTTGAGGTATTTCTCGGCGATGTAGCAAGCGGGCAACGAATCCGGTTTTTGTAAACAAGCATTGATAGCAGGTTGAATCCATGGCAGCCCCCCCCAGACAAGGCGTTATTTCCCTCGCGGTCAAGGATAAAGCGATGTTACACGCCAACTACATGCCCTTTATCAAAGGCGGGGGAGTGTTTATCCCGACCGAGAAAACCTTTGAATTGGGTGACGAGGTATTCTTGCTGCTGACCTTGTTGGAAGATCCAGAGCGGTTTGCTATTACCGGCAAGGTCGTCTGGATCAATCATCGCACGACGCCCGGCAATCGGCAGATGGGGGTGGGCATCCAATGTGGCGGTGCGGATGGCGTCCGGTTGCAGAAAAAGATCGAAGCGCTGTTAGGCGGCTACACCCGAGCCGACCAGCCGACGAATACCATGTAGGGCACGGCCAGATCATGCTGGTGGATTCCCATTGCCATCTGGACCGGGTTGATCTCACCCGATTCGGCGGCAGTCTCAACGGTGTGCTGGAGGCGGCGACAGCGAATAGCGTCACACACCTGTTGAGCGTAGCAACGGATTTGGAAAGTTGGCCGGCGCTGGCCCGGTTGACCGAGCCTTATCCCTCGATCGCCCTGTCGATTGGAGTGCATCCCAGTGAAGAGTCCGGTCAAGCACCGACCGTCGCGGCATTGACGGCGCTAGGCCAGTCAGCGCGGGTTGTGGCCATCGGCGAAACCGGGTTGGATTACTATTATGGCCGCGAGAATCGAACCCGTCAGCAGGACTGGTTCCGTATCCACATCGCCGCCGCCCGCAACCTGGGCAAGCCGCTGATTGTCCATACCCGCGATGCGCGTACCGATACGCTGCGCATTCTGGCTGAGGAAGGTGCGGCGGAAGTGGGCGGTGTATTGCACTGTTTCACTGAAGACTGGGCGATGGCGGCGCAGGCGCTGGAATTGAATTTCTACATCTCATTTTCCGGCATCGTGACCTTCAAGAACGCCCGGCTCATCCAGGACGCCGCGCAACGCATGCCCGCTGATCGGTTACTCATCGAGACCGATTCCCCCTATCTGGCCCCAATCCCGCACCGGGGCAAACCCAATCACCCGGCCTGGGTACGGCATGTCGCGGAGTTTGTCGCACAACTGCGCGGCGAGTCGCTGGAGCAGGTTGCGGCGATGACGACTGCCAACTATTTTCGGCTGTTCAGACGCTCACCCTCATGGACAGCCGAATAAATCACGCCGCGATGCGCGACCGGGTGCGGCGCTGTTTGCATTCCACCCATCAACTTGAAACGATCACCGGCGATCATGCAGTGGCCGGTATGGAACGAGAAAAGCGGAAGCTGACTCCGGCAGCGGTGCTAGCGCCCTTGGTGGAGCATCCTGATGGCTATACAGTGCTGCTGACTCAACGCACCGCCCATCTGGAGCATCACGCTGGGCAGATCAGCTTTCCCGGCGGTCGGGCTGAGGAGGAGGACACCAGTCCAGTGGAGACGGCATTGCGCGAGGCCGAAGAGGAAATTGGTCTGCATCGCCGGCATGTGGTCGAAATTGCCGGCTTTCTGGACCTGTATCAGACCGTGACCGGATTTCTGATCACGCCCGTCGTGGGATTCGTGACGCCACCATTTGATTTGCGGCTGGATCATTTCGAGGTAGCCGAAGCATTTGAAGTCCCCCTGGATTTCATTCTCGATCCACGCCACCACGAGCGCCACAGCATGCTCTACCAGGGGCAGCAACGGCAGTACTACGTGATTCCCTACGAAAACCGCTTCATCTGGGGCGCAACCGCCGCCATGTTAGTGAATCTCGCCCGGCGGCTCATGGGAAACTCGCTGCTGCCCTGAATCCGGCGCCGCGCTGGCCGCACCCCGATGGTGAACAAACTGCTGTAGCAGAAATTCCTCGTCCCGTGGAGTCAGGTCAAACCGCAGGCTGGCCTTCTCGACCGTTTTGAGGGTGCAATGCCCCTGTTCAGCGAGCCACTGGAACGCCCGGCGCAGCGCTTCGCCTTCGGGAACGAGTGGCTTCAACATAGCGATCTCCTTGATGGATAGCGATGCATTGCGCCGCCACTGAGATTCGTCAGGATATTGATGCCATGGCAGGCGAGGAGCGTAAGCGGTGATGTTTCACTTCACCCGGTGTTCCGCATCCCAGCCGCCAGGGCGTTGATCGAGCGCAGCAGTGGCCGCAACCAGGTTTCCGCTTCGGGCGAATCTGCACCGTGTTCTCGCAGCGCCTGCCGGTAGCGCGGCAGTAGCGCGATCTGGATATGATTCAGCGGGTCCAGGTACGGATTACGCCGCTCCAACGATTTAGCCAAGGTCGGATTTTCTTCCAGCAGTGTCGGTAATTGCGCGACTGTCAGTATCTCCTGGCAGGTTTTCTCATACTCAGAGCGGAACTTCTCGTAAATGCTGGTTTCAATCGCAGCGTCATTACACAATCGGGCGTACTCGCGGGCGATGCTCAGATCGACCTTGCTCAACGACATCTGGCTGTTATTTAACAGGGCGTGGAAGAAAGGCCATTCCCGATAGAGCCGCTGCAACAGAGCCAATCGTCGGGGATCATCGCCGCGCCAGGCCGACAAGGCGCTGCCAATCCCATACCAGCCGGGTAAGGTGTGTCGGGACTGACCCCAGCCGAACATCCACGGAATTGCCCGCACCGAATATTTCGAGCGGTCACCCTCGGCCCGGTGCGAGGGTCGTGAACCGAGGTTGAGCAGGCCGATTTCGCTAACCGGGGTGGCTTCATAGAAATAATCGATGAATCCCGGCATCCTTTCGGTCAGTTCCCGATAAGCATACTCACCCTGCTGGGCCAGTGCCGCCATGACCGCCGCGGCTTCCGGGGGGTCGACGGGAACGTCCTGAATCAAATGCCGACTGGCTTTCATCGTGCCGGTGATGCCCAGCGTCAACTCGTAAACCGCCGTTTCTAGGTTTTGATACTTGAACGACAGCACCTCACCCTGCTCGGTGATCTTGATCTGGCCGCGTACTGTACTGGGCGGCTGAGCCAGAATGGCAT
>JBAQIQ010000342.1:0-7180 GCA_049288935.1 Candidatus Competibacteraceae bacterium
GCATGGCAGGCTTCGCCGGAACCGCGGGCGTCGCCGGAACCGCCGGCATGGCAGGCTTCGCCGGAGTGACAGCCGTTACAGGTGCAGCGCCACCCCCTACTGTCAGCTTGTTTTGGTTATCCGCCAATAATTTTTCCAGCGTTTTTTCCTTAATGCCGGGAACCTTGGTCAGATCGTTTACCGATGTGAAGGGACCATGGGCCTCACGGTATTCGACAATGGCGCCCGCTTTGGACGGACCGATCCCTTTCAGGCCCTTTTCCAGTTCCATCGCGCTGGCCGTGTTGAGATCAATCGCCTGCGCCAGCGTTACTGCAGAAAATAGCGCCAGAATCAATGCCAGTATCAAATTCAAAAGTTTCATAATCAAATCCTCTTCATTACTAATGGGTTAAATCGGCCATTTACAAAAGGGCCGACCCTAAGAACCATACAATGATTATTGGAGAATACAAGCCAAGCCGCCAGTTTTCTCAAGATTAGGAGTGACGCAGTGGCTAGCGAACTGGCCAGACAGGCTCGTACTACGGTCGGTTAGGTGCGAGCATCCAGGATCTCCCGTCCGCCGACCGCCAAGTTCCCAACAATCAGTAGGTAGCAGGCGCCAAAAAAAAATCCCTTCACCGACCAAGGGAAGGGATTTCTTTAAAACGGTTCCACCCGCTTTGCACAGCATGGAACCGTAGAGCGAGCGAAATCTGACGGGGTTTAATGCTGCCCGACCGCCCGCCGCACTTCTTCCAGCGAGTTTGGATCGTCCAGGGTAGACAAATCGCCTGGATCACGGCCTTCAGCCAACGCCTGAATCGAGCGCCGCAGCAACTTGCCGGAGCGAGTCTTGGGCAGGGAGTTGACAAAGTGGACGTTATGCGGCTTGGCCACCGCGCCCAGCAACTCCTGCACCTTGGCGATGATTTCCTTCTCCATCCGCTCCGTGGCGCCCGGCGCATCAAGCATGGTCGGATCTTTCAACCGGCAGAAGCCGACCGGCACCTGGCCTTTAACCTTGTCAGCCACGCCAATGACCGCAACTTCGGCGACTGCCGGATGGGCCTGGATCGCTTCTTCAATTTCACGGGTACCCAACCGGTGGCCGGCCACGTTGATCACGTCGTCGGTGCGGCCCAAGATGAAGAAGTAACCATCCTCATCGCGCACTGCCCAATCCGAAGAGGTGTACAGCATCTCCTTGAAGCTGGAAAAATAGCTCTGTACAAAGCGCTTGTCGTCGCCCCACACCGTGCTCAGGCAACCCGGCGGCAACGGTGGCTCAACCACCAATACGCCTTTCTCGCCACGCGGCACTTCCTCGCCGGTGCCTTCGTTGATGACGCGGATGTCGTAGCCATACACCGGGAAGCCCGGTGAACCAAAGCGGTTGGGCTTGAGGTCGACCCCCGGCAGGTAGGACAACATCGGCCAACCGGTCTCAGTCTGCCAATAATGGTCAATGACCGGAATTTTCAGCGCATCGGTGATCCAACGCGAGGTCGGCTCATCCAGCGGTTCGCCGGCCAAGAACAGGTAACGCAGGCACGATACGTCGTGCATCGTCATGTATTTTTGATCTTGCCCCTTCAGGACGCGCACCGCCGTTGGCGATGAGAACATGGTCCGCACTTTATATTCGTTGACAATCTTCCACCAAATGCCGGGATCCGGGCGGATCGGCAGGCCCTCGTAGAAAATGGTGGGCGAGCCGTTGATCAACGGGGCATAGACGATATAGGAGTGACCCACCACCCAGCCGATATCGGAGGTGGCGAACATGGTCTCGCCGGGATTGATGTGATAGAGATGCTTCATGGTGGAGGCCAGCGCCACCGCGTAGCCGCCGACATCGCGCTGCACGCCCTTGGGAATGCCAGTGGTGCCGGAGGTGTAGAGGATGTAGCTCGGCTCGTTGGATTCCAGCCAGGTGATCGGCACCTCGGCATCCATGTGCTGGGCGCGCAGGGTGGCATAATCCACATCGCGACCCTCGACCCACGTCAGGCCCTTGTCCAAGCCCCGGTTGCAGATGACGACTTTTTCCGGCGGGAACTTGGCCAGGTTGCACGATTCGTCCACCAGATGCTTGTAGGGTACTGCCTTGCCGCCGCGCATCCCCGCATCAGAGGTGACCATGACCTTGGGCTTGGCGTCGTCGATGCGCACCGCCAGGTTGTAGGCTGCGAACCCACCAAAAACGACCGAGTGAATCGCGCCGATCCGGGCGCAGGCCAGAATGGAGAACAGCGCTTCGGCGATCATCGGCATGTAGATGATGACCCGATCGCCCTTGCCCACGCCCAGCGATTGCAACACGGCGGCGAAGCGGTTCACTTCGCGGTGCAGTTCGGCGTAGGTATAAATGACGGTCTCGTCGGTTTCCGTCGAGATGTAAATCAGCGCCCGCTGATCGGCGCGATCGGCCAGATGCCGGTCCACGGCGTTGTAGCACAGATTGGTTTCGCCGCCGACAAACCACTTGCAAAACGGTGGATTGCTGTAGTCCCGAATTTTTTGCGGCGGCTTGTTCCAATAGATCAGCTTCGCCTGCTCGCCCCAGAAACCTTCGGGATCATCAATCGACCGGCGATGGAACTCTTCATAATTCATGCGGGGATATCCTCCAACTTTGGTAGTTTTGCGACGTTATGGTTATCGCGGAAAATAGTGTAGTCGCTCAGTCAAAAATTTCCTGTCCACCGCCCCCGGAATCCTCCGGGGACGGCGGGAAACGGTTTATTTCAACAAATCCTCGACGCTGGCGCGTTCCTCGCGCAACTCTTGCTCAGTGGCCTTCATCTTCTCACGGCTGAAATCATCGACCGGCAAACCCTGCACAATTTCATAGTTGCCGTTTTTGCAGACGCACGGATAGGAGTAGATCACACCTTCGCCAATGCCATAGGAGCCATCGGACGGAACCGACATGCTGACCCAGTCGCCGTCTGGCGTACCCAGCGCCCAATCACGCATGTGATCGATAGCCGAGGATGCAGCGGACGCAGCGGAGGATGCGCCACGCGCCTTGATAATCGCCGCGCCGCGCTGCTGCACATCAGGAATGAAGGTGCCGCGATACCAGTCTTGGTCGACCCGCGACGTCGCCGCCTGACCCTTGACCGTACACTGGCTGATGTCGGGATACTGGGTCGAAGAATGATTGCCCCAGATCGTCATCTTCTTGATGTCATTGACATGAGCGCCGGTCTTCTCAGCCAACTGGCTCAAGGCGCGGTTGTGATCCAGCCGGGTCATGGCGTGGAACTGACGGCGATCCCGATCCGGGGCGTTGCAGGCGGCGATCAGCGCGTTAGTGTTGGCGGGGTTGCCGACGACCAGCACCCGCACATCACCAGCAGCGTGGTCATTGATCGCCCGGCCCTGCGGCCCGAAGATAGCGCCGTTGGCCGTCAGCAGATCCTTGCGCTCCATGCCGGGGCCACGCGGACGTGCGCCGACCAGCATGGCGAAGTTGGCGTCGGTGAAGGCGGTCTTCAGATTGTCGGTAGCGACTACGCCGGCCAGCAGCGGGAAAGCGCAGTCGTTCAGTTCCATCACCACGCCTTGCAGGGCTTGCAGCGCCGGGGTGATTTCCAGCAGTTGCAGGATCACCGGTTGATCGGGACCCAGCATGGTACCGGAAGCGATGCGGAAGGCCATGGCGTAGCCGATGTTGCCAGCAGCGCCAGTAATCACAACACGAACAGGGTTTTTCATGCAGATGCTCCTTTGACGTGGGTGGTAATAATGGGGTGGTGGAAAAAAACCGGCGGCGCAATCAGACATTCGGAATTCGGGACCGCAGCGCCAAGTCTTATAATGGGACGCCGCCCGATCAAGGCGGCGTCTGATTTAATGAAAATAGTACCGTACATTGCCGCATTTTGAAACGAAAGCCGGCGCTTCCCGGCGAAGGTTCCCGAAACTGATGAGTACTTCTCTGATGAAAGGCGCAGGCTACGCCCTGACCGGTCTGCGCTGGCTGCCCAAAAGCGGTTTGCGCCGCTTCGTAGCAATGCCGCTGTTGATCAATGTCGTGCTGTTCGGCGCCGGTATCTGGTGGACTTACGGTCAGTTCGAACACTTCGATCAAATCCTGCAAGACTGGCTGCCCACCTGGCTGGATTGGCTGCATTGGCTGATTTGGCCGATATTTGCCCTGACCGTGTTGGTCGCGGTGTTCTACAGCTTTTCGGTCGTGACGAACCTGCTGGCCGCGCCGTTTAACACCCTGCTGGCAGAGCAGGTTGAAAAACAGGCCCGTTCGGGGAACACAGCCCGACCTGCCGCCCGCCTGGCTTGGCAAGAGCTGCTGCTCAGTCCGCTGGCGGTCATCCACAAGCTCCTGTATTTGATCGGCTGGGCAATTCCGCTGTTGCTGCTGTCGTTTACGCCGGTCATCAACATCGCTGCGCCCATACTGTGGGTGCTGTTCGGCGCCTGGATGCTGGCGCTGGAATATGCGGATTATCCCCTGAGCAACCGGGGACTGTCGTTTCGGGACCAGCGTCGGCTGCTGCGTCAGCATTGGCCGTTGACCTTGGGCTTCGGGGCCATGGTTTTACTGTTGACGCTGATCCCGCTGCTGAATTTCCTGGCCATGCCGGCCGCGGTGATTGGCGCGACGCTGATGTGGACACAGGAAGCGCCGGAGTAACCAAGGCCCATGCGCTTGCTTTACACCAGTCTGCTTTATCTGATTTTACCGTTGGCGCTGCTGCGGCTGTATTGGCGTGGTCGCCACGATCCGGGGCATCGCCAGCGCTGGCGCGAGCGACTCGGCTATTTCTCCGCTCTGCCGGAACCCGGTTGCTTATGGATTCACGCCGTCTCAGTCGGTGAAGTCCGCGCTGCCCTGCCGCTCATCCGGGCACTGCTGGATCGGCGCCCCGAACAGCAACTGCTGGTGACGACAACCACCCTGACAGGTTCCCGCCAGGTGCAGGAGGCGCTGGGCGACCGTGTTCAGCACGTCTATGCACCGTATGACCTGCCCGATGCGGTGGCGCGATTTCTGCGCAAGACCCGACCCCGGATCGCCATCATCATGGAAACCGAGCTGTGGCCCAATGTACTGCGGCGATGCGCGAGGGCTGGAATCCCCGTCCTCATCGCCAACGCCCGGTTGTCAGAGCGCTCGGCCCAGGGCTATGCACGAATTGGCCGGTTGATGATGAACATCCTACAAGACATCACGCTGATCGCTGCACAGGCCGAGGCTGATGCCGAGCGGTTTCGGACCCTGGGTGCGCCACGGGTCGAGGTCATCGGTAACCTCAAGTATGACCTGAAACTGCCGGACGAATTGATGGAACAGGGCCGAACTGTGCGCCGGGAATGGCTGGGAGAAAATCGGCGGGTGTGGATCGCCGCCAGCACTCATGCCGGCGAGGACGAGCAGATATTAGAAGCGCTCACCCAACTGCGCACCCGCTGGCCAGACTTGTTGCTCCTCCTCGTGCCGCGCCACCCGGAGCGCTTTGCGAGCGTGGCTACGCTGTGCCAGCAGCGGGGTTTCCGCGTCGTCCGGCGCAGCGACCGGCAACCCTGTAGTCTGGAAACCGCCGTTTTTCTCGGCGATAGCATGGGCGAATTGCTACTGTTCTACGCCGCCGCAGATTTAGCGTTCGTCGGTGGCAGTTTGGTGGCTACCGGCGGCCACAATGTGCTGGAGCCGGCCCTGCTCGGCTTACCCGTCCTGTTCGGGCCGCACATGTTCAACTTCACTGAGGCTGGGGAGCGGTTGCTGGCGGTGGAAGCCGCCAGGCAAGTGGCGGATGGGGGAGAGTTAGCGCTAGCTGTTGATCAATGGTTGGCTGATCCAGAACAGCGGCTGAATGCGGGTCGGCGCGGACAGGCAGTAGTGGAACGCCATCGCGGCGCACTGGCGGCGCTGATGGAGCGTATTGAGGCATTGCTCGACCAGCGCGTGCCGGATACAGAACAACGCTGATTACTTGCCCGCTTCCCCCACGACCCGACTGGCGGCCAGCAGCATCACTTTAGCCAGGCGAGTGCGTTGATCGGCAGTTAATTTATTCTTATTGGCCAACATCAACCCACGGGTGCAAATGGTGTCCACCGTGGTGTCGAAGCCCCACTTTTTTTCGGCCACGGTCACATTTTCAAAAGTATACACCGCACTGCCGTCTGGCAACTTGTCGTTTAAATCCCAGTCTTTGACCGGGACCAGCCGAAAATCCTTGGGATTCTCCAACACCACCTGGATCTCGGTGGATTTGGCCAGCGGTTTTTGCACTACCATCGCCGCTTGAATCTTGCTCGATTTCCCACCGCTCTTGATCTGCAACAGCGCCTCAGCGCCATCGACAAAAGCCGGCGCGGTATTCTTGAAAGCAGGTTCCAATACGGTCATATATTCCCACGTCACCGCGACGCCACTGTTAGGCGACTGCACGGCGATCAGCCAACCCCTGCCTTTTTGCTGCAAGTCGTTGTCGCTCTTGATCTCGCTATCCTTGCCGGTCACGATAAATACGCACTCCTTGCCGATCTCGCCCAAACTGATGAACTGGTCAGCGAAGCCGGGATGATCCTTGAGGTAGTATTTCAAAGCGTCGACCTGGGTCAGCCCGACATTGACGGGACTTTGGGGATCGGCGAGGCGGGTGAGATTCTCGATGGAGCCAGCGCTGGTCAAGACCTGTATGGACAACGCTTGTTCAGCCAATACCCCTTTCAGCCGCTCGCCGATGGTGTTGTAGCCGCCACCGCTCTTGCCGGTGCTAATCGTGATCGGTGGATCGGCAGCCTGTGCAGAGACAACGGCGCCGAAGAGCGCAGCGCCTATCAACGCGCACGATAATCGGGTTTTGCTGGTCATAATGAATTCCCCCCTGGTCATGGTGTAAACCGATGTTCAGTACAGTTTAGGCTCGCCGGGCGGCCGCGTCTTGAATCGTTTGTAGGTCCATAAATATTGTGTTGGCAACGAGCGAACCGCCGCTTCAATACCCTGGTTCATCGCCGCCACCGACGCCTCCAGCGATTCCGCTCCGGTCACTTCGGGCAACGCTCGTAACCGCAGTACATAGCCTTGGCTGCGTGGCAAGCGCTCGGCCCAGGTCAAAAACACCGGCGTCCGGTGTTTCAAAGCCAGTCGCGACACCAGGGTCATCGTGCCGGCAGCGATACCAAAGAACGGTGCAAACAACCCCTCACCATCACC
>JBAQIQ010000343.1:0-2493 GCA_049288935.1 Candidatus Competibacteraceae bacterium
CCCCCAAGTCTCACATCCTCTCCACAGACTTCACATCCCGCCTGCCCGGCGGTAGGTCTTGAATAGGAGACACTGGAGATGCCACCCAAAAATGCGGCGCTTCACCAGTCCCCACCGGGGGGACTGCTGCGTCGTCCGCTATCCCTCCCCGGTCTCAAGGCCGGGGTTTCTCGCGGAAAATCCTGATGAATTTTTACCTTCTCATCAGCTTCCTGTTGGTCATGGGCATCGGCCTGTGGTTTTGGCGGGACAGCCTCGGCGCCCGCGAACTGGCCCGCGCCGCCAGCGCCCGCGCCTGCCAGCAGAGCCATGTGCAACTGCTGGACGATACCGTGGCATTGGAACGGTTGTGGTTGCGGCGCGACCACGATGGCCGGCTGAAATGTGAGCGGTTGTACGTCTTTGAATTTACTGATACCGGGCATCGCCGCCAGACCGGCAGTGTGTTGCTGGTCGGCTGGCGGGTGGAGGTGCTGCATATGGAAGGTGGTGATTTATTAGTCCCGTGAAAGGAGAGCATTCAATACATTTTTCAACACTGTAAAACCAATGGACATGAACGCCTCGTTTAGCTTTGAAGCCGTCAGCTACCGCACCGTTCACTAAAGATTCAGGATTAGTTTCTATGATATGGCGAAATTGCTATGCGGAATGGGTCATGTGGTTTGCAAGGATTTCGGTATTTGAAAATTTCGGATTGTTACGATAAATTACAACGTGTCAATGTAAACAGACAATATCCATCAAATCGTTCGAGGAGCAATACCCATTGAACATGAAGACCAAAAATATTGTTTTTGTGACTCTATGGGTTGCCCTGTCGGGAATCCCCCAGGTGAGCCAGGCGGATGATACGGCAGCCATGCAGGGCGTTATGGATGTCATGAGAACAATGCAGCAATCCGGCCCTCGCGCCGATCCGGGCGGTAAGGCTCTGATGGATATATTCGGCGAGGCGTTGAGAGAGACCGACAATCGCGGTGACCGGCGGGATGATCGCGATCGTTCGGAGCAACGGGGTGGTCATCGTGGACGGCCAGCCTATGACGATGGCCCCAATCGGCCAAGCGGTGACCGAAGAGAACAGCGGCGTAAACAACCAGACTACGGTGATAACAAGCGCCCTAACCGGCCAGATAACGATTGGAGAGAGCAGCGCCGGTCATCAGGCGATAACGATAGCGACCGCCCAAATCGACAGAGTGGCTATCGGGGAGACCCGCAACGCAAACAACCAGACTATGGCGATAGTGGCCGGCGCAGCGAGCGGCAACGCAGTAGCCCACCCACCGGTATGGATAGCGGTCGGCGAAACCGTAATCAAGATTAGAGCCATACGAAAATCTGCTGCTTGGCAGATTTTTTTCGGGCTTTAATTAAACACTGTTCAAGTAAATTCTTTCCCACTATACTCCAACCATACTCAATCCTGTCATGACTACTCGGAGATATTCCCATGGCTAATCTATTCAAGCGTATCAGCGACGTATTGACCGCCAACCTCAATGATCTGGTGGATCGCGTTGAAGACCCGGAGCGGATGATCAAACAACTCATCCGCGAAATGGAGGAAAACATCAATAGTGCCCGCGAAGGCGTGATCGATGCTTTGGCCAGCGAGAAGCAGTTGGCGAAAGAGTTGGATAACCAGCGTCGGCAGTCCGATGAGTGGTACAACCGGGCGCGGCGGGCCATGGAAAACAGCAATGAAACCCTGGCGCGGGAGGCGTTGTTGCGCAAGAAGGAACACGATGATCTGGCCGGTAACCTGCAAGGATCCTGGCAATCAGCGAAGCGCACCAGCGAACGGCTCAAAGCACAACTACGGGCGCTGGAAGGAAAGCTGGAAGAGGCGCGGCTGAAAAAAGGCAGTTTGGTGGCTCGGCAACGAGCGGCCCAAGCCCGTGAGCAAATGGATCGGGTGAATGACCGATTTCAAACCGGCCTCGACCTGAATCACTCCTTCGACCGGATGTCTGGCAAGGTGGATGAAATGGAAGCGAAGATGGAGGCGCGGGCTGAATTGTATGGCGAGTACAGCCAAGTCGAACGGGAGTTCATGAAGATAGAAATCGACAATGAGGTCGAAACGGAATTGGCGATCCTCCGCCAGGAGATCGAGAAGACCAAAGATTGACAGCGTTCTCCCGCGACCTGGATGGGGGTAGATGATGGACTGGACGATACTGATTGTGCTGGCCGGGTTGTGGCTGGTTTCGCCGATTGTGTTATTGATCGCTTTAGTGGTCTCGCGCCATCAACTCGCTGAAGCGCGTCGACAGGCGGCGGAGTGGGAGCGGCTGGCGCGGTCGCAGGATGCGCCAGTGAGCGCGCCACTCTGGCAAACGGAGTGGCCACAATCGCCGCCTCCCGTCACTGTGGAAACAGAACCGGCGTCCAGTCCATCCAGCCCATTGGGTCCTCCTAAAATCGATCAAGGGGTCATTACCCCCTTCGAGCCACCCCGGCGCTACACGCCACCCCTCTTTAGCC
>JBAQIQ010000344.1:0-6071 GCA_049288935.1 Candidatus Competibacteraceae bacterium
CCGCCGAACAGTTCTATTCCCTGGCAGCCTAATTCCGTCCAGAAATGGTCAAGCTCGTCTGTCAGAAACTAACGCAACACAACCCTCGACAATACCTTATCCTACAAAATCATATCATACTATCTCATACAGAATGATACTGTATTATACAGTACTGAATGAGATAAGATCGAATGGTATTAATATTGGAAAGATAAATTTCTGAAAGTTGATTATGAAAAATCGCATTCCCGGCAGGATCGCCCCCTCCTGGATACCACTTTTTCACGGAAGGACCCGGTACTTGCGAAAAGGGTTTTCATTCTCTACTTTCAGAAATAGGCATTTCTGAAATATTAACACCCCGCCCTCGCCGCAGCAGGGTAGCGAGGCGCGGGTGGAGCATCGCCATGAGTTTTGACCGTGAGATTTTCGACGAGACCCGGCGCGAGTTCCTTTCGCATCTCCGGTACACAAAAGGCCACCGCCCGACGACGTGCTATGCGTACAACTCCGATCTCGGCATTTGGGCGGATTGGCTGAGCGCCGCTGGCAAGGACTGGCAACGGACGCGCGCCGCTGACGTGGAGCAGTTCAGCGCCTGGCAGTTGCGCGAGCGGCAGGTCAGCGCGGCCATCGTCACCCGCCGCCTGAGCACCCTGAGCAGCTTCTACAAGTGGGGGATGAAACACGAGATCGTCGAGGCCGATCCGGTCTACCTGGCCGACAAGCCCAAACGCCCGCTGCGCATCCCGGTCTGGCTGGAGCGCGAGGAGCAACAGCGGCTGGAGGCCACGATCAAGGACCGGCGCAATATCCCGATCAACATCTTCGGGAACAACCAGCAACGGATGACCGAAACCCGGAGACGCTATGAGTTGCTATTCGGGCTCTTGCTGAACTCGGGGTTGCGCATCTCGGAGGCGTTGGGCCTGAAGGCGGCGGACGTGCGGATTGTGGACGGTCTGGCGAAGTCGGTGCGGGTGATCGGCAAAGGCGACAAGGAACGGCTGGTGCCCCTGCCGGAAGCGTTCGGGCAAGTATTCGGCTTTTGGCTCAAGGATCAGCCGAGAGGGGAATACGTGTTCGCCCGAACGGCGGGGCAAAAGCCGGTGTCCTCCCAGGCGGCCCGCGCCTACCTGCGCGGGATGTTGCGGAAAGCGGGGATTGAGAAGAAAATTAGCCCGCATAAGTTACGCCACACCTACGCGACGAACTTGCTCAACACCGGGGCGGAACTGGTGGACATCAAGGCCCTGCTCGGCCACGAGAGCATCGCCACCACCCAGATTTACTCCCACGTCGGGCAGGAACGGATGGAGAAGGTGGTGGCGCGGTTGTGAGAAGAAGGATCACTCAATTTGCTCATTGGTTAGCTTGTTGCCATGTAACTCAACCATTGAGGATTTATACGGAAACCGCATAATCAAGGATTTGTACGGAAACCGCATAATCATTTGTTAGTGCGCGCCAAACTCCAAGCTACCGCCTGAGTTCTTGCCGCGCGCACGACGGATAAAAGATGGGCGTCGGCGGACGCGACGCGCTGGACAGTTCTTGCCGCGCGCACGACGGATAAACGCTTATTCGTTAAGTGTCACAAGCTTCAATCAGAATATCTCAGAAGAGGACATCATGGAGCAATGGAAACTCGAAAAGCTACGCTCACTGAGAGATGAGGTGCGAGAGCTGCACCCTTTACTCAGAGCAGTGTTCACAAACGATGAGACGATCTCAAGGCATGAGTACACCCACGGCAATACCGAGATGGGAGCCGACTTCGTAATTGCCCGCGTTGATCCGACATTGGGCGACGAGAACTACATTGGAGTCATCGCAAAGTGCGGAAACATCAAGCAAGACCACTCAGACGTAAAGCGCCAAATCGAAGAGTGTGCCGTCGAGCGGTTCTTTGATGGAGGAAAGAGGAAGATATATCTAAATGAAACTTGGATAATCTGCAATGGCAACATTTCAGAAGGTGCCGAGCGAAAAATCCATGAGGAGTATCGATCAAGAAACATCAAATTCATTAAAATTGATCGACTAGCCGTAATCGTTGACAAATCGTATCCGCATTTTTGGAATGAGATTCCAGCCGAACTTGGAACATACCTAAAGACCACACTAATAGAGGTCATCAAGGCCGAGTCGTATAACACACTCGACACGCATGCACTCAACCTTGATGTTGCCCAGGAACTCTACGAGATAGAGTCCACGCGACCCTGGCAAAAGGTAACGAAGTACAACAAGTCACTTAGGGTGGCTTTTGCAGGCGCACTAAAGAATCGTCGCCTTATTATGGTCGAAGGCGGAATGGGATCTGGGAAGACAACCCTTTTCCGCAAGCATGTTAAGACCCTATGTGAACCGGCAGAGTTTCAGCGCAGTCAAACCATTCCAAAGCTACTTCATTTCTCCGAAGTTGCAGATGATGTAGCAAAGAGCGTAACGAAAGCGGTTCAAGATCTCGAGAATGCCGCCGCGCGCTCCGAAGGAAAGAGAATTCTTCTCATCTTGGACGGCGTCGACGAAGTCAAGAACGCAACGGACGGCTCACTACTTGCTTCAATCGAGGCGATCTCAGCTCTTGTCAAGGCGACGACAAATTTAACTATCGTAATCGGATCACGCCCAATCTGGACAATCGAAGAAGGCGAGGAATTGCTACGCCAATGCCCTCGCTTTAGGATTCTTCCACTCAGCTTCGATCAGATATTCAAGGTCGTACAACACAACTGCGCCTCACTCGGTATCAGCGAGAAGCTCCGTCAGGATTTGAGCCGATCATCTCTCCTTCACGCTATCCCACGCACTCCGATGAGCGCCATCCTGTTGGCGCGGGTGATCAATGCAAATATCAAAGAGATCCCCCAAACTCTGCCAGAATTGTATTCGAAGTACGTTGAGCTTGCCCTAGGTCGCTGGGATATCAAAAAAGGATTGATGACCGAGCGAGAGTACCCTGTGGTAGTGAATGTGCTATCCATGGTCGCGAAGTACATGCTCGACAACGAACTCCAGCACATGAGCGTTAATGAGGTCATACAGATGCTCGAGGAGTACACACGCACGAGAGAAGGACTACCTGCACCTATCGAAATCTTCAAGCGTATTGAACAACGCTCGGAAGTTGTCATCGTAAATCGTGACAGACACACCTTCTCGTTTCGCCACAAGAGCCTCGCCGAGTACTTACTTGCCCACTACCAAAAGGAGACTCATGGCCGTGGCGCTCCTTTCACGAATCCGTTTGAAGGGTATTGGTTGGGGGTGGAATACTTTTATCTTGGTCTGATTCAAGATGCCGGCAAGCGAATCGACAGACTATCCGCACTCAGCCTCAAGACAGAGCGCGAGAAGATGCTTCGTTTGCTGAATTTTGGCAATCTAATGCTCTCGGCTTATCAAACCGAGTATGATCACATTGAAAGAGCAGTATACCGCGTAGTCCTTGAAATGACGAGGCTCTTTCTCGATGTCCGCTCAGGCAGAGTTGAATCAAAGCTCTCAGGCCTACCAGAATTTCAATTCTTCGTGATATTGAGTTATTGTTTGCGAGATAGCTTTGAGTATCAGTACTTCAAGAGGGCACTGGAAAACGCACAATTGCAGTGCCAATGCGACACCGAAATCAATGAAGAAGAATGTGCAATAACCAGCTTCTTCATTGACGCGATTCGGGCTGGCCTAAAAGATACAGATACCTTTAAGTTCCTGAATAACAAAGAATTGAGAATTCTACCTTGGGTGGTAAAACTTGGTATTCAGCATGTTATCAAGGACGAGAAAATCGACCTAGACCACGTCACAAAGCTCGCCAAGCGAATCAATAAAGCTCGAAAAAAAAATCCCGGCCTTCAGAAGTACATAGTCGAGTTGTACGAGGGTTCCATGGAGAAGTCCCGTCCCCAGAGGTAGCCTAGCGCGAAGGTGACGCCTAATCGGGTCGCCGGGGGCTTTTCTCTCCCGGCTCCCATAGAGCACCCCGCATACGGGTCCGCACGGGGCGCTTCCTCCGGATGGGAAAGGGGCACCGTAGGATGACGACCTCCAACGCTGGTTAGGGTACGGGTCGCCAACGCCGTTTCACCCGGTCGGGTGCGATACGACTGTTGAGGTCTGTCCGGCTCGCACACACCCTGTTGGTTTTATATTTACAAAAACCTCCGCAACTGCTCTGGTATCCGTTCCACCTCCCGCTCTTCCCCCGGCCCCAGGGTCACCGCCTGCTCCCCCGGCTTCAACCAGAACTGCACCACCACCTCGCCCCGCACCGCGATGAGATCGAGCCACGGCCCCAGTTCCGCAGCACGGGCGTAGTGCAGCCGCAGAATCCCGCCCCGATAGCTGGCCGGGTTATAAGTGTCCACGCTGTCGAGCCGCCCGGTCAGGGCCGGCCCCCGGCCATCGGGAATCTCCACCTCGCCCAACAGGTAGTACGGTCGGCTCTGATCAATCCGGCTGACCAGCCAACGCAAGGTGTGGCCCTGCATCGCCACTCGTTCGGCCACCACCCGCAGCGGTTCGCCCTCGATCAGCCGCCCGGTGATGGGCAGCAGGTTGTGATTCTGTTGGCTCTTGCCCACTGCTCGCGGCTGGCCGTCGTGCAGCACGATGAAGCCGCCCTTCCACGTCCCGATGATCGGGTAGCGGCCCTCGACCCGTGCCAGCGTCAGGTTGTCCGACGCCACCATCTCCAGGTCATACCAGTGTGTTCCGATCTGGCGCTGATACTGCTCCACCGCGATGTCGAAGCTCTTGAGCAGGGCTTGCAGGGCATCGCGGAAACCGATGTGGCTCAGCGGATAGAGCGCCAGGGTCAGCACCAGCAGCCCCGCCAGCAACACCATTTCCCCTTTGCTGCCCACGGCGAAACGCCAGTTCCGATTCCCTGGCGTCACCAGCCGCACCGGCGAGGGCCAGAACAGATCCACGCCCCGGATGTTCAGCATGTCGATCCACAGGTGCGACCAATAGCCGCCCAGCGCGCACCAGAAATACAGCGGCTCGGCGAACCACAACGGCGATGCGACCAGCGCCACGGCCATGATGCCAACGGCGGAATGGGTGACGGTGCGATGGCCGAAGCGCCGCTCCAGCGGCACCGAGGCCCACCAAAACAGCCGCCCGATTTTGGAGGTGGGCAAATCCGCGTCCGGCAGCAGCGATGCCACCGCTGCCAGCAGCCAGCCGACCGCATCGGGCGGGTAGCCAAACAGCGTCGCGCCGCCCAAGTACAGGACGGAGGCAAACGCGATGTGAGTGCCGAGGGTCAATTCGCCCGCCCGGCCCCCCGGAACAGGAACACCCGGAGGCTGATGACCACGGCGGCCAGCATCCCGGCGAACACATACAGCTCGGTGTCGCCGGTGCCGATGGCGAGATAGCGCGCCCCGATCACCGAGGCGAGCGCCACGATCATGACCGGGGTGAAGTCCAGGTAGCGCACCCCCGCCGCGTGGCGCATCTCCCGAATCTTGCGCTTGTCCACCAACCGTTCCTTAGCCGAGTCGTCCAGCATATCGGCGATGGCCTGGGGATTGCCGCCCGACTGCTTGACGACGTGGCCCATGAACAGGCCGGGCGCTTCGATCAGCATCCCCTGTTGGGCGATGTAGGTTTCCACGATGTCCTGCGTCGCTTCCGGCGACAGGGGCGGAATCTCGATCTCGGTCATCTTCCACCACAGCTTGGCCAGGCCCACTTTCTTCTGGCGGGCGCCGCCGATGACCTGGGCCACCTCGAACACCGCCAGCCAGAACGCCACGAGGGTGGGGGTGAGGTGGGTCAGATCGTCCACGGCGATGAGCACCTTCCCGGGGTGGTCGTGCAGCGCCGGGATGATCGCCGCCGTCAGGTCTCTCATGCTGAGGCGGTTGACGTGGCGGCGGATCTTCGCCCACTCGATCTGCTCGGGCGGCACATCCTGGTAGGGCTCCGGCAGCTCCAGGGCCAGCGGGTCGAGCAGCCCAGCCGCCAGCCGCTTGCGGGCGATGTCTACGAACTGGGCCTTGGGCGGGTGGTCGGCAATGTGGATCACCGTTTGCGTGCGGCGCTGGCGCTGGCGGGGTCGGCCCGTGTTCGGC
>JBAQIQ010000345.1:0-7959 GCA_049288935.1 Candidatus Competibacteraceae bacterium
GCGGCTTTCCGCCCTTCGCGGCTTATCCGCCGCCCCGTTAGCCAGCATGAGTACCAAGCCTCCTAGTCAGACTGCCTTCTTATGAAATGCCTTGTCGTCATTGCCCATCCAGACTCGGACAGCTTGTGTCACGCAATGGCCAGCGCTGCCATTGCGGCATTGACCGAAGCAGGACACGAGGTGCAGATTGAAGATCTGTACAAAACTGATTTTTCGCCTTCGCTTACGGTTACCGAACGTCAAAGCTACTACCGCTCTTCCTTTGATTCAGCCGCAGTCCAATCTCAGGTTGGGCGTTTGCTTTCTGCCGAAGCGCTTGTTCTAGTCTTTCCCACTTGGTGGTTCGGCTTCCCTGCCGTTCTCAAAGGTTGGTTTGATCGTGTTTGGGCGCCTGGCATCGCCTATGATCACGCGAGCGATCTTGGTCCAATCAAGCCTCGTCTTCGCAATCTCCGACGAGCGCTTGCCGTTACTTCGCTTGGCTCGCCGTGGTGGGTAGATCGCCTTATTATGTGGCAGCCCCTGAAACGGATATTGAGTACAGCGCTCTTTGGCTCCTGTGCGCCAGCCTGCCGTTTTGAGATGTTATCGCTCTACAAGGCTGAGAACCTTGCCGCCACAGAGGTTAAGTCATTCAATTCACGTATTCAAAAGGTGTTGGGCAAATGGTCATAGTTCCATTCAACCTACTGGCTAACCCGGCGCTCAACCTCGCTCCTTTCAGTCGCTGGACGCTGCGCGATAAAGCCGCGAAGCGCCGCACAACCCCGCGGATCAAGCCGACTTCGGGCCGAGAAAGCCTGCGGCTTTCCGCCCTTCGCGGCTTATCCGCCGCCCCGTTAGGTTTACAATTCGTCACTCAAAAAAAGATGCCTCGTCCGCAGAATCTGTGGGTAGGTGGTTGATAATTAGCCCCAGAACCTGAGCCCCGCCGGAGGTGAAAGGTGTGGGGCGCCTGCCGCCCCGTCACCCTTGCCACTTTGAGGTCAAGCGCGGAGGCTCGACTCTGTCAAGGCTGGGCGCTGCAAGCGCACACCCGCAGGGCTTGGCCTTGATAGAGTCGAGGCTCCGTGCTACAGGCAGTTCTGTTTTGTCATGGTTTTTCAAACAGTCCAAGATGGACGGTCGAGCGATCCCAGTGTCTCCGCTCGAAGAATGAGAAAATAATCGTTTTTTTATCAGGTTGTTATCGGTCAACCTCTTACTCGCTAACCCACAAATTCTGCGGAGGAGCCAAAAAGATGCAAAAGCGCAATAGTCAAGTAACACGAGTAGATTTTAAATCGGGGTTAATATCTGGTCTAGTACTGCTGTTACTCACAGCATGTAGCAGTTTGCCGCCCCCAAAACCGGAAACCATTCAACGTGGCGATTACACCTATCTCAAAGCATATCTTGCTTGGCTAATCGAAGACGAAATGTCTGATCAAGGTATCGAGGGCTTGAGTATTGCTGTCGTTGACGATCAGCAGGTCGTGTGGTCGCAAGGCTTCGGTTATGCCGATACTGCAAACAAAATTCCAGCGACTACGGAAACGGTTTACCGGGTCGGTTCCATCTCCAAACTGTTTACCGATACGTTGGTGATGCAATTGGCTGAGCGAGGCAAGCTTGATATTGATAAGCCCCTGCAAACCTATTTGCCCGATTTTTCGATTAAAACCCGCTTTCCTGATGCCGGACTGATCACCCCGCGCAACCTCATGACCCATCATTCAGGTTTGCCGGGTGATATTAATAACGGCATGTGGACACAAAAGCCCAAGCCGTTTAATCAAATGGTCGACCAGTTGAAAGATGAGTATGTCGCCTATCCGCCGAATACTATCTGGTCGTATTCGAACTTGGGTCTAACGTTGCTGGGCGCGGCGGTAGAGCAAGTTTCCGGCAAAGATTTCAACGTCTACGCGAATGAACAGCTATTGAAACCTTTGGGGATGGTTAATGCTGGGTTTTCTGAAGCTTTAGCAGGCAAGACCGCATCTAAAGCGTATAAAAATCATGAAGAAAAAACCGAAGTGCCAATACGCGATACCCCTGCCGGCGGATTGAACGCCAATGTCTTGGACATGAGCCGTTTCATCAAAATGGTCTTTGCCGACGGCAAAACCAATGGTCGGCAAATCCTTAAAGCGGAAACTTTAAAGGAAATGCTGCGCCAGCAAAATAGCGATGTGGCACTAGATGTCGATTTTCGGATTGGCCTCGGTTGGTTGTTACGTAACAACCTTAATATCGGCACGATAGCCGAACATGGCGGTGCCACCTTGTACCATCAAAGCCAACTTAGCCTGTTGCCGGAACATAAAGTGGGCGTTATCGTTTCGGCGAATTCGCCTCCCTCTGGCGATTTCCTTATTAAAGTCGTAAATACCGCCTTAAAACTGGCCGTAGCCGTAAAAACCGGCAAGCAAGTCTCGCTTGAAGAGGTTAAACCTAAGATAACTACCCGGGCGCTGACCCAACAGGAACAGGAGAAAGCGACTGGCCAGTATGCAACCTTATTTGGCTATGTCAAGCTAATACCTGAAGGCAATGACTTGGTTGTTGAAGTCGACGGCAAGACAATGGATTTTGTGGCCCGCGAGGACGGAAGTTACGGCATTCGCTATAAGCTTTTTGGATTAATCCCGATTCAGTTGG
The DNA here is from genome assembly GCA_049288935.1 of Candidatus Competibacteraceae bacterium. Lineage (GTDB taxonomy): Bacteria > Pseudomonadota > Gammaproteobacteria > Competibacterales > Competibacteraceae > UBA2383. Next base: position 2,644 of record JBAQIQ010000345.1, read on the forward strand.
ACGAACTGGCGGAAGTTGCTTTATCGTTACGCACTATTGCCGGTCACGATCTGGTGTTGGCGCATTACCAAGACCAAACTTTCATTGCCGGTGAGAAAATCAAACCGGTGTCAATCCCTGAATCTTTCCGCAACCGGTTAGGCGAGTATGAAATCGTTAACCTTGCTGGCGGTGATGCGTTTGTCCCGAAACAATGCGCTGTCCGCGAACGGGATGGTTTCTTAATGTTGGAGTATTCCTTCCCCGAATTTGACATGAATAATTTGGCTGTTCCTATTGCACCAATATCCGATACTGAAGCTATTATTCTCGGACTCGGCCCGGGTAAGCAGGAAACCGTGCGCATTGTTACAACCAACAAGCAGGAATATGTAGCTTATTCTGGGTATTTGTTGAGGAAGAAATAACCCGAAAAAGAAATCGTGTCCTTATCAACCGTTGTATATGGACCTAACAATGCGCTCAAGCGGGACGGTCGCTATCGCGCCCGCCCCTTAGCGCCACGTTGTTAGGCCGCACGAAAACCACCACACCTATTCCGGCATGAAGCGCTACCGTCTACTTGGCTTTGATTTCGATACCCGCATCCGGGCGTTGGACCCAATCCAAGATCACTGGGAAGACAAGGTAAAGGAGCTACACTGGGCGAACCGCGATGGAATGCTGCAAGGCTTCCGCAGCGAACATGGTGAAGCTCGATTCGACGAGAAGCTGCAAAACTTCATCGACCTTGGTGTCAAACCCTTCTCTGTCATGACGTTTCACAACCGCTTCTATGCCCAAGCACGTGGGGCATTCATCGACCGGCACTATTACCCCGCACTCACTGGAGTGGTGGCGCTCGGCGAGCGCGTACTGAATCAGCTGGTTCTTGGTCTGCGCGACCATTATAAGTACTCCGCAATCTACCGGCGCGTCTATCGCAAAGAGTCGTTCGACAACTGGGAACTTGCCATTGACGCTCTTCACGAGTGGGAAGTCTTGACACCCACCGTCGAGCAACACTTTCGTGAGCTTTGGGGAAAACGCAACGAAGCACTGCACTTCAACCCTGAGACCGACGGCAATGCGCGTGCCCTCGCTCTGGACGCCCTGCTTCAGTTCGGAAGCATCATCGAAGGCCAGTTCTCTTCAATTGGACCTTTGCCTTGGCTCTTTAGCCCTCCGGGCGAGATCTACGTCCGGCACACATGGGAGCAGGTTCCATTTATCCAGCTCGTCTATCTACCAAACGCTCTGCACGTTGGCTACAAGCACCAAGTCGTCAGTGCGTTCCCGTGGAAAATTGAAGACTCCGGCCCCTACGAGGATCGCAATGTTTCTGACGATGAGTTCACTCAGCTCCGCGTGGAGCACCAGCGTGCGGCCTAACCCCTCGCTCAAGCGGAGCGCCAACGGCAAGCCGCACAACAGTCGACCGACTGAGGATACGATCCACAAAATGACAAAGAAATCTGTTCAGGCGCTGCTCGAAGACATCCGACTTGTTAGCGAGCAAAATTATGAGATCGTTGAGGCCGTTCGATCCTTGGTAAAAAAGACATTTGAAACGACTTCGGAAGAAGTCAAGTACGGCGGCATCCTGTTTACTTCGGGCGTTCAGTTTGGCGGGGTCTTCTCCTACAAAGCGCACGTAACCGTCGAATTCGGGAGCGGCTCAAAAATCACTGACACGTTCGGGTTTCTCGAAGGGGCGGGAAAGGGGCGTCGGCATGTCAAGCTGATGTCTGTCGCTCAGATCAAGGACAAAAAGTTGGCTCAATATCTATCGCTTGCTTTGCATGCATCCAAACAGGACGACTCATGAAACTCGGCTACACAATCATCTACGTTCCAAATGTCGCTGCATCGTTGTCGTTCTTTGAAGGTGCATTCGGCCTGTCACGCCGCTTTCTGCATGAGTCTGGGGACTACGGTGAACTTGAAACGGGAGAAACAACGCTCGCTTTTGCGTCGCACGAGCTTGGGAATATGAATTTTCCTTCAGGCTTTGTCGCAGCAAGTGAATCCAGCAAACCTCTTGGCATTGAGATAGCGTTGGTTACGCCGTCTGTTGTCGAGGCGCACACTAAAGCTCTGGCAGCCGGTGCAGCCGAGTTGAAAAGACCGGAGACAAAGCCATGGGGGCAAGTCGCCTCCTACGTCCGATGTCCAGACGGAACTTTGGTTGAAATTTGCTCGCCGGTTGGTGGCTAAATTGCAGCATAACAAGTCATTCCAGCCGACCGTCAAAAAGCTGCGCTTTTTGCCGTCGGCTGAATTCAAACGTTGTCGCGGACGCTTCGCGCCCGCGACAACGGGGCGGCGGAGAGTAGTCGCTGGCTGCTTGGCGCTTCGCGCCGCACAACCCGCGGATCAAGCCAACTTCGGGCCGAGAAAGCCTGCGGCTTTCCGCCCTTCGCGGCTTATCCGCCGCCCCGTTGGGCGGCTTACTGGCGTACTCCTGATACCATCCTGACAACTTTAGGAAAAGGAACATACAGAAATGACAAGAACTACCTGCTTTGAGGCTTTCGAGCAATGTGTCCAAGCCGTACAGGCAGGAGAACTAATCGAGTCAGTCAGCGCCAAAGACAAGGAATTTCACTTTCAGAACTGGTTTCAGAAGCGCTTGCAGAAACTCGCCGTCCACTTCGAGGGCTCCGGGCGCAACACTTACCCCGACTTCTCCCTCGTTGAGTACACCGAGGGCTACGAGATCAAGGGCCTTGCTTGGCCCGGTCGAGAGCGCGACTACGACTCGAACAGTCAGGTTCCCACCGGCCACCATAACGGGCGTCAGATCTTCTACGTGTTCGGGCGCTACCCCGCCGACCTATCGACCTACCAGGATCTAGGCAACGGTCGCAGGCAATACCCGGTTGTCGATCTTGTGATGTGCCACGGTGATTTTCTGAATGCCGATCACAACTATGTCCACAAGAACAAGAGTGTGAAAGGCTTCGGCACCTACGGCGACATTATGATCCGCGACCGAAAGATGTACGTAGCACCCACGCCGTTCGCCCTCACCGAAGGCACGACGGGCCTGATGACCATGATCGTTCCCGAAGGTCTCGCCGCGCCGGATCACTTTCAGGAAGTCGGACGGCTCGTGCGCGCCGAGGCCGCAGAGTTGGTCGTCGGCTATGCCTTCGACCTGCACACGAACGAGCTGCGCGCCGAACGTATCCTGAACCCGGGCGCCGGGACCGAACACCGCTTTACTGCCTATCGCCTCAAGGCGCAGGCATCGAAGCCGGTTTCGATGGTGGCTCGACCGGGAGCCATCCTGGACGCGGCGGAGGACAGCGACGAGTGAATACCGTCGCCGACTCCTTCACCCTTGCCGCAGAGCGCCCCACGACGGCACTTGAGTGCAACTTCCCCATCGTCCAGGTAAGCGAGCTAGGCGAACAGGAGAGCTGGCGCAAGGAGATTAACCGCCCGATCTATCACATCCATAAATGGTGGGCGACTCGTCTCGGCTCCGTATTCCGGGCGATCACGCTCGGGGCACTGAGCGCCCCGCACACCGACATTTGGGCGCAGTTCTATGAACAGCACAACCTCGTCGGAAAGGTTGTACTCGATCCCTTTATGGGCAGCGGCACCACGCTGGGCGAAGCCCTGAAGCTAGGCGCGAAGGCCATCGGCAGCGACATCAACCCCGTCAGCACGTTCCTCGTGCGACAGGCATTTACCCGCGTACCCGAAGACACGCTCCGCGCTGCGTTCGCGCGACTCGATGCAACCGTCGCGCCGGCGATCCGGCGCTACTACCAGACCCGCGACCCAAAGACAGGCAACCTGATTTCGGTTCTCTACTTCTTCTGGTGTAAGACCGTGACGACGCCACCGGGCGAGGTTATCCCTTTGCTGTCCCGCTACGTGTTCGCCCAAGACGCCTATCCGGAGAAAAAGCCGCGTGCCCAGATCGTCTGTCCGCACTGCTGGGAGCTGATCGAGGATCGCTACGATGCGACTGCGATTTCATGCCCGCACTGTGCGCATCGCTTTAACCCCCAGGAAGGGCCAGCCGAAAGCCAATATGTCCGCGCTCCCGGTGGAGACCGCTACCGGATCAAGGACCTGTTGCCTGCCGATGGCTCGCCGCCCGGCCACCGGCTCTATGCTGTGATGGCTTTGCGCGAGAATGGCGAGAAGATTTATCTGGCTGCGCAGCCCGAGGATCATGCGCTCTTTGCGGAGGCCGAGGCACGTCTTCAAACCGAGGAACTGCCCCTTCCGACCCTGACCGTGCGGCCTGGCCACAACACCGACCAAGCGCGCGACTACAACTATTTCTACTGGCGCGACTTCTTTAACTCGCGCCAGCTTCTGTGTCTCGGGATGCTGCTGCACGCCATCCTTGAGATCGAGGATGAGGCCGTGCAGGAACAAATGCTTTGCCTGTTTTCCAGCACCCTTGAATTCAACAACCTTTTTTGCAGCTTCAAGGGCGAGGGCACGGGTGCCGTCCGGCATATGTTCTCGAACCATATCCTGAAGCCCGAGCGCACACCGCTCGAAAACTCCGTCTGGGGTACGGCCAAGAGCAGCGGCACTTTCAGCACCTTGTTCGAGTCCCGGTTGCTTCGGGCGAAGCGCTATCTCGATGAGCCCTTCGAGTTGGAATTCCAGCGCGACCTCACCGGCGCAAAGTGCGGCACCCGCAAGACGGTGGCAAGCGCACCCCTCGACGTGGCGCACGTTGCCACATGGGAAGACCTTCTCGCACGTGATCGCGCCGTGATGATCCTCAATGGTGACAGCGCCCGCCTGCCGGTGCCCGATGCCTCTATCGATGCGGTTGTCACCGACCCCCCTTACTTCGACTTCGTGCACTACAGCGAGCTAAGCGACTTCTTCTTCGCCTGGCTCTCCCCTGTTCTCGCGCAGCGCTATCCGTGGATGCAGCGCCCCGACTCCTCGGATAAGGGAGAGGTTCAGCACAAGGACCCGCACGTGTTCGCACGCCAGCTCTCGCTCGTCTTTGCCGAGTGCAGGCGCGTTCTCAAGGACGATGGCGTTCTCGCTTTCAGCTTCCACCATTCAAGAGCCGAGGGGTGGGCAGCCATCTATGAAGCCGTCAAAAATGCCGGGTTCGAAGTAGTTGCCGCTCATCCAGTTCATGCTGAATTGAGAGGTGCAAGCCCCAAGAACGCCACTAAGAGTCCAATTAGCATTGACGCCATTTTGGTTTGCAAAAAACACACTATGGCAGAGCATCGCCTAAGTGAGAGAGCGGCAATAGATGAAGCAGAAAAGCTGGTGAGCCGTCTTGAGTCGAATGGCTATAGGGTTTCCTCGTCTGATCGATTCGTAGTCCTCGCA
>JBAQIQ010000346.1:0-3670 GCA_049288935.1 Candidatus Competibacteraceae bacterium
CCCGTGCGCCGGGCCGAGGGACAACCTGCAACGTGCTGTTCCCGGCGGCCCCACCGGTAGGGCCGCAAGCGCTGCCGCCCACCCTTGCGCCATCCGGCGCGTGGCAGGGGATGGGAACGGTGTTACTAGTGGATGACGAGGACTCGGTGCGCACTCTGGGCGTACGGATGCTGGAGCGGATTGGCTTTCGGACCCTGGTGGCGAGTGATGGCCGGGAGGCTCTGGAACTCTACTCGGCGCGTCAGAAAGAGATTGTGCTGGTGTTGCTGGATTTGACCATGCCGTATATGGATGGTGAAGAGACGTTGCAGCGCTTGCAACGCCTTAATCCACAGGTGCGCGTGGTGATGACCAGTGGTTATAGCGAGACCGAGGTTGTGCAGCGCTTCACCAGCCAGCGCCAGTGCGGGTTCCTGCAAAAGCCCTATACCCTGGAGGCCCTCACGCAATGCCTGCGGGCGGCGCTGAGGGAAAGGGAGGCCGAAGAAGGCCAAGACGCAGCAAAGCGCCAACCCTCTCTCTGAATCGGGGCCGGCTTTCATCATTTTGTCGGCATGACGCCGGAGATGTCGAATAAGACCGGCTTCCCAGGCTCGAAGCCGCCTAACGATAGGAAGATGGTTTCAAGCGATTGCTTGGACGCCTCAAGTCCACGGGCGCTTTCGTAACCGGGCGCGACGCAGCCTTCGAGAAAGTGTGGCGGCGCTGAGGGATGAATCAGGAAATTGCAGATATTACCCTTGTCGTTGCGCTGGCTGTGCGCTGGACGGATCTGCCGGCGCCCCGGATTCCTCTTATCGACCGATATCTCCATGGCGGCATGATAAAGGCCGGGCTTGAGCCATACCGTGCCATCCATGCGTTCGATGGTGTCGTAGGTGACGTAATCTACGTGCAAGCCTCGCACCACCATGACGCCACGCAAATATTTTTGGTTTTTGCTGTTCGTCCATGTGCGGGCGCCACGGGAATAGTAGATCGTGCCTAGCGCAAATTTGACCGCACTTTCAAGATACGATTTTTGGTCTCCGCTCATAATGCTACCCCTCATTGCAACCGTTAAAAATCAATTTCACCGGGCTTTTCGGCGGTGGCTTTTTCAGACTGGAAGACTATCGGCGGGTCGCCAATCGCTATGCCGATGAGTCCTGGCTAACCGATCCGGTGGCTAACGCGGGTAAGGCAATATGGATACCAACTCAGACAAAAAATCTGTTTAATCTATGGCAATGTGCACGGTTGACGACGAACAGACCCGGTTATTGATGAGAGAAGGTTCAATGAGTCAATTTGACCCGATTCAATGTGATACTGATCAATACCAAAACAAACTGTTTTCCGCATGCCTCTCCCCCCAACCAGAGTTCGCTACGCTCACCACGCTTTCATTGGGATCGCGGCCGCTCTAGCCAATGCACTCCCATCATCAACCCACCGTAAACGCCCCCAACGCCAAGGGCCAACAGGAAAGCGTCATGGGTTGAAAGACGCACCGCCAACCCGGCAGAACCGGCGCAGGCGAGCATCAAAACGTATTCCACCAAGACAGTACGGCGGTGTCCCCAGCCCAACAGCACCAGTCGCTGATAGTAGTGACTGCGATGCGCCTCCCAAACCCGTTCACCGCGCAAGAGTCGGCGGAGCAGCGTCACCGTGGCGTCAACAATGAAGGGGGAAAAGACCCACAACGCGGCCCAGAACGGGAACAGACCTGTCTGACTACCCCACAGGCTGCTGGCCGCTGCCAGGAAACCCAGTGCAGTGGAACCGGTGTCTCCCAAAAAGAGGCGGGCCGGCGGAAAGTTGTACGCAAGAAAGCCGGCGCTGGCCGCCGCAATCGTCAGGTTGAACGCGGCAAACCCGGGATCAGCCTGGCCCAGCCAGGCGAGCATGGCGAAACCAATGACCGCCATACCGCCGGCGAACCCATCCATGCCGTCCATGAAGTTGTAGAGATTGATCATCCACAGGATGAAAAGCCCGGTCATAAGACCCTTCATCGCCCAAATAAGGAGGGGTTCCGGCAGACTGGCTGCTGGTAAAAAGGGCAGGGTCCAGCCGGCCAGAATGAGGCTCGTCGCCGCCCCGGCGTGTACGATCAGCCGCCAGGGTGCAGCAACGCCTTGCCGATCATCCAGCCATGAGACCAAGACCAGCGGTGTGAGACCGTACAGCAACGGCGTCAGGAGGGGCCGGAGATCGGGCAGAAACGCCGCCAGCCCAGCGCCACCGATCGTGAGACCACTCAGCATCGCCCAGCCGCCGGTGCGTGGAATAGGGCGTTGATGTAAGGAACGAGCGTTGGGATGATCGAGCAATCGCCAGCGGGCGGTGGGCTGGACAAGCCAGCCAGCGCCCACCAGTGCCGTGACGAAAGCCAGAAAGGGGGCGGCGAACAAGAGCCAAAATGTTAGCATGGCGCGCTTTCAGACCACGCTTTTATCCGAGCCGCCATGAAAACAACCCCACTTGATTTGCTGCACTACGATCACGGTATTTACGCCCTCGATTCCGGTTATCTCCGTCCCCAGTTGGCCGCCATCCATCTCATTGTCGAGCGGGGACGCGCCGCCATCATTGATACCGCCAGTTATACCTCACGTCATCGGGTCGTGGAGGCACTGCACGCCCTGGAGCTGACCCTGGCCAGTGTGGACTATGTGTTTCTGACGCACATCCATCTCGATCATGCCGGCGGCGCTGGGGTATTGATGCAGACTTTCCCGGAGGCGCGGCTGGTGGTGCATCCACGGGGGGCCGCGCACATGGCCGACCCGACCAAGCTGTTTGCCGCCGTCCGGGCCGTCTACGGCGCGGAGGAAGCCGACCGGTTGTATGGACAACCAATGCCTGTATCCGCTGACCGGATCATTGCCGCCGGAGAAGGGTTCATCTTCGAGCTGGCCGGTCGGCCTCTGGTGTGCCTGGATACCCCGGGTCATGCCCGTCATCATTTATGCCTGTGGGACCCTCGGAGTCGCGGCCTGTTCACTGGCGACATCTTCGGCCTGTCGTTCCGAGAACTGGATGTTGCCGGGCGGACTTCGATCATTCCCACCACCACTCCGACCCAGTTCGATCCCGTGGCGATGCATCACTCGGTAGACCGGATTCTGGAGCAGCAGCCGGAAGCTGTCTATCTGACCCATTTTGCCCGCGTCCGTGAGGCGCCCCGGCTGGGCGGCGACTTGCATCGATTGATCGACGCTCATGTCGCGGTTGCGGAGCGGGAGCGTGCGGCTGGCCCTAACCGGGAAGCGCGGATTTTGGCGGGACTGTGGACGCTGATGGACGTCGAGGCGGAACGGCAAGGCTGGCGACTGGCGCGGGAGCAGTGGCGTGAGGTGCTGCGGGCGGATATTGAACTGAACGCGCAGGGCTTGCATCACTGGCTGGGTCACGTCTGAAGTTGCCGCGCCCAGGCGGCGATTTGCCCGATATGAGCGGGGGTCGTTCGGCAACAGCCGCCAATGAGCCGCGCTCCGGCGTCATACCAGCGCCGGGCTTCTTGGGCGAACGCATCAACCGTGGCCGGGCCGCACCAGGCGCGGCACTCGGCATCGTAAGTTTCGCCGGAATTGGGGTAGACGACAATCGGTTTGCGGGTCGCGGTTCGGGCGGCGGCGATGAGCGCGGGAATATGCCGGGGCGCCGTGCAGTTCACCCCCAT
>JBAQIQ010000347.1:0-2799 GCA_049288935.1 Candidatus Competibacteraceae bacterium
AAACAATGTGAGCAGCGATGGCCCGATAAAATCAGTTAATTTGAGCAGGAAAAGGCCGATGATTGCGCGCAAACCCGCCGATGATTGCAAGCGGCTACAGGTAGGCCATGCGCCGGGATTACCGGGCTGGTTTGAGGATGAACTTCTGAGCTTCCCGGTGGGAGAACACGATGACGGAGCCGATGCCCTGGCGTATGCCTTTCAGGCGCTGGGGATGACCGAAGCAAAACCCCTGGGGTTCAAAGTACCGGGACTGTGATCACCTACGACCGCTACCTCGCGATTCTCGCTCAGTCGGATGCGGCGGTGCAGCAAGCCGCCAGGCAGGCGTTTGCCAAGCTGCTGGAGAAGATTCGCCAGGGGCAAGCGCCGCGTTCCGCCATTGACGCGATCCTGCGCGAGTTCAACGCCGAGGCCCTGACCGGATTTCGCGAGGCGTTCAGTGCGGTGCTGGAATCCAGCCTCGGCGAGAAAGAGATCAAAGCCTGGCCGGTCGGCGGGGTCAAGCTGAGTGACCGGCTGTACGACCACGCGCAAAAGGTCAGCGCCACCACGCGCCAGATGATTGAACAGCACCTGAAGGGCCTGCATTCCGCCCGCGAACTGCGCAAGGCGCTGTATGAGGGCTACAACTTCCAAGACGATCCGCTCAAGATCATCAAGCCCCTGCCCAAATACCTGCAAGTCGAATTCGACCAGTTCAAGGCGGCACAACTCAAGACACCGGCGTTGCGCGCCGCGTACCTGGAAGCCATCCGCAAGGCCGAAGCCGGCGCCGGGATGGAGGCGATTGAGAAGCAGCTCCGCATCGCCTTCTACGAACGCAACCGCTATTTCGCCAACCGGATCGCCCGCACCGAACTGCATCGCAACTACACCGACCAGCAAGCCCGCGACCTGATGGCTGAGGATCGGATTCAGTACGTGCAGTTCCGCATGAGCCTCAAACATCCTCGTACCGACATCTGCAATTTACACGCGGAACTGGACGCCTGGGGGCTGGGGCCGGGCATCTATCCGAAAGCCGCCGCGCCCAAACCGCCCATTCACCCTTTTTGCGGATGCCGCGTGGTTCCCCGTCTCAGCGTTCGCCCCCAGCAACCTCCGAAGTTCAACCCGAAGGCGGAACGGGATTTCCTCAAGTCGCTGCCAGCGAAAGAGGCGCGGGATGTGGCCGGGAGTTGGGAGAAACGGCGGCGCATTCTGGAGGACCAGGAAACGCTGGAAACGATCTACAACGAGGGCAAGGATGAGTTGTATCGGTGGAAGCGGGTGGGGGATATAATCACTACCCAACAACCTTTGCCGGTACAGCAAGCGATGGCGATAGATGAGCGCGATCTACGGCGTAAGCTAAATGATTTATATGTACAATGTGCAGAAAAGAAACCAGAGTTTGACGCATTGGTTACTCGCCTCGCTCAACAGAGCAAGCCGTTACTGGTTCCGCTGAAATCGGATGAACGGGCGCTGGAAAAAGTAATCACATCGTTAGGAGGGAATCTTGATGGCCTTACCGATGTTTTGCGAGCTACCTTGGTGTTTGAAACAACCGCTGATGTAGTCACTGCACATAATGCCCTGTTAAATCAGGTGTCGGTTTTACGGGAGCGTAATCTTTACCGAGAGGGAGTCTCTCTTTCTGATGGATACCGTGACGCGAAAATTGATATTGATCTCGACGGAATTCCCGTTGAATTACAATTGAATACCCGGAAGATGCTAGAAGCCAAAGAAAAAGCGCATCAACTTTATGAGGAAAAGCGCCAACTGCTAGCGGGGAAGCGATCCGCTGGATCGTTATCTGCCGATCAAAAACGCCAACTGCGAGAACTGGATCGTCAAATGCGAAAAATTTACCAAGAGGCTGAATAATATGTTTGCCCCTCAGTTCATTGAAATTCCTTTTGATGCTATCCAAAAACCCGATGTGGTTTTCTTGGATGTGGATTTTATTCCTGTCGTGGATTTGATGGATGAAGCAATAGGCGTGATTGCGCTCGACGATCCGGTTCGCACATTCCCGTGTGAAGAGGCTTATCTCAAAGGTATTGAGCTGACCCGTGAGCAGTTTGTGCAGCGGTTCCCTCAGATTGCGCAACGGATTTTTGAGCGTCGCCTTCCCGAGCGCCTCGCCGCATGAATCCCGTCATCATCGGCCACGCCACGCTGCCTGAGCCGACACGCGATCCGCCTCCGCTGGTTCTTATTGAATGGCTAGACAGCGCCCAGCCGGTTGCGGGTTGGCATTTTTTGGAGGACAAGCCGGAATTGGAAGTGGTGGAGTGCGTCTCGGTCGGCTGGCTGGTCGGCGAAAGTGAGCAGGTCGTGATGCTGGCCCCCAATATCGGCGATGTACACAGTGGCGACACGGCTCAAGCGTCGGGGTTTATTCGGATTCCGAAGCAGGCTGTGACGCGCCGGGCCGCGCTGGTCGAGGGGAGTTAGGGTTTCTTACGGCGACCTTGTTTTTCGTCTTGGCTCAAGACCGAAGCAGCCAGTTTTTTAGTGTCGGCAGGTGTGGGTTTTTTCGCCCCCGAGAGAATTTTTCCAGCCAGAGAAGCTGTGGTGTCACCAGATTGTTTCTTGGGCATGACCGATCTCCAAAATAAAAGGAACGCTCGAAGTGGGGATGGCCACCTTGGATTTCAATACCCCGTCATCATTGGTAACGACGGGTGTGATTCAAAGTGATGCAGGCCCCATAATACCGCATGACCTACTGATAGTGCTCAAGGAGTCCCCTATGTTCATGACTGATTGCGACCCGACATTGATCGAGCGCCTGGATCGTCATCG
>JBAQIQ010000348.1:0-12749 GCA_049288935.1 Candidatus Competibacteraceae bacterium
AGTTCACTTGCCCGGTCGCTTGCGAGACCTTGGTCACCATGTCTTTTAACTGCCCGGCCATGTCGCGCATCGCGGCGTAAATGCCGGTCTCCTTGCCGGTGTCGGTGAAGCGCACCGTCAGGTCGCCGGCCGCAATTTGGCCGGTGATACCCGCCATCTCGGCTGGCTCGCCGCCGACATTGCGCAGAATGTCTCGTGTCAACCACAAGGCGCCCATAATGCTAATCAGTAAACCCGCCAATAATAGGCCGAGAGATAGATCGCGCCCTTGGAAATAGACCACATTGCTATCATCGTGAGCTTGCTTGCCCAGTTTTTCTTTGAAATTCACCATCTCGTCGAGCAAATCATCCGCTACCTGAAAAGTTTTGGTGACTTCGCTATCCACAAGGGCCATCGCCTCATCGTTTTTTCCGGCGTAGGATAAAGGCAATGCCTTCTCGACCGCTGCTTTATAGGGAGGCCACGCCGCATCGAATTTCGCTAACAGCACCTTTTCCGGTTCCGTCAGGAATGTTTTGCGATATTTATCGAGCAGCTCTTTCATCTTCGCTTCGTTGGCATCCATTACCTTCTTGATGGCATCCATTTTTGATCGTTCGTCTTCGACGACATAGTAGTAAACATTGCGGTTGTGATAGATCGCCTGAATATTGGCGTTGGCGATGTCGACAATCGGCACCAGGTCGTCGTTGTACATGCTCTCCAACATGTTGTTGATGGTGTTTTGCCCTCGCATGCCGATGAGGCCAATCGCTGCCATAATCAGGGCAATGACTGAAAAGAGGGATATTAATTTCGTGCTGAGTTTCATCGATTTCAACATAATCATCTCCAGATTTTAAGATTGGCTTAAACTTAATCGCTTGGCTAGGGGCCGCACAGCGTTACGGACTTCTCAAATCGGGCACGCCGAACCTGAGCCCAAGGCCGAGACAGCCACTCACTGTCATATTGCCGAACATAGGATTTCTTCTCCGCTTTGCTGTGAAATGTTGCGCCGATCCCGACCCGCCTCGACCTTGGCCACGCAACGGAGGATAGACTGGGCCTGGGGCAATCGTTGTGCTAATCATTAACATAATGATTATATTATTTATTTTTTCTGGCGGCTTTTGCGGTTAACAACTGATGTTGTTATTTTCTGGCCAATAAAGGAATTATCAAACGATATCAATGGACTAAATTACAAATTAAATTGTAGCATCCACAAAAAATATTGTGATAGCGCGCAACCCGCTGGCGTGGCGTTTTATGGTCGCATTGACCGCCCGCAGCGGACGAAAACTTGAACCTGATCGATGATTGCGGGTCTCTTGCCAGTAAGCATTTCTTACGGACAACGGAGGGCGCAAGCGATGACGCTGCCTAAAACGACCAAATATCTGAACGCCACAGCGTTCGGCATGTTGCTGCTAACGGATGCCGCTCTGCCCAGTTGGGCAACGACCGGCAACTTGCATGAGGAGGTGTTTCAGGGAGTTGCCCGCAACGCACGCGGTGAGATTGCTTATATCGAGGAACACCGCATGACCTATCAGAATGGTCGCCCAGACCGCAATGAAACCCGTTACCGGGATGCAAACGGTCAGGAAATCGCGGTGCTGACCTCCAATTTCATTCATCATCCCTACGTTCCGAACTATTCTTTCGAAGATCGTCGCTTTGGTCGCCAGGATGGCGCTTTCGTTGATGGCGACTGGGTCAAGCTCTACGGCCGCGCTGACCAGGAAGCGCCTGTTCGACAGGATTTGGTGCGTCTGGAAGACGATATGGTGACTGGTCAGGGTCTGCACATTTATCTACGCGACCATCTGACGCAACTCGCCACGGGCGATACTATTCAGCAGGTGCGTTTTCTGGTGCCGTTAGAGGGCCGCGATTTCCCATTTCGCATCCGCCGATTAAAAGAACCGGGCGAATCGGCGACGGTGGCGTTCAATATCGAAGCGGACAGTTGGCTTCTACGGTTGTTTGCGCCCAACCTGGAAGTTCGCTATGACCGCAAAACGGGGCGGTTGCTGTCCTATCAAGGGGCATCAAACCTGCTGGATGCTGAGCGTGGGATGCAGAAAGTGACTATCACTTACCGCTATGCGGATGCCCAGCGCTAGAATCCGGCTGCGCATGTCAATCTGATTCAATCAATGCCCGATACACTGTCCATCGTTTCGCGCCACATCATGCAGGCGGTATAGCGCGCTCCCCGATGCGAGCCGCCTTCATCATTCCTTCATCAAACGGTCATTGCGCTGTTGCCGCCGCCCCGGACAATCCGGGGTATGGCTATCGAAAAAAACACTCAACCTATCCATCGCCGGTTACATATCGGCATCGTCACGGAAACCTATCCACCGGAAATCAATGGCGTTGCCCTGACGATTGCCCGTTGGATCGAGGGCCTGCGCCAGCGTGGCCACACCGTGCAGCTCATCCGGGTCAGCCAGCATGGCAATGATCAACCGGCGGCGGTCGATTTGCTGGAAATTGTATCGCTACCCGGCTTCCATATCCCCGGTTATCCCCAGTTGCAGGGCGGTTGGCCAGCGACAAAAGCACTATTAACCCGGTGGCGGCAGCACCGTCCCGATCTCATCCACATCGTCACCGAGGGACCGTTGGGCTACTCTGCCATGCGCGCTGCACGTCGCCTGGCCATCCCGGTCTCAACCAGTTTCCACACTCATTTTCAGAACTACAGTCGCTACTACCATCTCGGCTGGTTGGCAACGCCGATCACTGCCTATCTGCGCCATTTCCATAATCAGGGCGTGCAGACCCTGGTGCCCACTGACGAATTAGCGCAACAACTGCAAATAGCTGGATTTCTTCGCACGCAAGTACTGGCGCGAGGCGTCGATACCCGGCTGTTTTCGCCCCAGCGCCGTGATCCGGCGCTCCGCGTCCGTTGGGGGGCAGCCCCGGAGGCGCCGGTGGTATTGTGCGTGGGACGATTGGCGGCGGAGAAGAATCTGGAACTGGCTATCGCAGCGTTCCAGACCCTGCAACGCACGCAACCTGCCGCCCGGCTGGCGCTGGTCGGTGATGGTCCGCTCATGCCCCGGTTGTGCGCCCGCTATCCCGAATTTATCTACTGTGGGATGAGGCAGGGTGAAGATCTGGCGGCGCACTATGCTTCCGCTGATCTGTTTCTGTTCCCCAGCCTGACCGAAACCTTCGGGAATGTGATTCTGGAAGCGCTGGCCAGCGGACTGGCCGTCGTGGCGTTCGATTACGCAGCGGCCCGCGCCCATATGGAGCCCGGCCATAGCGGACTGCTCGCGCCGCTCGGCGACCCACAGGCTTTCATCACTGCTGCCACAGTACTTGCGGAAGACTTCCCCGCACGGCAGCGCATGGGCCAGGCTGCCCGCCAAGCGATGTTGCAACTGGATAGTGAGCACGTTTACGACCGTCTGGAAGCCCTGTTTCTCAACGCTGTCGCTGGAGAGACCTCATGTCCGATCCCCTGCTGAATGGCGTGGTCGAGCAACCCGTCCCGGTTTGGTCGCGCCTGACTGAAAAAGAATTGACCTGGTGCCTGCGCTTTCAACAGATCGTCCATCAACGCGGCATGGTGCGGCTGTTCGCCATCGTCAGCCGGTTAGGCGACGGAATATTCTGGTATGCCTTGATGGCGGCATTGCTGTTGAGCGAGGGCTGGGCGGCAGCGCCGGTTGTGGGAAAGATGTTGTTGGCCGGCATGATCTGTCTGGGCCTGTACAAATGGCTCAAGGCTTGCACCACCCGCCCCCGTCCCTGCGCCCGGAATGAACGCATTCAACCCCGGGTAGCGCCGCTGGATGAGTACAGCTTTCCTTCCGGTCACACGTTGCACGCCGTGGCGTTCACACTGATCGCCTTGCACCATTACCCCCTGCTGGCGGGGCTGCTCCTGCCGTTCACCGTGCTCGTAGCCCTATCGCGAGTGGTGCTGGGTCTGCACTATCCGAGCGACGTGCTGGCGGGTGGGCTGATCGGGGCGGGATTGGCGTTGCTAGCCGTGCATTAGAGCTGTTCATGCAGATTTAACCATCCGGTCAAGAGACTGTCATGCGGTGTTTTTACGCTGAGCGCTATTCCGAATCCTGGTTTGTGGAGGCTGTCTTGAGCACCGAATCGCTGGTCGTTACCGACCTCACCCATACTTTTTCTGCAACGACCCGGTTCCCTGCGGCTGAAGCGGGTTCCCTTCGCGTGGAATGGGTCCGGTCTCGCGAAGATATCCAGGCGGCGCAACGTCTGCGCTATGAAATTTTCGCCGGGGAAATGGGTGCTCAGTTGCATAACCAGATTCCCGGCCTCGATCACGATCGCTTCGATCAGTACTGTCAGCACTTGGTCGTGCGCGATGCGCTGGGTCAAATCGTGGGTTGCACCCGCGTCCTGACGGCGTATGCAGCGCAACGCGCCGGTGGCTTTTATTCCCAAACCGAGTTCGATCTGACACCGGTGCTGGCCCTGCCGGGGCGATTCATGGAGATTGGCCGTACTTGCATCCGCGCCGATTGTCGCAATGGCGCGACGATCAGCACACTCTGGTCAGGGCTGGCTGCATTCATCGCCGAGCATCGGATTGACTATCTGATCGGTTGCGCCAGCATTCCCTTGGGCGAGAACGGCCTTGAAGCGCAGGCGTTGTATGCGGAATTGGCGCGCCGCAGTCTGGTTCCGGATTCGCTGCGGGTTAAGCCTCATCTACCCGTACCCCGCCGTGATGGACGAGCACCCGGACGATGCACCGTGCCGCCGTTGTTGAAAGCGTATCTGCGGCTGGGCGCGCAGATCGGCGGGGAACCGTGTCTCGATCCGGATTTTCAGGTGGCCGATGTGTTCATCCTGCTGTCCACCCATCATATCGAGCGACGCTACGCCCGGCATTTTCTGGATCGGGATCAGTAATGCCCTCACCGCCCGAAGCGACTGCTCCCCCATCAAAACGCTCTCATCCACGGGCGAGGGGGGCGAACGACTATCGAGAACGCCTGGCCCGCGCGGGTCGGCGCAGCGTGCGAACGCCATTACTGGGGCTGCACATCCTGACGGGCTTGTTGATGGCTGCTGCGCTGGGGCCGGGCCGGCAGAGCCGCTATGTTTCCACCCGGCCGTTGGTTTGGTGGAGTCGGGGTTTGTGCCGAATTTTGGGTGTGCGCCTCAAAACCCAGGGGAAGCTGCATCCGCACTCCACGCTGTTTGTAGCCAATCACATCTCTTGGCTGGATATCTTCTGTATCGCAGCAGTTTGCCCGACACACTTTCTGGCCAAGCAGGAAGTGACCCACTGGCCGCTGTTTGGCTGGCTCAGTCGACGGGCTGGAACTGCCTTCATCCGCCGTGGCGGGGAAAATGGGGCAAGCGAGGCGATGGAGCAACTGGTCTGGCGGTTGCGGCAAGGCGAGCGGGTTTTAGTATTCCCGGAAGGCACGTCAACGACCGGGGAAACGGTTCGGCGCTTCTTTCCCCGGTTATTCCAGGCGGCGATTCTGACCTGCTGTCCAGTGCAGGCGATCGCCCTGCGCTATCCTCATCCTGAAGGTATTCATCCGCTCATTCCCTTTGTGGGTGACGACGCCTTGTTGCCGCACCTGTGGAAATTGCTGGGTGAATCGAGCATTGTTGCGGAGCTGTACTTTGAATCGGTTCATACCGCGCCGCATCCTTCCCGCGATGGGCTGGCCCGGCTCACCCATGCCGAAATCAGTGCGCGGCTCACGCTGAACAATACCGTTCCGGTTGCAAGCTTTGGCGGCTTGGCGCGGTAAAACGCCCCTATTTCAACAGGCGCCGATGCTCCAGGAAATTGCTGTACTTGTCTTAAGATAACATCTGACTTGCTCGGCGCCAGTTGCTCCAGATAACGATGCAGCACTTCCAGTCATTGTGCTTCGCTTACCACTTGGGACAGGGCGACCAGCAACAGGATCGCCAGAGGAACCAGTGAAAGCAGGGCGTTATAAGCCATCGCGCCGGCCAATAAGGTTCCCTGGTTAGCCTGAAAACGTTGCAAGACCTGCCCGGTGAAAGTCAGTGGATAGCGAAACCATCGGTAAAGCGCGGTGAACCACACGGTGATGTTTCCTTAATGCGTTGAAGTTTTGCAGGATCAATACGCCAAACGGTCATCGCAGCGTCATCATTTTTTTATCATTCTCTCTCATGCTACCGCGCCAATACCTACTCCAACTCTGGCTCAAGGCGGCATGGTTAAACAACTCAGCGACCAACTCGGCAATCGCGCCCACGATCTACTCTTCAAAACGATTCACCAGCGCTACCTGATCTACAACATGTGCTGGGAAGATCCCCGGATCGACCGGCAGTTGTTAAATCTCGATCAGGATAGCCAGGTCGTGGTGCTGACCAGTGCTGGCTGCAATGCGCTGGATTACCTACTGGATACGCCGGCAGCGATTCATGCCGTCGATGTGAATCCTCGGCAAAACGCTCTGTTACAACTGAAGTTGGCGCTCATTAGCCACGGCGATTTCGGCGATCTGGAACAGATGTTTCGGCAAGGTGCGCATCCACATTTCCAGGCGCTGTATCAGAGTGTGCGTTCCCAACTTCCGCCCTATGCCGCAGCGTTCTGGGACAAGAAAATCGCCTACTTCGACGTCGCCAATCGCAAGCGCTCGTTCTACTATCACGGCACCTGCGGCGCAGTGGCCTGGCTGGTCAGTCGGCAGTTGCTCAAATCGGGACGCAAGCTGCGCGAATACCTGTTCGACCTGCTCGACGCCCGGACCCTGGATGAGCAGCGCATCCTTTATAACCAGATCGAACCGGCCCTGTGGGGCCGATTCAGCACCTGGCTGCTACGGCAACCGACCGCCTTGGCCATGCTGGGGGTGCCACGCCCGCAAATCCGGTTGATTCAGCAGCAATATCCCGGTGGCATTATCGGCTATATCAGCGACAAGCTACGCCATGTGCTGACCGAAGTGCTGATTCACGACAACTATTTCTGGCGGGCCTATCTCACCGGTTCTTATACTGAGCGTTGCTGTCCCAACTATCTCCGGGAAGAAAATTTCGCCCTGTTGCGCGCCCACTGCGACCGGGTGCATACCCACAACGCCACCGTCAGCGGCTTCCTGCGCCAGCATCCCGGCCCCTACAGCCATTTCGTGCTACTTGACCATCAGGACTGGTTGGCCTGGCATCAGCCCCAGGCGCTGGAGGAAGAGTGGCAATTGATTCTGGCGAATAGCCGACCGGGAAGTCGCATCCTGTTGCGTTCCGCCAGTCATCATCTCGACTTCCTGCCGGACTGGACCCGTCGGGCGCTGCGCTTCTTTCCGGATTTGACCGAACCACTGCATCGTCAGGATCGGGTCGGTACCTATGGCAGCCTGCATTTCGCGGAGGTGCGATGAACGAGCCGAACCCTGCTTTCTGCACAAATTCCATTCGAACAGCGCCGGATAACGCCGCCGCTTTGACCCGCTATTACCGCTGGCATGCCCGGCTGTACGATGCAACGCGCTGGAGTTTCCTGTTCGGACGAGCGGCGCTGATCCGTTCTATCGCTCGGTTTCCCAACCCACCACGCAATATCCTGGAAATCGGCTGCGGCACTGGCGACAATCTGCTCCGGTTGGCTTACCAGTTCCCCGATGCGGCCGTCACCGGCCTGGATTTATCGACGGATATGCTGGCGCGAGCGCGGCGCAAGCTGGAAAAGCGCCAGATGCGCGTGACTCTGCTACAACAGCGCTATGATCGGCCGCTGTCGATGGAACCGGTGTTCGATCTGATCGTGTTTTCCTACTGCCTATCCATGATCAACCCCGGCTGGCGTCAGGCGCTGGACTGCGCGTTACAGGATTTACGTCCGGGCGGGCGGCTGGCGGTGGTGGACTTCCATGATACCCGGTTCCTCACCTTCCAACGCTGGATGGCGGTCAACCATGTGCGGATGGAGGGGCATTTGCTGCCTAACCTGAACGCGCACTGCCTGCCATTGCAACAAGCGCCGTGCATCGCTTATGGCGGTTTGTGGCGCTATTTCCGCTTCATCGGGCAAAAACGCGACGCATAGCATAGGTTCATTCCATGGCCTCCCTCCATTGCCGTTCTTTGTGGATTTCTGATGTCCATCTCGGCTTCAAGGAATGCAAGGCCGAGTTCCTGCTCGACTTTCTGCGCCATTGTGAATGTGAATACCTTTATCTGGCGGGCGATCTGATCGATTTCTGGAGCCTGCAACGAGGAGGACGTTGGCCGACGGCGCACGGCGAGGTGCTCAAAGCGATCCTGGCCAAGGTGCAAGCCGGTGTCCAGGTGTGGTATGTGCCGGGTAACCACGACGAAGCAGCCCGCGATTATCTGGGCTTGTCGGTGGGCGGTATTGAGATCGTCCCGGAAATCATTCACCGCACAGCAGACGGTCGCCGCTTTTTGGTCACGCATGGCGATGACTGCGATTCGGCCGTGCGCTGCGGCGGACCATTGCTGAACTGGCTGGGCGACTGGGCCTATGATCTGCTGCTGTTCGCCAACCGCTGGTACAACCGCTGGCGGCGGCGCTGGAATCATCCCTACTGGTCCTTGGCCAGCTTTCTCAAACAGCGTATTGGCCGGGCTGCCGCCTATATCGCCCGCTTCGAGGCAGCGGCGGCGCATGAAGCGGCACGGCGAGGTCTGGACGGGGTCATCTGTGGCCATATCCATCATGCGGCGCTGCGCGACATCCATGGCGTGTTGTATTGTAATGACGGCGACTGGGTGGAAAACTGCACTGCGCTGGTGGAACGTTCAGACGGCGCGCTGGAAATCCTGCGCTGGAATGCCCAGCAAGCGGTGATCATCGCCCGCGAGCCGCGCTGTTTACCGGAGGCTGCCCCAGCGCCCGGATGGGCGGCGATTGGGTAGCTGTCTTGGCAAGCACTGCATGAAACCCGGTACAGGGAAAGAACACCTTAACGCTTAGTCGGCATCCTCGGTTGAGGCGATGAAGACGTTATCCACTTCGTTGATGTGGTAGCGGCGTGGCCTGCTGGCGACCGGCAGATCATTCTCGCTCAGGCCGGATTTTTCCAGCATATAGGCGCGCATGGCCGGATCGCTCAGCGCGCCTTCCTGATTTTCCAACCATTCCCGAATGCACGCATCCTGGAGATTAAAAATATGAATTTCCCGGTGACCGCGTTCCAGCGCGGCGTAGACCGGCGGATCACCAAACTCCATGAGCTTGGCGTAACCCATACCCTCGTACATGTGGGCGGTCTGCCTGACGCTGGATAGCACCTTGCCGTCCGCTTCAAAAACCGGGCCGCGCTCAAAACGGTTCCCCTTTTCCATGATGTGACGGCGAACGGCTTTCAGCGCCTCGTCAAAGCAACTGGTGGGTTCAGTCGTAGTCGTACTCACGGAATACCGCCTCCTCATGATTTTGCACACTGTAAAGAGAACAACAGGTTTGGTGAATTTGCAACGGGTGCTTTGTCCTGGCTGCAAAAGAGTTACCCGGTTTCCGACTCGGCGAGCCAGGCCAGCAATAAAGTGTAGGCGATAGCGACCAGAGTCGGTCCCAGGAACACCCCGATCAGGCCGTAAGCGAGCAAGCCGCCGATTACCCCAAGAAACACCAGAGTCATCGGCATGTTCATGCCGCGTTTAATCAATAGGGGTCGAATAATGTTATCGACGCCCCCCACAACGACCAGGCCCCAAACCGCCATGAAGGCAGCCCATCCGGCTTCGCCTTGGCCCCAGTACAGCCATCCTGCCACCGCCAGCAGCGGCAGGGCGGCGCCGATCTGGGCGATGGCCAACAGGAAGCAGATGAAGGCGAACAAAATGGCCAGCGGCACCCCGGCGATCAGTAAGCCGATCAGCGCCAGGCCACCCTGGAGCAGGGCGGTCACCACTACCCCGAGCGCCACAGCGCGGATGGCTTGCCGCGCCTGATCACGGGCCTGAAGCGCCTGCTCACCGCCGATGCGGTCCATAAGCCGCCGAGTCAATTCGTCCAATGTTTCGCCCTTCAGGTAAAACACCAGCGTAAACACCACCACCAAAAAAAACTGGAGCAACAATCCGCCGACCGCTCCCACCTGACTGAACAGCCAGCGTCCACCCGCTTGCACTGCCGGGCCGAGCCGCGCCCTCAATCCAGCGTCGCCACTGGCGGCGTCTCGCCAGGTCTCCGCCAGCCGTGGACCCACCAAGGGCAGTTCCCCCACCCAGTTCGGTGGTGCGTCGGGAATTTTTTCAACCGCCGCCTTGGCATCGTGAAACAGGGTTTCGCCGTTTTCAGCAAGAGTGAAAATACCGGTGAGCAGCGGTCCAATCACAAACCCGATCAGCGCTACCGCCAACAGCAACGCGCAGGTTGCCCGGTTCCAGCGAAAGCGGTTTTGCAGCCAATCCAGTCCTGGCCACACGGTGATGACGATGAACGCGCTCCACAACATGCTGGGCAGGAACGGCCACAGGATGTAGAGCACCGCCAATAGCAGTGAACCGATGATCAGTAACCGCAAAGCGGTGCGCACCGGCTCGGAAATGCCCGGCAGAGGAAGAGGATTGACCGCGCTCATGTGCGAATTCTCCGGAAAATTTTTTAAGTAGAGGGTATCAAGTTTTTAAAGAGGAGTATTATTAGTCTTGCTATTCATACGAAAGTAAGAGTTCAGTGATGCCATTACTGTCAATAATGGGAAGTGAGCCCGCTATTTTTTTGTAGTAAGCCCCTTTCACAGCCTGAATCGGGTTGGCATCTCTACTCGAACACGGCGCAAGCGAATCATATAACGTAATTATTCACGTTTGCTCTCCACCTGCTCAGAAGAGAGGGATAGGGTTATAAAATAACTATTTTAAATCAATACTTAATCACCCATTTTTTCTTACCAGCAAAGCGAAGAATGTAAATGATTATTGTATAACTTAATTGAGGAGGTCCAAGATGTCCAAGTCCAATAACGCCTCGGGTGGTTTACCCGCTACCAAGACCGTGGACGCGCTGCAAGCGCCCACGAGCATCAGCGACGCGCTGCAAGTCTGGGGACCACTCGGCGAGTATGTGACCGATTCAGTGCAGCGCACGGTTCTGTTCTGGGATGTGCTGCGCCAGCGCAGCGATCAATACTATGCGCAGAAGGCCAAGGCGGCGCCGCACGTGCTCAGTTTCGAGCACGAGCTGGTGCTGGATGGCCGGACCTTCGAGCGGCCAGTCAATTACGGACTGGTGTGGGTCAAGCCGCCGGTGGGTGTCAAGACCGACCCGAAAAAGCGCCCCTTTGTAGTGGTCGACCCGCGTGCTGGCCACGGACCGGGCATCGGCGGCTTCAAGGCCGACAGCGAACTCGGCGTGGCAATGCGCGCCGGCCATCCCGCCTATTTCGTCGGCTTCAGTCCCGACCCAATGCCGGGCCAGACCATCGAAGACATCATGCGGGCGGAAGCGGTGTTCCTGGAAAAGGTCATCGCCCTGCATCCCGAGGCCGAGGGCAAACCCTGCGTCATCGGCAACTGCCAGGCCGGCTGGGCGGTGATGATGGTGGCCGCGACCCGCCCGGAACTGTTCGGGCCGATCATCATCCCCGGCTCGCCCCTATCCTACTGGGCTGGCGTCGAAGGCCAGAACCCGATGCGCTACACCGGTGGCGTATTGGGCGGCAGTTGGCTGACGGCGCTCATGAGCGATCTTGGCGGCGGCCAGTTCGACGGTGGGAATCTGGTCGGCAACTTCGAGCAGCAAAATCCCGCCAATACCTACTGGACCAAAAACCACGACCTCTGGTCGAACGTCGACACTGAGGGGCCGCGCTTTCTGGAATTCGAGAAATGGTGGGGCGGCCACGTCAACCTCAACGCCGAGGAAATGCAGTGGATCGTCGATCAACTGTTCGTCGGCAACCGCCTGGCCACCGCCGAAATCGTCACCAGCGACGGGGTGCGGATCGACCTGCGCAACATCCGCTCGCCGATCCTCTGTTTCTGCTCCAAGGGCGACAACATCACCCCGCCGCAACAGGCGCTGGGCTGGATCGTCGATCTCTATCAAAAGGATGAGGACCTCCTCGCCGCAGGCCAAACCATCGTCTACGCCATCCACGACAGCATCGGCCATCTCGGTATCTTTGTCTCCGGCGGAGTCGCCCGCAAGGAACACCAGGAGTTCGCCTCCAACATCGACCTGATCGACGTGCTGCCGCCGGGGCTTTACGAGGCGGTCATGACCCCCAAGACCGCCGATGTGGCTAACTCCGATCTGGTCAGCGGCGACTGGGTCGTGCGCTTTGAAAGGCGCACGCTGGCCGACGTCCGGGCCATCGTCCAGCCCAGTCCCGAGAATGAAATGCGCTTCGCTACCGCGCGGCGGGTCTCGGAAATCAATCTCGGCCTGTATCAGACCCTGTTCCAACCTTTTGTCCAGGCGTTCGCCAGCACGCAGGCGGCCGAATGGCTGCACAAGCTGAACCCGTCCGAACTGCCTTACGAACTGTTCTCGGACCGCAACCCGCTGATGCAACAGATCGCCCAACTCGCCGAGCAGATTCGCCAACAACGCCAACCCACCGCGCCCGACAACCCCCTGCTCCAAGTACAGGCCATGCTCTCGGACGGGATCATCGCTGCGCTCGACGGCTATCGCGATCTGCGGGATCGCAGCATGGAGCAAATCTTCCTCGGCATTTACAGCTCGCCGTTGCTGCAAGCGCTGGTGGGACTGCGGGCCTCGGACGAACCGCCGCGCCGGCGCCCCGGCGTCGAACCGGAGCGGCTCGCCTTCATCCAGC
>JBAQIQ010000349.1:0-33600 GCA_049288935.1 Candidatus Competibacteraceae bacterium
TGGCGAAGGTCTTGTGCAGGTTCAGGTGCATGACGTCGAAACCCATATCGCCAGGCCGGGCCTTGCCGAGAATAGCGTTCAGGTTCGCGCCATCGTAGTAGAGCAGGCCACCCGCGTCATGGACGATTTCGGCGATTTCGGTAATATTCCGTTCAAACACGCCCAGCGTTGAGGGATTGGTCAGCATCAGTCCGGCCGTGTGCGGGCCGACCGCCTGGCGCAACGCGGCGAGATCGACATCACCTTGATGGTCCGTGGGAATTTCCCGCACGGTGAAGCCACACATGATGGCTGTGGCGGGATTGGTGCCGTGGGCAGCGTCGGGAACCAGAATCTCCTGGCGGGCGTGATCGCCGTGAGCAACGTGATAGGCGCGGATCATCGCTACCCCGGCGAATTCGCCCTGCGCCCCGGCCATCGGCGTGAGCGAGACCGCCTGCATCCCGGTGACTTCCCGCAGCATGTCCTGCAATTCGTACAGGCAGGCCAGGAACCCCTGGCTGATGGACTCTGGAGCCAGCGGGTGACGATTCAGGAAGCCGGGCAACGAAGCCAGCCGGTGGCAGGCCCGGGGATTGTACTTCATGGTGCAGGAACCCAGCGGGTAAAAATGGGTGTCGATGGAAAAGTTTTTTTGCGACAGCCGGGTGTAATGGCGAACAGTTTGCAGTTCCGACACTTCCGGCAACGGCGCGGATTTCGTGCGACGCAGATGGGCGGGAAGGTCGGCCAGGGCATGGTCGGGCGCGGCGGCGGGAATGACGCCATGGCGACCGGGGCGGGATTGGTCAAAGATCAGCATAATTGAACACCGAATGAGCGAAGGTTGGGCTGCCGCTAGTGTATCGCCATTGCCTTTGATGCGCATGTTTCAGCAACATGCCCGCTCCGGAGTCGCCGAACTGTTCGGCGTGGATATGGCAACGCTAAGAAGGGTTTTGGGAAAGTGAATAATTTCTGATAATTAGACTCACTCCTCAAGAAAGCGCCTCATCAGGTCAATCAAAGCAGTTTGCTCCTGTATCTGGCATTCCCACACAACCAGAATGCGCCAACCTTCGCGCCTTAATCCCTCATCATGCTGGCTGTCGCGCTCTCTGTTGCGAGCAATTTTTGTTTCCCAATATTCCCGGTTATTTTTTGGAACTCTCGCCCCTCGTTTACAATCGTGACCGTGCCAGAAACAGCCATGAATGAAAATCACCTTGCGGCGGCTTTGAAAAGTTAAATCCGGCTTACCCGGTAGGTCTTTCCGGTGCAGTCGGTAGCGATATCCCATAGAGTAAACGAGGCGGCGAACAGTCATTTCCGGGGCGGTGTCGCGGCTCTTTACCGCTCGCATGATCCGGGATCGTTCGGGATCAACCGTCATGATCGCCGCTGCTCGCTCTATCTTCCTTCTCAACGGAAGAGTCGCCGCCAAGCGCCATATAACGCCGTTCTGCCAGCCACTGTAGCCGCTTGGCCTGCGTCAACAAAACCCGGCGAAGTCCGCCTTGAACCTTCCGTTCGGCGATAACCTGAGCTAAGCGGGCGATCATTAGGGCGCGGCGGGATGTGCGGTCATCAGGATGGGAACGGATTTCATAGACTTCATCGGAAACGATACGCCGCCGAAAAGACGGCGGCGGTTTGATTTTCAGGGAAGACGCGGGTGGGTCTTTCTCGTTAAGAACCGCCGAAAACTGGCTTTTTTTCAGCGCCTTTTGATAAATCAGGCTTTCCAAAGCGTTTAAATGAGCCTTGGCGTTCTTGTCGTTGCTGCCTGTTTTCTGAAACTGCGGCAACGGCCAAACTTCGATTTCATAGACTTCAAACGGATCGAGAACCGACATCGCCACGGCGTCTGTCCTCTGGTTGGTCAAATGGCGGCGGATTCTCGTTCTCAGTAATTCATTAGTCTGGCCGACATAGATTGGCTCGCCGTCATAATCGAAAAAGGCGTAAACGCCCCATTTGAAGTTTCCGACTTTCACGGTCTGGCCGGTGACTGGATCGTGAAAATCTGCGTCAAGAAACTCGGCAAGGTTCTTCCTCAAGTCCTCCGTCTCGAACGGAGGAATGTTGACGAAATCAGGTTTTTTCTTGTCGTTCGATGGCGGCACTGGCTGCGTTCCTGCTTATTTTCCTCAAAGATAAGCATGAACGTAGGTCACAGTCGAGGGGAAATCTTAACCCACAGCGGCCAAACGCTCACGCTCAGCGCGGGAAAGCAACGGCTCAAAGATGCTGGCGGCCAGGTGCCTAACCACGGGAACGGCTAGACCATCTCCGGCAATGTGGTAAGCCTCGTTATACCGCTCGGGCAGCACATAGCTTTCAGGCAACCCCATGAGCCTTGCAGCTTCGCGGGGCGACAACAGGCG
This sequence comes from Candidatus Competibacteraceae bacterium, assembly GCA_049288935.1. Lineage (GTDB taxonomy): Bacteria > Pseudomonadota > Gammaproteobacteria > Competibacterales > Competibacteraceae > UBA2383. The sequence continues at coordinate 2,367 of JBAQIQ010000349.1, forward strand.
GGAACGAATCTGCTCGCCTTTAATAATCAAGATGGTTTGACGGCTTGAACCCCCTACAGGCGTTCGCAAACATCCAGCCACGTCGTCAAAGCGCACTTCGGCGCGTTGCTCTCCGTTACGAGTGCGCTTGTAGACTCCGCCAATTATGCGCCGTCCTGTGGATTGCGCCGCGTAAACTTTGGCGCGATTCACCTCCGACATAAGATCAAGCAAACGGCGTGTTTCCTCCGGCGAGTGCCAGTCCACGCCTTGCGGCTTATTCTCAATCACGTCAGAAAAAACGGTTTTACGGGATGGCGGAGCGGGAAGTTTCCACCATACCCAACGGCGCCGCGCCTTAAGCGGAAGCTGTTTAACCCGCTCCCGTATGACTGCCGAATGCCACAGAGGATCAGGCGCCGATCGCTTGGCGCAGCGCGGGATTTCCAAATCGGCTCTGGCCCCGACAATGAACAACCGGGCGCGCGAGTGTGGCAAAAAATGCGCGGCGTCAATGACCATAGCGCCGAAACGGTATCCAGCTTGCGTAAACGCCTCCGCAATCGCCAGAAAATCCTTTCCCTCGTGCGAAGTCAAAGCGCCGCAGACATTTTCCAACACGATCAAACGCGGGGCGCGATTCTCAGACATAAGCCCCTGCATAAGCCGCCAGAACGGCCAAAAAGCGCCGGACCTCTCGGCGGCAAGACCCCCGCGATTGCCTGCAAGTGAAAGGTCTTGGCAAGGAAAAGACGCCCACGCGAGATCAGCGCCGCCGGGCAAATCGCCGGATGAAACAGCGGCAACATCGCAAACTTTCAATTCTGGGGCGCCGTCAAAATTGGCCTTGTAGGCCGCCGCCTTCTTCTCATCCATATCGTTGGCGAAAAGGCAACGCCAGCCTTGACCCAAACCGATCCGGGCCATTCCGCCACCTGCGAAGAATTCATAAAACTCAAGCATCGGCGTTGCCTCCTTGGGTCTTGAGCCTCCCCCCTTCCCGCAAAAGCTTTTCCTGAATGGCTTCGGTGATCCAAGTGTTTCGGGAAATGCTACCGGGGCGACAAGCACGGTCGTCATCAATGGCGGCGAAAATCTCCGGGGACAAACGAAGATTGATCCGATTCTTATCCTTGACGTGTAATTCGCTCTTCATAGGCGCCAGTATGGCGCCTTAATTTAGGGGAGAACAAGAGAAATCTTTTTCAAACCAGGAGTTTCTGGCTCCTCGTCTATCTCCCAAGAATCCTGCCCTGCTCCCGTTTCTCGCCCGGCTCCGCCCGCTGCTGCGCACACGTTCACGGTTCACCCATCCCGCAATGATGATCACGCCTGCTGATAGATTTTCGCGCCGCCGGTGACAAATTCACCTGCCTTTTCCGCCAGGCCCTGAGTCAGCGCCGCCTGGGCTTCAAGACCTTGTTGCAGCGCATACTCGCGCACCTCCTGGGTGATTTTCATCGAGCAAAAGCGCGGGCCGCACATCGAGCAGAAATGGGCGACCTTGGCGGATTCCTTGGGCAACGTAGCGTCGTGGTATTCGCGGGCGCGTTCGGGATCGAAACCGAGATCGAATTGATCGTCCCAGCGAAATTCAAAGCGGGCTTTGGACAACGCATTATCACGCAGTTGCGCGCCAGGATGCCCCTTGGCCAGATCGGCGGCGTGGGCGGCAATCTTGTAGGCGATGATGCCTTCGCGAACATCCTGCTTGTTGGGCAGGCCCAGATGCTCCTTGGGCGTGACGTAGCAGAGCATGGCGCAGCCATACCAGCCGATCTGCGCCGCGCCGATGGCGCTGGTAATGTGGTCATAGCCAGGCGCACTATCGGTGGTGAGGGGACCCAGGGTGTAGAACGGCGCTTCAAAACAGTTGGCCAATTCCTTATCCATATTGTCCTTAATGAGCTGCATCGGGACATGGCCGGGACCTTCGATCATCACCTGCACCTCGTGTCGCCAGGCGAGTTGAGTTAACTCGCCCAGCGTCTCCAGTTCGGCAAACTGGGCAGCATCATTGGCGTCGGCCAGCGAACCCGGCCGTAATCCGTCGCCGAGGGAAAAACTCACATCGTAGGCGCGCATGATTTCGCAAATGTCGGCGAAATGGGTATAGAGGAAGTTTTCCTGATGATGGGCCAAACACCATTTCGCCATGATCGAGCCACCCCGCGAAACGATGCCGGTCAAGCGGTCCGCCGTCAGCGGCACATAGCGCAACAGAACACCCGCATGGAGGGTAAAATAATCAACGCCCTGCTCCGCTTGTTCGATCAGCGTGTCGCGGAACAACTCCCAAGTCAGTTCCTCGGCTTTGCCGTCCACTTTTTCCAGCGCCTGATAGATCGGCACTGTGCCAACGGGCGTCGGGGCATTGCGAATCAACCATTCACGGGTCTCGTGGATATGTTTACCGGTGGACAGGTCCATGATCGTGTCGGCGCCCCAACGAATCGACCAGACCATCTTTTCCACTTCTTCCTCGACCGAGGAACCTAGCGCTGAATTGCCCAGATTGCCGTTGATTTTCACCCGGAAATTGCGACCAATAATCATCGGCTCCAGTTCAGGATGATTGATGTTGGCCGGGAGGATCGCCCGCCCCCGTGCAATCTCGTCGCGCACGAATTCGGGGGTAAAGGTTGCGGGGATAGCGGCGCCAAAATTCATGCCGGGGTGCTGACGCAATAAACGCCGGTAACGCGGATCTTCGCGCAGTTCCTGTAAGCGCAACGTCTCACGCAGCGCGACGTACTCCATTTCCGGGGTCACGATGCCGCGCCGGGCATAATGCATCTGGGTCACGCTAGCGCCGGCTTTGGCCCGACGCGGAGGACGAAGGTGCGTGAATCGCAGGTGGCGGGTCTCAGGATCGGTGGTGCGGGCCTGACCATAAACGGAAGAGGGGCCGGTCAGCGCTTCCGTATCGCCGCGCTCTTCGATCCAGGCGCTCCGAATAGCGGGCAGCCCCTGGAGGAGGTCGATGCGCGCCTGGGGATCGGTATAGGGGCCGGAGCAGTCGTAGACTGGAATCGGCGGATTGTCCTCAACCCCGAACGTAGACGGTGTGGGGTGTTGGGCAATTTCCCGCATCGCAACCTGCAAGTCCGGGCGCGATCCAGCGACATACACTTTGCGCGAGTGGGGATAGGGGCGGGCGATGGCGTCGCCCACTTGGGTGACCGCTTGTAAAAGGGTCGGGGAAATGGAGTCCATAAGAATCGTCCTCGGTGGCGGCAATGAATGACGAGGACGAAACGGGAGCGCCTTGACGGGCCGCGAAGCCTTCCTCCGCCGGTACAAACCGGATCAGGTTCCAAGGGTATTTCTCAGCTCCTGGATGGAGCACCCCCGCTTCGTTCTGCCGGTTATTAGAACACAGCATCAGCCCAACGGATACGGCTGGGCCAGTACGCCAAAGGATAGCGATGAAGGAAAAGGCGGATCACGAATTCGCAAACCCGTTATCACCCTGATCCTCACGGCGCTGGATGACAGGGACGTGTTTGACGCGCCCACTCTCACTTCATGGTAACCTTGCTCGAACGATCTTCGTTACTGCTAACGCTCCTCCCCCATGTACGCCTATCTCCTCCGCCGCCTGGCCCTCATTCCGCTCACCTTGCTGGGCATCATCGCCATCAATTTCGCCATTGTACAAATCGCGCCCGGCGGGCCAGTGGAACAGTTGCTGGCGCAACTCCGGCATACCGCCGTCTCCGCAACCGCCCGGGTGGGCGGTGGGGAGGGGGTAGAGGCGGGACGCAGCGCGCCGGTTGGGCAAAGCCCTGACAGTGGCTATCGTGGCGCGCAAGGGCTGGACCCGGCTTTCATCGCGGAATTAAACCGCCAGTTTGGCTTCGATCAGCCGGCCTACGTGCGCTTCGGGCGAATGGTCGGTGACTACCTGACCTTCGATCTGGGCAAAAGCTATTTCCGCGACCGAGCGGTGCTGGACCTGGTGTTGGACAAGTTGCCGGTGTCCATTTCCCTGGGGGTGTGGAGTACCTTGCTGATCTACGCGATCTCGATTCCACTGGGCATCGCCAAGGCGGTGCGCGACGGTTCACGTTTCGATGTCCTGAGCAGCGCAGCAGTGATCATCGGTTACGCGATTCCGGCGTTCCTATTCGCCATTTTGCTGATCATCCTGTTGGCTGGCGGGCGCTATCTGGACTGGTTCCCGTTGCGTGGACTGATCTCTGACCACTGGGCAGATTTGAGCTGGCCAGCGCGGATCGCCGACTACTTCTGGCATTTGACCCTGCCGGTCACGGCTATGGTCATTGGCGGCTTTGCCTCATTGACCATGTTGACCAAGAATGCTTTTTTGGACGAGATCAGCAAGCAATACGTCGTCACGGCTCGCGCCAAGGGATTGAGCGAGCACCGTGTGTTGTACGGGCATGTGTTCCGCAACGCCATGCTACTGGTGATCGCCGGCTTTCCGGCAACCCTGGTGAGTATGTTGTTCACGGGTTCGCTGCTAATCGAAGTGATCTTTTCGCTGGACGGGTTGGGCTTGCTGGGCTTTGAGGCGGTGGTGAAACGGGATTATCCAATGATGTTCGGGACGTTGTATATCTTCAGCCTGATCGGTTTGTTGCTGAATCTGGTCAGCGATCTGACGTATCACCTGATTGACCCACGCATCGACTTCGCGGCGCGGACGGGATGATCTCGATCACTAAAGCCGTATCGCCGCGCATCTCCCAATGCAGGTCAAAATCGTACAGTTTCATGCCGTAGCGGCGCTGAGGGGTCAGCTCCCGTTCGTAGGCCGGACGAGGGTCCTGGCGCAGAATCTGCGTGATCAATTCCCGCAAATTACCACTCGGCCAAGCGGCGCAGAACGCCGCCGCCGCTGGACTGAACTCGACCGCCAGCGCTGCCTCTGGCGCAGAAGGGGCGAAGCCGCTGGTCGCGTCGGGAATACCGTCGGCATAGGGTACATAGGGTTTAATATCCAACACCGGCGTACCGTCCAGTAAGTCAACGCCGGCCAGGTGTAAAAAAACCTGACCGTGACTGATCGCCACCCTCTCCAGCCGGACCACTGATAAGCCGATAGGATTAGGCCGAAAAGGCGAACGGGTGGCCCACACGCCTAACCGCTGATTCCCGCCTAAACGGGGTGGACGCACCGTCGGTTGCCAGCGACCCGCCGGTATCCCGTGGAAAACGAACATCAGCCACAGGTGGGAAAAATCCTCCAGCCCACGCACCGCCTCGGGCGGGTTATAGGGCGGTAACAGCTCCAGCGTCGCCCGCGCTGCCGGAACCAGCCCCGGCTGGCGGGGAATGCCGAACTTCTCCCGGAAGCAGGAATGAATCACGCCGATCGGCGTGAACGGGAACATCTACAGCCATCCGGCTTTCTTCAACGAGCGGTACAGCAGCAGGCATACCACCGCCACCCCGCCCATGACGGTGGGATAACCATACGCCCACTGCAATTCCGGCATCACCGCGAAGTTCATTCCGTAAATGCTGAACACCATGGTCGGAATGGCCAGCAGCGCACCCCAGCCGGCCAACCGCTTGGTGGCCTCGTTTTGACGCGCACCGCTGAGCGACAGGCTGATCTGCAAGGTCATGGACAGCGTCTCTCGGAGGCTGTCCACCGCTTCGTTGATGCGCAGGGCATGATCGTGAACATCGCGGAAGTAGGGGCGGATGTCGTCGGGGATCAGACGGGTAAAGACGTCCGTCAGCAAATAGTTGCAGACTTCGACCATTGGCGCGGCGGCGCGGCGCAATTCGGCCAGCTTGCGTTTCAGGTCGTATAAACGGCTGATATCGTCCTGGCGAAAATCGCCCCTGAAGAACCGCTCCTCGACTTCCTCAACGATATCCTCCAGCTCATCGATTGTCGGGAAGTAATTGTCCACCACGAAATCAAGGACGGCGTACAGCGCGAACCCTGGCCCTTTGCGCAGCAAGTCAGGATGGCTTTCACAACGGGTGCGCACCGCCGCATAGGACAGCGAAGCGCCGTGTCGCACCGACACCAGATAGCGTGGCCCAACAAAAAGATGAGTCTCGCCCAAATGGATTTGGCCATCCTGCATATGGACCGTCCGCAGCACAATAAACAGACAGTCGCCGTACAACTCAGCTTTGGGGCGTTGATGCGCGTGATGCGCATCTTCGGTAGCCAACTCATGCAGGCCAAATAACTCTTGAACCCGCGCCATCAACTCCTGATCCGGCTCGCGCAGCCCCAGCCAAACGAAGGTGTCCGGTTGTTCCCGTAGCGCCGGAATCTGTTCCAGGGTAATGTCAGGCAGTTGGTAACCGTCGACATAGGCATTGTAATTGACAATCATGAGGTTGCGAGTCAGCGTCTGTATTAGGAATAGGAAGAGATGGGTGGTCAGCGCGGATGCCGATGCGGACCGGGTTCCGGCCGGTACGGCTCTTCGCGGTCGTGCAGATGCATCCGGTATTCAACAAACCCGGAACTGTCGTCGAAATGCAGAAAAGGATTGCCAGCGATCTGTTCAGCCATCGAAGCGGTGGGAGTGATCCCGTAATTATGACCGGGGCGAATCAGCGTGTCGCCTGGGAGCCGTGCGCCTAACCGGCGCAGGCTCTGGTACAGCTGCTCCGGGTCGCCCCCACGCAAGTCGCAACGCCCACAGCCGAAGACGAACAAGGTATCGCCGGTCAGCACTTGACCGCCCACCCGGTAACAGGCCGAACCCGGCGTGTGACCCGGCGTGTGCAGAATTTCAATCTCGGTTTCACCCAATCGAATCTGATCACCCCCCTCGTGCAAGGTCGGCAGATCGACATAACGGTCCCAGAACGCCGCTTCAGCGCGCAACAGGTGCAATTGGGCATCGCTGGCGTTGAGCAGCGCCTCGACGCCGTTAATATGGTCAAAGTGGCTGTGGGTGAGCAAAATATCAGTGATCTTTAATTGACGTTGTCTGGTCAGCGCCAGAATAGCCGATACGTCCCAGGCAGGATCAACCACTGCTGCGCGGTCGGTGGCGTGATCATGGATCACATAGATAAAATTGCTCATGCGGCCCAATTCCAGCGCATGGATCGTATGGCGCGTTGCGTTGGTCATCCTGCAGTCTCCAAAGTCGTCAGATGGATTGCGAAGGGGCGGCCTGGGTGGAACAATCACGGCGGCGATAACTCAGAATGGTGGATCGATTGAATCATGATCATTGAACCCTGATCGAACCTTTTGACTCTTTTCCCGCAGTGCAGAGGGATTTTTCATGCGTTTTAGTCTCGATATCGATACCCGGAGGCACTTTATCAAAGGCTACGGACCGGGCTGGATCAACATTAATGAGCGGGAGGTGCGCCGTAGCGTGATCGTTGCCCCAGATCAGTTGGTAACCGATTGGCCGCCACAGACTTTTGCTGATTTGGAGGAATCGCATTTCGCAGCCATTCTCCAATTGGAACCGGAAATTGCGTTACTGGGTACTGGCGACCGTCAGCGGTTTCCACACCCGAAGTTGACCCAGGCATTATTGGCGCACGGTGTAGGTGTGGAAGTGATGGACACGCCCGCCGCCTGCCGAACCTACAACATCATTATGATGGAAGATCGCCGGGTGGTGGTGGCCTTGCTGATGATGGGAGATTAACCGCTCTTAGCGCAATTCGGACTTCATCGCTCCCACGCTCCAGCGTGAGAGCGATCCATAGCGGGGTTCTACAGAAAACTCTGTGAAAATCCTTCGGTTTCCAGAATTTTGCGCAACCGGCGCAGGGCATCAATCTGAATCTGCCGCACCCGCTCGCGGGTCACGCCGATTTCGTTGCCGACCTGCTCCAGGGTGGCTTTTTCCACGCCGCCCAAGCCAAAGCGCCGTTTCACCACGGTCCGTTGTTTGTCGTTCAACTGGTCAAGCCAAGAGTCCAACTTTTCATTCAGGTCGGCGTCCTGCAGCAGTTGCGAGGGGTCGGCGTTGTTATCGTCAGGAATCGCATCCAGCAACGAACGGTCTTCATCCTTGCCGATGGGGGTGTCCACCGACGTTACCCGTTCGTTGAGTTGCAGCATCCGCTTCACTTCCGCCACCGACTTGCCCATGGCCCGGGCGATTTCCTCGGTGCCAGGCTCGTGATCCAGGGTCTGCGCCAATTGCCGGGCGGTGCGGAGGTAGCCGTTGATTTCCTTGATGATGTGAATGGGCAGGCGGATCGTGCGGGTCTGGTTCATCAGCGCCCGCTCGATGGTTTGCCGGATCCACCAAGTCGCATAAGTCGAAAACCGGAAGCCACGCTCAGGGTCAAACTTCTCGACAGCGTGGATCAGCCCCAGATTGCCTTCTTCGATCAAATCGAGCAGGCTGAGCCCCCGATTCATATAACGGCGGGCGATTTTGACTACCAGTCGCAGATTGCTTTCAACCATCCGGTTGCGGGCAGCAGCGTCGCCTTGAATCACTCGACGGGCGAAATAGACCTCTTCCTGAGCGGTCAACAATGGAGAAAAACCTATTTCACTCAGGTACATGCGGGTAGCATCCAGCTCTTCCAGAGTGACTTCTCTGGGGGGGGGGACGGGCGACGACCACGGGGTATCGACCACCTCCTCCAATCCTTCCCCCACAGCGGCGATCCCTTCCTCGGCGTCTTCCAGCTTGTCTTCATCCAGCAGGGAATCTTCCATGATCAGTTCATCGTCACATACGACTGCCTCTTGCAGACGGGCACTGATCCGTCGGGACATCGATAACCTCCAGACACGCTTCGCTTGGTGGAACTTCAGTGTTGACGCTGGAACCACGAACTGTTGGCAGGCGTCTTTGTTTATTTTTACTGATCGCTGGCGTCGGCACTGGCTGAACGATGACGAGCTTGCCACCGTTCGCTGCCACTAACGCCGGAAAATGGCGGATGAAGCGAATCCCTGCGCCGCACTGAAAATATTTAATAATGATAAGCTTTTCAAAACCGGCAAGTCCACTCTGATATGTAATCACCTTGAGGCAATTTTCTGAATTACCCCGATCAATCCCGAATTTATTCAGCCAACCATTGGCTCAAGGTCTCGATGGCGTGGTGGCGGGTCAGGTCAACGTGCAAGGGAGTGATCGAAATGTGGCCAGTGCGCACGGCGTGGAAATCAGTGCCGGGACCCGCATCCTGTTCGGGACCTGCCGGGCCAATCCAGTAAATCGGCCGGCCACGCGGGTCAATACTTTTGATCACCGGCTCGGACTTGTGGCGATGACCCAGCCGGGTGGCCTGGATACCGGCCAACTCTTCCCACGGCCGGTCGGGAATGTTGACATTAAGGATGGTGTCGGGCGGCAAAGGCCACGCTTGCAGGCGGCGCACCAGCCAGACCGCGATGCGGGCGGCGGTAGCAAAATGCTGGGGTTGAAATGAGTCTTGCGAGAGGGCAATGGCAGGCAGCCCCAAAAATCGGCCTTCCATCGCCGCTGCCACCGTGCCGGAATAGATCACGTCATCGCCCATATTGGGGCCCGCGTTGACGCCAGAAACAACCATGTCCGGCTCCCGCTCCAACAGACCCGTGATGGCAACATGGACGCAGTCAGTGGGAGTGCCTTCAACGCTGTAGACTTCACGGTCGTGCCGGGTCACATACAGGGGATTTTTCAGGCTCAGCGAATTGCTGGCGCCGCTGCGGTCGCGGTCAGGCGCGACGACGATCACCTCGGCCAGTTCGCGCAGGGCTTCGGCAAGGCAGAGCAACCCCGGCGCCTGATAGCCATCATCATTGCTGATCAAAATAAGCATGTTATCGATATCCTTTGGCTTGACAGATTCTGCAATTTCAGCGAGGAGTCCATGAAGCGGCTGTTCACGCTCGATCCCCATGATCGGGAGCTGTTCCGGCAAACGGTCGGTCCGGTCAAGCCACTGCACTGCGACCGGGTCGATCCCACACCGATCCACCCGGCGCCCATTCCGCGTTTTACTCTGGCCGACGAGCGGCAGGTGCTGACCGACATGATTTCGGATTATTTCGAGCCGGCGGAGCTGGATACCGGCGAGGAATTGTACTACCGCCGTGAAGGGGTGCAGCAGACCGTGTTACGCAAATTGCGGCGGGGTCACTTCCAGGTCGGCGCGGCGCTGGATCTGCATGGAATGACCGTCGCGGCGGCCAAGGAGGCCTTCACCACTTTCCTTCATCAGGCCCGCCGCGATGACCGGCACTGTGTGCGAATCATCCATGGCAAGGGTAAAGGTTCTCGCCACCGGGGACCGATTTTGAAACAAAAAATTAATTATTGGTTGCGCCAACGTGATGAGGTGCTGGCGTTTTGCTCGGCGCGGGCAATGGATGGAGGAACGGGGGCGGTTTATGTGCTGCTGCGGCGAATTTGACCTGGGCGCCAACGGCTCCACCGCCCACAGCGTAGCCCCCCATGCCGAATAACAGGCCCAGCGCCAGTCCACCCATCGCGATGTCATAGCGCGGCAGGCTCCAGAGCGTATTTGCCGAACGTTTGCGAACGCCATGACTAAGGATAACCATGCTGTTTCAGCACGGTCATTTCGCGTTCAAGAGTCGCGATGCGTTGCTTGAGCTGGGTGGTTGCATACGGAATGCCTCTGACAAGAGTTCCGCTCAATTTTAGATGAATTGGCCCGGCTGATGGCTGGAGAATCGGCCATAATGGCAGTGAAGCCTGTTCAAACCACGAGGATTCAGCCATGCCTCTGAAGAACTCCGCGACCCAATACGGTTCAGTGACTCGCTTTCTGCACTGGTCGATGGTTTTGCTGTTCGTCTGGCAATACCTCAGCGCCGCTATCATGACGCACCTCGCCCGGGAAAAAACGCTGCTGAGCCTGACCCAGGGTGATTACTACAACTGGCACAAGTCCATCGGTCTGGTGTTGTTGGCGCTGGCGCTGGCGCGGCTGATCTGGCGCAAGACCACGCCTTTGCCCGACTGGGCGCCCACGCTGACGCCCGCCGAGCAGGCTTTCTCCCACTGGAATGAAGTCCGCTTGTATTGGTGCATGTTCCTGTTGCCTATCAGCGGTTATCTATTCGTGATGGCGGGCGGTTTCGGGGTCAATCTGTTGGGTCTGTACGAACTGCCTAATCCGATTGGCAAGCAGGGTGGGCTGGCGACCACGATGATGGCGACGCATATCGTCCTGGGCTACGCTGCAGTGGTATTCATCGCCTGGCATGTGGGCCTGGGTATTAAACATCACCGGTTCGACAAGGATGGTTTTCTGCACCGGATGATGCCGTTTCGGCGGCGCTGACTTTCCCAAACCGGTAATGCGATACGCCCCATTCCTCGCCGTCGCGGTAGCCAAATAACTCAGCGCAGGCCATAAAGAACACCCGCCAGCGCTGAAACCAGCGTTCCGCCTCCCTGGAACCGTAGGTCTCTCGGAATAGGGCCAAAACCGCTTCGCGATGCTGGTCCTGATTCACCAGCCAGGCTTCCAGCGTGCGCTGATAGTGGCGACCGTTGAAATGCCAGTCTTCCTCCAGTTGAAGATCACCCTGGAAACGCGGCAATAAATCCCGCGAGGGCATCAATCCCCCGGTGAAGAAATACCGCCCCATCCAGTTGTCCTCGCCCTCGGTTTCAAAGGGGTAAGCCCAGTAGCGATGGGTGAAAATATGCACGAACAATTTGCCGCCCGGTTTCAACCAGGCGTGAATGCGTCCCATCAATTCCTGATAGTTGCGCATGTGTTCAAACATTTCCACCGACAGCACCCGGTCAAAACGCCGGTCGGTGGAAAACTCGTTCATGTCGGCGGTGATGACCTGCACGTTATCAAAGCCTCGTTCCCGGCAGCGCGCCTCGATAAATTCCCGCTGCGAATTGGAATTCGACACCGCCACGATCCGCGAATCGGGATAGAACTCCGCCAGCCACAGGGTGAGCGAACCCCAGCCGCAGCCCAGTTCCAGAATGTCCTGATTGAAACCCAGCTCCGCCCGTTCACAGGTCAACACCAGCATGGCCGCTTCCGCCGTTTCCAGATTTTGCGCCTCCTCCGGCCACCAGCAGGAGCTGTATTTCAGGCGCGGTCCGAGGGTTTTCTGGAAAAAACTGGCGGGTACTTCGTAATGCTGTTGGTTCGCCGAAGCGGTATGCAGCGCAATAGGGCTATTGCGTAATTCAGCCTCCAGTCGGGCCAGCGCCGCCGCCCGCGCCTGATCATCGCTGGCCTCTGCGACCCGCAACCGCTCAGCCAACAGTCGGCGGATGCCGATCCGGGTGAGCCAGTCGGGGATCAGACCCCGCTCCATGAGATCGATAGCAGCCTTGAGCATCAGGGTATTTCCTGTTTCGGGAACCAGGGGATGAAAGCGCTGGTGGTGCGTTGATAGACCCGATAATCCTCCCCACGGCTGGCCAGCGCCTGCTGTTCGGTATAGGGAATGCCTGTGACTTTCAGCAAGGTGTAGAGCATCAGCGTCGGTCCGAGCAGAGTCAGCCACCACTCTGGCGATCCCCAGGCCAGCAACGAATAACTCCACCAGTGCAGCCACTCGAAGAAATAGTTGGGATGGCGGGAATAGCGCCACAGACCGGCCCGACAAGTGCGGCCATGGTTGGCCGGATTCGCGCGCCAGGCCGCCAGTTGCCGATCCGCCAGCGCTTCACCGCCGACGGCCAGCAGCCAGAGGGCGACGGCAACCAGTACAGCCAGTAGCGGTGGTCGTTCCGGGGTCAGGGCCACGATGAGAAAGGGAACCGCGAAGATAGCGGTGAGCAACGCCTGCGCTTGGAAGAAGCCGAGGAATTTGAGTTGGGTATATTCGCGCCAGTGAGCGCGCAGCCGTTGATAACGCCCATCTTCCGGCTTGCCGATGACCCGGTTCACCAGCAGATAGCCGGCCAGCCGGAACGACCAGCCACCCGCCATGATCGCTACAAGCCCTCGCCGCACCGGATCGCCTTCCGCCAGTAAAGCGTAACCCACTGCCAGCAGTCCCAGTCCAGTCGCCCAGGCTACATCGACAGTGCCGGCATCCACTGTGCGCCATTGCACGGCCCAGGCCAGCAACATCAGCAGCGCCGCCAGCGCCCAGCCCGCCAGGAAAAGGTCCATGCTGGCCATTTAAGCCCTTTCCCTTGCCGGGAGATTGGGCAAATCATACCCGGCAACGCACTTCCCGCCGCTGATGTGGTCTTGTTGAAAAGCACTGTTCACTGAACCGGAAATTTCCATGCTGCGTATCCCCGTCATTCTCTGCGGAATCCTGCTCGGCCTACTGGCGGCCACTATTCTATTCGCCAGTCAACACAGCCATGTCCTGGCGGGTCTGCGCTACATCATCGCCGATCCCTGGGGCATCGTGACCCTGATCGACTTGGGCGTTGGCCTGCTGTTTATCGCTGTCTGGCTATGGCTGGTGGAGCCGGTTCGCTGGCGAGCGATCGTGTGGATCATCGCCTTGTTCCTGCTTGGCAACGTCGTCACACTGGCTTACCTGCTGTGCCGGACGTGTCAGGTTCGGCATTGGTCGGAACTGTTTCTGCCATCCCATCCCAGCGATCGGCGCTGATCAGTAACAGCGGCATGGCCAGGGTCCAGACGCCAGCGACGGCCAGCAGACTGGCCAGCGGATTCGCAAACGCCACTCCGCCCAGTTGCGCCCCGCCATAATAGGCTAGCGGTCCCGCGACCATGCCTAGCAACCCGGCCAGTCCCATCCGCCCTTTTAGCCAGCGCAGCGACACGTTGAAAGTCGTGGCGAACGACATCCACATGGCGACCATCCAGTACGGGGCGAGTTGCGGATGGAATTGCCCGGATGGAAATTTCAATAAACCCAGTCCGGTCAGCAGCGAATCCGCCACAAATCCCAGTAACCCACTCAGAACGATCAGTACAGCTTCCTGGCGTGGCTGCGCCGCCTGATGCAGATGCAGCGCGATGATGACGGCGGCGACAGCGCCGCCCAACAAAGGCCAGCCGTAAGCCCCGCCGAGAACACAGGCAACCCAGCCGATTTGGAACGCAATGAAGTTCAATAGCATGGCAACCCTCACGCCCCCCGACCGGGGGAGAGCGTCTTACTCAACCTAGCGCCAACGTCAGCGGTTCGCGCCGGCATAACGGCTTGGTCATCAGCACTTGCACCGTGCCGATAGCCCGTTCGCGAAAACCGCCCTCGCAGTAGCACAGGTAATAGTCCCACATGCGAATGAAGGTCTCCGGGAAGCCGAGCGCCTGCACTCGATCCAGGTTGACCAGGAACCGTTCCCGCCAGTGGCGCAAGGTGGTGGCGTAGTGTGCGCCGATGTCTTCCAAGTGGAAAATCCGCAGGTCGGTGACGCGAGTGAGCGTTTCAGCGATGGTGGTAATCGACGGCAGGAAGCCGCCAGGGAAAATGTAGTGGCGGATAAAATCGACTTCGCGCCGATACTGGTCATATTTTTGATCGGCGATAGTAATGGCCTGCAACAACATCATCCCGCACGGTTTCAGCAATTGCGCACAGGTGCGGAAATAGGTTTCCAGATGCCGCTCGCCGACCGCTTCGATCATTTCGATAGACACCAGCTTGTCGTAGTGGCCACGCAGCTCGCGGTAGTCCTGACAGAGCACGGTAATCTGCTCCTCCAGTCCCGCCTCTCGCACCCGCTCACCGGTCAACCGATACTGCTCCTGGGAGATGGTGGTGGTCGTGACCCGGCAGCCGTAATGTTGTGCGGCGTGAAGCGCAAACCCACCCCAGCCCGAGCCGATTTCCAGCACATGGTCCTCTGGCTTCAGATCCAGCTTGCGGCAGATACAGTCCAGTTTGGCGATGGACGCCTCGCGCAGCCCAGCGTCCGGGGTCGGAAAGATGGCCGAGGAATACATCAGCGTCTCGTCCAGAAACAGCCGGTAGAACTCATTGCCGAGGTCATAGTGAGCAGCGATGTTGGCGCGGCTGCCTCGCTGGCTATTGTCGCGGCGGGCGTAGAGCCACCGGAACAGTGGCATCATCAGTCGGGTCAGGCCCCTTTCCAGTTCCAGCAGCGCGTCCTGGTTGATCACGAAGATGCGCACCAGGCTGGGCAAATCGTCACAGGACCATTCGCCTGCCATATAGCCCTCGCCGACGCCGATACTGCCGCGCAAGGCCAGCCGCTGGTAGGCATTCAGGTCATGGATAACCACGGTCGCGCGCAAGAGGTACTCGGCGCTGACCTGACCGAATTCATGAGCGCCATCGGCGTCCACCACGGTGACGCAACCGTGCGCCAGCTTTCCCAGGCGCTGGAACACGGCGCGGCGCAGCCAGCGCTCGCTCCAATGTGGTTCGCTCGTGGACAATCCTAAAGAGGACGACATCACCGATTCAGGGGACATGACTTAATTCTCCATGGGTTTACCGGATGCCGGAGGATGAGAGAAAACCGGGATGCGCTTCAGCAACAGCCGCAGCGCTTCCCAGTAAATGGCGGCGACCACCTTGAGGGTCATGAACGGGAAGCGAGCCAGCACTCCGGCCAGGGTGAGACCATGAAACGGTCGGCGGCGCAGGCTGAGCGTGGCGTCAAGCATCCGGGACTGGCTCTTTAAGACATCCAGATGCACCGCCAGATGCGGGCCGGGTGGGGTGGAATGCCAGCCATAACAAAGATCCATCGGCATGAAGGGTGAAACGTGCATGGCTTTCTGGAATTCAGCGCGCTGGTTGCCGCTGTTCTGATCGGCCACATCCAGCACATAGCCGACTTTCTCTCCCCAGGGCGTATTGCTGACCTCAGCGACCAGAAAATCCAGCGCCTCACCATCGGGTTTGAAGCAGTAATAGACGCAAATCGGATTCATGTAGTACCCGAAGTAGCGCAGATGGGTTAGCAAACGGATCGGCCCCTGGGGACGGCGACCGGTTTGCTGCTCCGCCAGATCGCGTACATAGGCATCTAATGGAAGATTGGGATCGCCGAAATGATCCTGGCGGCGAAACCAGGCCAGCGCAGGCCAGCGCGCCGACCACAGCCAACGACCATCGAAGACGTGGTCCAGTTCCGCCAAGTCAAGGTAGACCATGAATAAGTTATAGCGGAATTCGTGCCGACGGGGGAAGAAACGCCGGTGGCTGACATGACCCACATAGAGGCAACTGTACAAATGAATTTTCTCCTCCCGGCGCAAAAGGTTTGTCTAATAAAATTAGACATCATTTGTACATTATTGTGGGCCTTTGTACAAGACCTATTCAAAATTTTCCCGCCTGTACATTTTCCTGTGATCCGAACGATGGGGCGGGTAGGTAAATAGAAAATATATGATTATAATCAATTTATTGTATTGTTCTGGCGTACTAACCCTGCGCTGTCAGCCCTTGCCATCGCAAGAAAACCGCCGCTCTACCTGGGCTTCTTTCAGTTCGTCCATAACGTCCGCCTCCGGGGCAAAGACCTGCTCAGACCTTTTTTAGAACTGCTGGTAGCCCAACAAGGCGAACTGACTGGAATCCATATTGAGCCATCCGCTGAATGCCATGAGGACTGCCACGAATATCAGTGCCCAATCCCGCACCCGAAACCGATAATCCGCCAACGGGGTACGGGTTGATCCACCGAAACCGCGTGCCTCCAGCGCCTCAGCCAAATCGTCCGCAAAGCGCATGACGCTCGCCAGCAAGGGTCCCAACACCGCAGCACCATTACGCAACAGATAGAACCCGTCCAGCCGAATGCCCCGGCTTTCCTGTGCTTCCCGTACCTCACGGGCCAGCGCTGCCATGGTCGGTGCAAAACGCAGCGTTCCTTCCAACAGGAATGCGGCTTGTGGCGACAGACCGCTGGCCAACAGTGATTCTCCTAACTCTTCCGGCGGGGTCAGCGCAAAAAACAACACGCTGGCGGTGACCAGCGCCACCAGCCGCAGCACCGCGCCTGTCGCCGCTTCCACGCCGCTCCCCACACCGACCATGGCTGCAAACAACAACAGGGTCGGCCACAGGACCCCCATGGCCCGCCACCACTCCGCCCAATGGCGCCTGAGTGCAATGCCTGATAAGGGAACGGCAAGTAGCGGCAGCAACTCCTGCGGCTGCATCGCCAGCAGAATCAACGCGCAATAAAGCAGGTAAACGACCGATTGCGCACGCGGATCAAAGCGCCTTCCTCGCGCCAATTCCTGGGATGAGGAGCACTGCAACGGTAACCGCTCGACCTTCCCATCATCCCCTGCAAAAGAGGAGATGGCTCTGGCCGAGCAACCCCTTAACTCCCCCACTTCGGAGGGAAGGCCAACGCTGGTCAGGGGGCGCACCTCATGAATGCGCCCATCTGCCAGCACCACCCCGCGATGGCAAAGCAACCCGGCCCAGTGAGCGTCATGCGTCGCCACAACAATTGCTACGCCTTCTGCAGCACACTCGGTCAGCAGCGTCCGCAAAACCGCACGGGCCAGAGCATCCTGCCCGGCGGTGGGTTCATCCAGGAGCAGCGCCCGTGGCCGGGAGGCCAGCACTGCGGCAATCGCCAGTCGCCGCTGTTCGCCAGCGCTGAGGGTATGAGGAGGCCGATCCAGCAACGCCGTCAGGCCGAAGCGCTCGCTCAGTTGCCCACACCAAGCCGGATCATGGCGACCCAGGGCCTGTGGACCGGCGGCCAATTCGGCCCTCACGGTTGGCGCAAACAGCATGTGCGCTGGTTGCTGCATCACCAACCCGACTTCACCAGCCAACTCTGCAACGGGCCGCAGTCCTACCGGCTGTCCTTGCACCCGCACCGCGCCGCGCTGGGCGCGCAACAGACCGTTGCCATGCCGCAGCAGGGTGCTCTTGCCCGCGCCATTCGCTCCCAATAGCGCCACAATCTCGCCACTGCGACTCGTCAGGCTGGCGCCCTTCAATACAGATCGGCCATTGCGTTCGCCGCCGATGCTATCCCACTCGATGACCGGCTCCCCTGTTGCAGACGCCAGGAGTGGCGGCAATGCCGGAAGCGATCCCGGCTGCTCCAGACCCCAGACCGAGATGTCGCCGGCTAATACGGTAGCTGGGGAATCGTCGGCGACCAAGCCCCCCCGATGCAAGACCAGCATCCGGCTCGCAAGATCAACTAATTCACCCAACCGATGCTCAGCAACGATGACGGTGATGCCGGAGTCATGCAGGCGGCGTAATAACTCGCGCAATTGCGCCGCGCCCGCCGCATCGAGAAAGGCGAACGGTTCATCCAGCACCAGCAGTTTCGGCCCCATGGCCAGCACCCCGGCCAGCGCGACCCGCTGTTGCTCACCGCAGGACAGGGTATGCGGAGAGCGGTCCAGCAAATGGACGATGTCTAACTGGCTCACGGCCTCCCGCACCCGGTGAGCGATGGTCATCCGGTCCAGCCCCTGACAGGCGGGGCCGAGGGCAATGTCACGAGCGACAG
Organism: Candidatus Competibacteraceae bacterium; assembly: GCA_049288935.1. Taxonomy (GTDB): domain Bacteria; phylum Pseudomonadota; class Gammaproteobacteria; order Competibacterales; family Competibacteraceae; genus UBA2383. Next base: position 20,675 of record JBAQIQ010000349.1, read on the forward strand.
TAGCCGCCAGACACTGGGCGTCAGGCCGTTGCAGTAACAGCCCGACGTTCCGGCTCAACTGGCTGGGTGGCGTCAGGCGGGGGTCAGCGCCAGCCACCGTCAAGTGACCGTGCAGTTCGCCGCCATGCAAATGGGGAATCAGGCCATTCAGCAACCGGCAGAGGGTGGATTTTCCGGAACCACTGGCCCCGGCCAGCAACACGAACTCGCCAGCGTCGATCGTGAAATCAAGGTCTTGCAGGACAGGCTTTTCGGCCAGGGGATAGCGGTAGAAAACGCCCCGGCCAGCAATCACGGCATCCGTCATCGCAGTTCAGCGCAGATAGCCGAGTTGTCGTAGCAAGCGCAAACCCAAAATGCCTAGCACCGCGCCGGCCATTGAGGACAGCAGGAATGGCAGGATCAACACGGTCAGAGCGAGGTCGCGGCCCATCAGGTACGGCGCCACCAGCAACGCCCCCACCGTGGCGCCGATCAGCCCGGTGCCAATGATTTCACCCAGGGCGGTGAAATAGATGTTGCGCGTGTAGCGAAAGATCAGGCCGGCCAACACCACGCCAAACACACTACCTGGAAAAGCTAATGGGGTGCCCAGACCCAGGGCGTTGCGAACCAGCGAAGTGACGAGAGCCATCGCCAATCCCCACCAGGGGCCGACCAGCGCCCCGGCGATAACGTTGATGAAGTGTTGGAAAGGCGATACCTTGGCAATGCCCACCGGGATGCTGACCGGCGACAGGGCAACCGCCAGTGCGGCTAGCACAACGCTATAGGCGATCAAGCGGGTTGTTGGGACCGCAAAGGAACGGGAAGTTTCTGGACTCGACATCGCAGGGAAAGCATCTCATGAGCGCGGAAAATGAAGTTCGAAGATTGACATAATCCGCCGCTGATAGCCAGAATGCTTTTTTAAATTTATATATATTACATTTGGATACCACAAAAAATCAGCAAAATAAATGGATAAACCGCCTTAGCAGTCTGTTAAACTGCGTGTTGAGCCTGCCGCGAGAGTATTGCGACCCGTGTCTCTGCGGTTACTCGTGCAAGGCAGCCTGATGCTATTTTCGTCGCCAGACGCCGCTCCCTGAATGAAGGAGTGGATGGATGACCGAAGACCCGAAATTAACCGTCACCGCTTCTCGCTACACAGCCTCCCCCACATGGTTATCGCCGACCGCCCCATCGTCCTGATCCCCGCCTATAACGAAGCCGCTACGGTCGGCAGTATCGTCGCCTGTATCCGGCAAGCGTGGAACTGTCCGGTTGTGGTCATCGACGATTGCAGCACGGACGCCACTACCCAGGTCGCCCGCGCCGCCGGGGCCACAGTCTTGCCGCTCACGATCCAGCTCGGCGCCTGGGGGGCAACGCAAACGGGCCTGCGCTACGCCCTGCGCCAAGGCTACCGCACTGCCGTCACTCTCGACGCCGACGGCCAACATGAACCGGAAAGTATTGGCGCGCTGCTCGAACCGCTCGTCAGCGGCCAGGCGGATGTCAGCGTTGGAGCCTTCCCGGAACGAGCCAGCCGCGCCCGCCGCTTCGCCTGGAACTACTTCCGCTGGCTGACCGGCCTGCAACTGGAAGACATCACCTCCGGCTTTCGCGCCTATAATCACGCCGCAATAACGGTCCTCGCCTCTCAGGAAGCCAGCCTGCTTGACTATCAGGATGTCGGTGTCCTGTTGATCCTGCGCCGTAAGGGATTGCACGCTGTCGAAGTCCCGGTTTCAATGCAACCACGGGTGATCGGCGCCTCCAAGATATTTCGTTCCTGGCGGGTCGTGGGGAAATATATGCTGCACACCAGCCTGCTCTGCATCGCCCGGGTTGGCTACAACCACTTGCCGCCAGATGATGACTGACTTCACTGCATGATGATCACTTACCAAATTACCTCCATGGCGATCGGCATTGTCATCGCCGTTGTCATTCTGTTCCTGGTGCGCCGCGACCACCTGCACGGCCCTTACGCTATTTGGTGGATCGGCGCCGCAATCACGATTGGCACTTTGGGTTTCTTTCCCCGGCTTTTCGACTATCTGGCGGTTTATGTCGGGGTCAGCTACCCGCCGATGTTGGCTATCTTGCTGGGTTTCAGCATGTTACTGGTAAAAATCCTGACTATGGACCTGGAGCGTTCGCGGCAAGAACGGCTCATTCGTCGGCTGGCGCAACGGCTGGCCATGCTGGAGGCGCAAGCCCCCTCCCCTCCTCTACCTGCTGCTCCCACTCACCCTTCACCCTGTGACGAAGAAGGGCAAAGATGAGAGGTGTGCGCGTTCTCCACATCGGCAAGTTTTATCCGCCCTTCGCCGGTGGCATGGAAAATTTCCTGGCCGACCTGCTGCCCGCCCTTCAGCAACAAGGCGTCGCCACCGCCGCACTGGTGCATGATGACGCGCCCTCTCGCCCCCAACCCCACTCTCCCTGCACAGGCGAAGGGGAAGTGCGCATCTACCGTGCGCCTTGTTATGGCCGGCTGCTCTACGCCCCCATCAGTCCGACATTTCCCTTTTGGCTGGCGCGCGCCATCCGTGAATTCCAGCCAGACTTGCTGCACCTGCATCTGCCCAACACCTCAGCATTCTGGGCGCTGGCGGTTCCCGCTGCACGCCGACTACCCTGGGTGATTCACTGGCACGCCGACGTCGTTGCGTCCACGATTGATCGGCGATTAGCGCTGGCTTATCGGCTATACCGGCCTTTTGAACAACGCCTGCTCGCCGCTAGCCGAGCCGTTATCGCCACCTCGCCGCCCTATCTAAACGCCAGCGCGGCCCTTGCCCCCTGGCGCGCCCGCTGCCATATCATCCCGCTGGGCCTCGATCCAACCCGCATCCCTGATCCCGACCCCGCCGCCCAGGAACGAGCGGAAGCATTATGGGGTCCAACCGGATTCCGTATCCTGGCCATCGGCCGCCTGACCTACTATAAAGGCCACGACATTCTCATCCAGGCCGCTGCCCACCTGCCCGGCAGTCGCGTCCTGATCGTTGGCGCCGGCGAACAGCGAAACCGGCTAGCGACGTTGATTCAATCGCTCAACCTCCACGACCCGGTGTGTCTGCCCGGTTTCCAGCCCGAAGCCGACCTGAATGCGCTGTTGGCGAGTTGCGACGTGCTTTGCTTGCCTTCGCTGGAACGCACTGAAGCATTTGGATTGGTGCTGCTGGAAGCGATGCGCTTCGGCAAGCCGGTGGTGGTCAGCGATATTCCCGGCTCCGGAACCGGCTGGGTTGTCAATCAGGCGGGTCACGGACTGTGCGTACCACCCAGCGATCCTGAGGCGTTGGCGGTGGCGCTCCGGAACTTACAGCACGACCCGGCGCAACGAACCGCGTTGGGTCTGGCAGGCGCAATGGCACTCAAGCAACAGTTCGGTATTGGGCCAATCGCCGCGGCAATCACTGACTTATATCGCCGATTGACGCCTGATGGGAACCCGGCAACAATCTGCTGCACAAAGGATTGACGATGGGAGAGCAACCCATGACCACAGAAGATCTGAAAGCCCGTTTGCATACCGAATTACCTGAACTGCTCAAGCAGGACGCCGGTTTTCGGCAATGGCTGGAGCAACTGATCCGGCAAACAGCGGTAACGCCGGAAACTTTCGACGCTCGCTTCGAGCGCATATTGCAAGAATTTGCGGCGGACCGTGTGGAGCGTCGCCGCGAATGGGAGGAATGGAGCGCTAAATTTGACGCTCATACCGAGGAGCAAAACCACAAGTGGGATGAACAAAACCGCAAGTGGGACGAGCAAAACCGCAAGTGGGACGAGCAAAACCGCACTAACAAAAAGTTACTGGAGGAAATCACGCGATCCCGCTCCCGGCAGGAGCAAGGCCTCGGCGCGCTCGGCTCCCGCTGGGGCATTGCCTCCGAACACAGTTTTCGCAACGCCCTCAAGGGCATTCTGGAAACAAGCTTTGGCGTCGAAGTGCTGAACATCAACGAATTCGACGATGAAGGTTTGGTTTTTGGCCGGCCTGATCAAGTCGAAATCGACATCATCATCAAGAACGGCGTGGTGATTCTCTGCGAGATCAAATCCTCGATGTCCAAATCCGACATGTACACCTTCGACCGCAAAGCCCAGTATTACGAACGACGCCATCAGCGACCGGTCCAGCGCAAACTGGTTGTCTCTCCGATGGTGCATCCCACCGCCCGCCCGGTTGCCGAACAACTAGGCATTGAGGTATTCAGCTACGTCGAAGACACGACGGGCCTTTGACGCACAATGACCGTCAGCGCCCAGAACAGCAGGGCCGGGGCGAAATGCAGGAACACCCGGTTGATGCTGGTGTACTGTAGAGCCCACAGGTAAGCCTCGGTGAGGAAAAACAGCACAAACAGCATCAGCAATCCGGCAACCGTTACGACAATCCCCGCCAACCGCCATGGCTCAGTCAAGACTCGCGGTAACCCAATCAGAAACGCCGCCAGCAGCAAATAGCCAAACAAATGCCAGTTGCCCAGGATCAACAAATTGCGGGCGACTGGCTCCCAGATATCGTGGTAATGCAACTCAAACCGGCCCAGTAACGGCAATTGAAGCACTTGAGGGGTCAACTGCACCTCGCCCCAGCCCGTTACGGTGAAGACCACGCCGCCCGCCGCCAACCATAACGCCAAAGCCAACAGAAACCCGCCCGCCAGCCAAAGCCAGTAGCGGCGCGGCGTCCATACCACCGTTGCTGCGGGAATCAGCACCAGCGCCCACACCAGCCCCTCGCGCTTGATCCACGGACAGGCCAGCGCCAGCAGTAACGCCAGTACGCCTTGCCAGCGGTCGCCCGTCCGCGCCCATTGCAGCAACGCGCAGACCGCCAGTCCAAACACCGCCGCCAGCCACAAATCCGCATAACCGGCCAAGGCGATGTGGGTATCCAGTATCGGTAGCGACAACAGCAGCCAAACGAAAACCAAAGCGGCCAGCGGCGATGTTCCCCAAAGCCGCGCCTGCCCATAGAAACCCAGACTCAATGCCAGAGCCGCTCCCAACCAGGGCAGATGGGCCACTGGCTCACACCAGGCGCCGAACGCCAGGGTCGGCCACAATGCTAACAACGATACCGCATTCGGATATTCCCAGGCATGGACGGTATAGACCGAACCACTGGCGTCCGCCAGCCAACGCTCAGGATCGACGAATGGAACCAGTTGCTGTAATTCCGACCATACCCGCGCCCGCACTCCCCAGGTCGTCCAAGCGTCCCAGGGATATAATGGCCGCAACCAGATTTCCTGCGCCAACAGGAGCAGTCGCCAACTTATCCAGGCCAAGAGCAGCAGGAAAAGGCTGCGCTTGAACCACTCCGGCGCTGTTGTGCGCCAACCCTCTGGATCCCAGCAGGGGAAACGAAATCCGGCCCGCCGCCACGCCCAGCCGCCACTGACCAATCCCAGCAACGCTAGCAACAGGGTCGGACCGGCAAAGTCCAATGGCCAACCCACCGCAACCTGGACACGTAACAGAAGGACAGCGGCCAACAACCCCAGGAAGTAGCCATAGCCCAGCGCCAGTGACCAAACACCCGTGGGCGCTTCCCGCCACAGCAACGCCCGCACCCAAAGCGTCCCCGCCAGCCAGGGAATACCCAGCGCCAGCCCCACTCGCAATTCTTCCATCGCGGATCAACCTTCCCGCACCCGGAACAGCGCTCCCAGCGGGGCCGAATATCGCATCTCAACCAACAGCCGCCCATTCTCCCACTCCAGGGCCTGCTCCTGACGGCTATACCGCACCCCGGACAGTGGAGACAGGATCAGGACATAATGCCCTTCGTGCGCCCGATCTGGAGCGGGCGGATGGGTAAAGCCCATATAACCGTTATGCGGTGACAGATGGTAACGGGCGCGGCCAGCCAGGAACCCCGATGGATCGTTGCTGACAATGAACAACCGCACCGGTTTTTCGGGCAATCGCCGCCGAACTTCGAGCAGGAACCGATAGAAGTCGCCATCCAGATCGGCCAACCGCCGTTCAGTCATTTCCTTACCGGCAAAGCGCGCCACCGTTTGTCCCAATCGCTGGTTCAACTCCCACTGCCAGCGCAAGTCCAGCAGCAGCCAACCAAGCAGGAACAGTGCGGCGTAGGGCATCAACGTCCTCGGTTGCCCGCGGGGCGGGCTAAAAAACGCATACAGCACCCCGCTGAACCCAAGCCATAGCGCCACGATCAACACCGGAGGGAACAGCGCATCGAGCGGTGCGCCGGAGGCATAGTTAATAGAACGCTGGCTCCAATCCTCAAAGGCGCGCCACTCGCTCACCGCCCAGCGCCACAGTTCCCCTACAGTGAGCCGCGCCGGCTGGAGTTCCAATTGGCGGATGGTGATCGGCGAGGAGAACGCACTGCGCATGGTGAGGCCGACAGCGGCAATCCGGCCCTGCCAGTGTGGCTCGGCGCCCAGATCGACGGTCCCCTCGTTCACTGCGGGCAAGAGCCGTTCCCGCCGGGTGTGCGGCTCGGCCAATGTCACCCAGATCAGCCGCAATTCGTTACCCGGCTCCAATCCTTCGACCTGCCATGACAGCCGGCGAAACAGCTTGGCCTGAACCAGACGCTCCACCATCCCTTGTGCCGTCGCCACCCCGTCTGGCCCCGGGTGACGAATGGCCACACCTGCCGGGGTCCGCTCACCCTGGCCGCTCACCAGTTGCAATTCCGTCCCGGTCAACTGCACGGGCGGCGCCGCCGCCCGCAGGCCGCCCGTGCGGTAAAACAGCAAAACCGCCAGCACGGTCAGCGCTGCCCCTATCGTCACTGCGATCAACCAGGGCAGAAGCCACCCGGGTCGCCTAACCAGAGCAAGAGCAACCAGTTCCTTCACTCGCATCGTTCCTCTCCTTGCAATAATCCAGGCAAGGCGCGCTCCAGATCCCAGAGGGGTCGATAGCCCAATTCATTGACGATCCGCCGGGAATCATAACAGGCCCAGCCCAGCAACTTCTCCAGCATGGCCCGCGCCTGGCCGTCGCGGCGACCGGTCAGTCCACGAATGCCATCCGCCAGATTCACCGCACCCCATAACACGGTTGCCGGAACCGTCCAGCGCGGCATCGGTCGGCCCAGTGCCTGGCGGATCAATCGATACAGTTCCTGTCCCGAATACGGTCGGCCATCGGTGACGAAATAGGTTTGACCCGCAGCGACCGGTTGCGCCGCCGCGAGTAACAACGCCTGAACAACATCATCGACATGAACCAGCGAACGGCGATTGCCCGTCTCCGGCAAGGGTGGCAACCAACTCCGACGCACTGCTTTGATCAGCCGCAACAAATTCGCCTTCATCCCTGGCCCATAGACCAGCGCGGGACGTAAATTGACCGTGTGCATTCCCGATTCACGCCCCACCGCCAGCACCCGCTCTTCGGCGGCCCGTTTCGCCTGGCCGTAAGGCGTCTCCGGGAGCGTATCCCCATCTTCATCCACGCAACGCGGCCCCGGCTCGCCTATCGCCTTGACGCTACTCAAAAACACAAATCGCGTCACGCCCGCCGTCCGCGCTGCATTGAGCAAATGAAAGGTCCCTTCGGCATTCACTGCCCAGTGCCGGGTGACGAAATCTGGCGTAGCCGCCGCGTCCGCATGGGCGAAACCGGCGGCATGGAGGACGGTGTCGATTCCGGCGCAGGCGCAGACCAGGCTGATGGGATCGGTCAAATCGCCAGTGACCACCTCCACGCTATCCCAATCCGGTAACCTCCGGCTTACCGACCGCACCAGCACCCGTACCTCTGCTCCCCGCTCCAACAGCGCCGCAACCAGTCGGCGACCGATAAATCCGGTCCCCCCCGTCACCAGCACTGGCCGGTGCTGGAAAAATTCCGCTGTCACCACCAGCGCCATCCATGCCGATGGAAAAACCGCGCCGCTGACCACAGAAATCGGCTGATATGACGGAATCCTTTACGGGCCGTATGACCGCCCAGATGCACGATACGCACCGTTGGCGCACGCACCAGTCGCGTCACTGCCGCCAGCCGCAGGCTCAGGTCGAAATCTTCAAAATACAAAAAATAGTCGGGTTGGAAGCCACCCACCTGCTCCAGCACCGCTCGCCGACACAGCATGAAACAGCCGCTGGCGACAGGCGGGTCCCACAGCACGGCGTCACTGGCCTGCTCGCGCAATTCATAGCGATCCAGACGAGTCTGCCACCCGCGTTGCAGCCAGCCCGGGGCGAACCCTCGCAACGCCAGGTCCCACACGGTCGGATAACGTTTGCACAGATAGTGCTGCCGCCCCGCGCCGTCCCACGCCACCGGCGCAACCAGCCCGGCTTCAGGATGTGCTGTCAGAAACGCCAACCCTTCGCTCAGCGCGTCCTCTTCCATGAGCACATCGGGATTGAGAATGAGATGAACGCTGCCACCTCCCCGATAGAACGCCAGGTTATGCCCAGCCCCATAACCGACATTGCCTTGCCCGCTGAGCAATTCCACCGTCGCCGGCAATTGCGCCGCGTCCAGCACGCCCTGCAACGGTTCCCGCCAGTCGGGACCTGGGCCATTATCGACCCATATCAACCGAGCCTCCGCCAACCGCCCGCACTGTTGGGCGTGGCGTAACGCCCGACCCAGATGTTCCAAGGCGGATGTTAGTAGCGCCAGGTCCGGGGCGTAGGTCACCAGAGCTATCGATAGTGCGGAATTTGCCGACCGATCCGCCTGTCGCACCGCCAGTGCCGCCTGAGCTGCTGCCAGTGCCTCAGCCGGAACCTGCCCGGCGGCTTCTCCGGCATCGGTGGCCGGAACAGCGGTCACAAGGAACTGATAGACCAGCGCTTCGGGTCGATCCAGCAACGCACTAATCACTGCTGGCGACCCGGTTTCCGCCCAACCGCCCGCCGCCCAGTCGTTGGCAAATTCCGAATGATTGAGACTCATCACCGTGGCGTCCAACGCAACCGACCGCAAACCACACGCCTCCAGCAGTCGGAGCAGGGATATTCGGGTGAAAAAGCGCAGATGGGTTTCATCCAGTAACCCTTCGGGGCGATAGCGAAAATCGCCGGCCAGCAACTCGGCAATCAAGCCGGCATAAGCCACATTCGGCACCGACAGCAGCACGCGGCCCCCTGAAGCCAGCAGACCGGGCAACTGCGCCAGCAACTCACCGGGTTGACGCAAGTGTTCCAGGATATCGGCGCAAATGATGAAATCGTAGCGGCGACTGGCAAAACAGTCGGCCAGCAGCACCTGTTCCAAATCGGCGCATTCCAGATGGCGATACCAGGGCCTGGCCTCAGCGACCGCAGCCGGGTTGTATTCGACGCCATCGACCGTGCAGGCGCGATGTTCCGCCAGGTAGCGACCGAGAACGCCCGGACCGGCGCCCAGATCCAGCACACGACTGCCGGGCGGGATCAGGCGCGCAAACCGGGCCAGCGAATCCTGACTGTTCGGGTCCAGGGTGCGATGGTAGACATGAGCAGTGTGCGTGATAGCCATAAGATTCAATCCAGTATCAGCCAGCGCCGCGCCGATAGAGCGCCCGCCAGCTCCCACTCATCATTTGACGTAAAGCTCCGGCGGAAACCCGGCGCTGACTCTGGATCGCTCGCCGTTGTCGCCAGCAGCGCGGCAGACCCTGCACAGCGTCCCACTTGGCGCGCAACAGAACGCCGCCTCGACCGCGCAGGGTATACCACAGCACAGAACCCAGGTTGAGCAGTAAGTGGAGCAGCAGATACCGCCAGAACAAGGAGCCGGGCATATTTTTGCACCAAGTCCACACCAGGTTGCGATGACCGTAATAGAGCGAAAACGGGCTGCGCCGACCCGTCACCGCCGAGCCGACATGGCGGACCACGGCGTCCGCGACGTATCCGCAGCGATAGCCGAGCAGCCGTAGCCGAAATCCCAGATCGATGTCCTCGAAATAGCAAAAATACGCCTCATCGAAACCGTCCGCTTCGAAAAAAGCGGTCCGCCGATACAGGGCCGCCGCCGCACACGGGGCGAAAATCTCGCCTGCATCCCGCTCACCATCGACGATCGGCCGGCCATGGTCGCGCCGCCAGGCCAACCCGCTGACGTGATAGACGTCCCCTGTGCCGTCCAGCCGCCCGGCATCGCCAGCATCCACCAGACGAGCGCCGAAACAGGCATAGTCTGGATGCACATCCGCTGCCGCCAGCCAGCGCTCCAGCCAGTCCGGTTCCGGGAATGCATCGGGATTCAACAGCGCCAGCCAATCCACCTCGCCTGCCTGCCGCGCCGCCAGATTGTTGGCGGCGGCGAATCCCAGGTTATGCTCCAGCCGAACCACGGTGACGCCAGGATAGTCGCACTCGGCCCGGTTGCTGGAACCGTCATTGCTGGCGTTATCCACCACGATCACCTGTTCCGGGCGACGAGTCTGGGCACGCACATGCCGCAAGCATTCGCCCAGCAGTGACCCGCTATTAAAATTGACGATGAGCACCGCCACGCGGACTGCTGCTTTCTGCGGCGGTCGGTTCGGTTTCACATCGGCGGGTAATGCCATAGAATACTCATCGTTCAAAAGCTGTTTTTAGCAGGATTGCCACAATAGCCGCTCTATCCAGCCGAAATCAACCGGGCTGCCCCCGGCCTCTACCGCCTGCAGAATCTGACTCCATCACCTCATGCCCAGCAGAATCCGGGTCCTGGCCAGCCGGACCGTTCGTTCCCTCTATCGTCGGCTACCGTTGCCGTTGCCGGTCAAATGGCGTCTGAAGTCATTTTTTTACCGCCATCTCGGGCTGTTCCTCAAAGACAGCGCTAACTATCAGCAGTGGCTGGCGCAAACCGCTGCTCTCCCGCCAGCGACGGTGCGAACGTCCGACCCTCTGACCTTGCCGCCGCCACCCGTTCCCCCGCCCCTGCTGGAGATCGGCCCGGAAGGCGTCGCGGGGCTAGCCGCCACACTGGCCTTCCTGGCGCCGGAAAAGCCACGGGTGTCGATCATTATTCCGGCGTTCAACCACGTTGAGTACACGGTGTGTTGTCTGGCCACCCTCCAGCGCTGTCCTTCCGAAGCGGACGGCGAAATCATCGTCGTGGACGACGCCTCCAGCGACGCCACGGAATCGTTGCTCAGCCACATCCCAGGGTTGCGTTACGTCCGCAATCCAGAAAATCAGGGCTTCCTGCGCACGGCCAACCACGGCGCTGAACTGGCCCGGGGTCACTACCTGCTGTTTCTGAACAACGACACCCAGGTGCTGCCGGGCTGGCTGGATCGGTTGCTGGAAGTCTTCGCCACGATCCCGGATGTAGGCATCGTCGGGGCCAAACTGATCTATCCCAGCGGCCATTTGCAGGAAGCGGGCGCAGCGCTGCACCCGGATGGGACCGTTGAGCTGATCGGTCTGAATGATGATCCGGCCAAACCCCTGTACAACGGCCCGCCGCGAACCGTGGATCACTGTTCCGGCGCCTGCCTGCTGATTGAAACCGCGTTGTTTCGGGAACTGGGCGGTTTCGACGAGCGCTACGCCCCGGCTTATTACGAAGACAGTGACCTCTCGTTGCGCGTGATCCAGCGAGGCCGGAAGGTGATCTACCAACCCGCGGCTGAAGTCATTCATCACCTGAGCATCACGACGAACCAGAGCGGGCATAAGCTGCGGCAAATTGAACGCAACCGGACGCTCTATCTGGAGCGCTGGGGTGAAACCCTCAAGGCTCGCAACCGGGTGCGGCTCATCGCCTTCTACCTGCCCCAGTATCACCCGATCCCGGAAAACGACCATTGGTGGGGCAAGGGCTTTACCGAGTGGACTAATGTTACCAAGGCGGTCCCCAACTTCGCCGGCCACTATCAGCCGCGCCTGCCGGCTGATCTGGGTTTCTATGACCTGCGAGTTCCCGAAATCCGCGACGAACAGGCCGCCCTGGCTCGGCAATATGGCGTCTACGGCTTCTGTTACTACTACTACTGGTTCGCCGGCAAGCGCCTGCTCAACCGGCCACTGGACGAAGTGGTGCAATCCGGTCACCCGGATTTTCCGTTCTGCGTCTGTTGGGCCAACGAAAACTGGAGCCGGCGTTGGGATGGTCTCGACGCCGAGATTCTGATCGCCCAAGAACATTCCGATGAGGACGATTTGAACTTCATTCGGACTCTGGAGCCGGCTCTGCGCGATCGGCGCTATATTCGTGTCAACAACCGGTTGTTATTGCTGGTCTACCGCAGCAACTTGCTGCCCGACCCCGCCCGGACTGCCGATCTCTGGCGGCGCTATTGCCGTGATGCGGGGCTGGGCGAACTGCATCTAACGGCGGTACAGAGTTTCGGGGTCACGGATGATCCCGGTCGTTACGGTTTCGACGCCGCCGTGGAATTTCCGCCACACGCCATGGCCGTGCTGGCCGAGCAACCCGCCGAGATGTTGAATCCTGATTTTCAGGGGATGTTTTTCGATTATCCGGCCACCGCCGACTTTTTCATGAACCGGCCACCGATGCCCTATCCGTTCTTCCGCACTGCCATGCCCTCCTGGGACAACACCGCTCGCCGCCAAAACGCCAGCAATATCTTCCTGAACGCCGAGCCGGAATATTACGAACGCTGGCTGAAGCGACTCGTGGATGAAACCCGCTGGTTCCGGCAAGGCGATGAACGGCTGGTGTTCGTCAATGCCTGGAATGAATGGGCCGAAGGCGCCTATCTGGAACCGGATCGTCAATACGGCCATCGTTATCTGGAAGCCACCCGGAACGCCCTGGGATCGCTGGGATGTTAGGGACCGGCCTGATAGTCCGCTGGCGACGGTGGGTTGGCGCAGTTCGGACCGCGCTGACCCGGCACACTGGCCTGATGCGTTTGCTACAGCGAACGATGGCGGTGCTACGCGACGAAGGGTGGGCCGGGGTTCGTCTGCGGGCGCGACTGCTCCTCAGTGCGCAGCACCAACCGGACCTTTTTCCGCCGCCGG
>JBAQIQ010000350.1:0-1949 GCA_049288935.1 Candidatus Competibacteraceae bacterium
ACACTCTCAGGATGATGTCTCGTTCAAAGCGGTGGCCTCTAAAGTCGATCATGCGGGTTCTCAAGTTAGGACAGGGGCCGGGTCGCTTACCGAAAGCGGACTCTCTCAGCTAACGCAACAGAACCTCTCCGCAAGCTCTCGTCTCTCTTATCACGCCGGTTCGTATTTCTGCACGTTGATTTCCCCTTGCCGCTGCCGTATGGCGTAGATGTCATGCCATGCCTGCATCCCCAACAAGGTATCCATCGAGACACCAAACGCCTTTTCGATCCTGAGCGCCATTTCCGGTGACAAAATCGCCTTTTCGTTGACCAGATCGGACAGGGTGGCGCGGCGCACACCGAGAATTTCAGCGGCGCGGGAAACCGACAAGTGCAGTTCGTCCAGAATTTCGGTGCGGATGAAACTACCCGGATGGACGGGTTTCATACCGATTTTGGTAATGGTTTCGCTCATCAGTGATAATCCTCCAAGTCCAGATTGGCGATTTTTCCCTGCTCGATATCGAATGTGATCCGCCAGTTGCCGGATACCGAAATGCTCCACGTTCCCGCACGGTCCCCGGAAAGTTGGTGAATGCGCCAACCGGGCGGGCCTTGAACGCCGTCCATATCCGCCGCCGCAATCAGGACCGTCAGAACATTCCGCACTCTGCCAACCAGATCGCGCCGGATTCCCCGGTCGTCGTCATCTTCGAGAAGCCGTTTCAAGCCCTTGTGGCGGACGCTCTGAATCTGCATATTCCATTATGTACGGCATAACCGTACACTTGTCAACTGAAAAGTTTTGCAGGTCTTTGTTTCTCATGCTGTCCACGCTCGCATAAGCCCGTCTACCGCTCGCGGGTTCGGCCTCCCCGGCCTTGCTCGCGCTGCTCGCCCGGCTCTGGCCGCTGCTGCGCCGTGCGCTCCGGGCCGCCCTCTCTCCAAGTGCCGATATTCCGGGCGTCCTCGATCTTTTTTTCCAGTGCGACGCGCTCGGCCTCCTGCCGTTGGGCCAGTTTCTGAAATTCCCACGCCATGTTTCCCCGCTCGCGCTCCATCCAGCCATTCACGCGCGCCCGTGACTGTTCAAGCAATTCCTGCCGGATAACTTCTTCTTTCTGGTCCTTTTTTGCTTTCCCGCTGACCCGATAGAACCAGCCACCCTGTTTCAAGCGTTCCTGCACCTCCCGCAACGCCTGTTCCTGTCGCCGGACCTGCTGCACCTGCATCGCCTCTTGCCGGGCCTTCTCCAGCCGGGCGTTGGCCGCGTCCTGCTGGCGCTCTCGGGCCTGCACCTGGCGCTCGTCCAGTGCCCGGCGCTCCGCCCGGATGCGCATTTCAAGCGCCCATTGCTTCCCCTCGTCCGCTGTCTGCTCTGGCCGCTGCCTCTGCTCCTTGTTCGGGTAACCTGAAGATACGTGTAAAAAGTTGTCGCAAGGGCAGATCGAACGACAGTGGCTCGGTTGGCGCTCATTGGAACTGAGATCCCGGTCGCCGATCGCACGGGAACGGGAAAATTCCTGTCGAGGCGAGTGTCCCTTTTGGGCCAGAAGCCGTCGTCCGAGGTTTGTCAGACTGCTGCGTGGGTGTCCTCCGCAGCGTGCTGGAGCATTTTCATGCGGTCCGGGGTGGCGGTGCGGCCGTCCCGACCGCGGATAGGGTAATGGTTAGCCGTCGCTTCATAAGTGCAACCAAGGGCAAAACCCCGTCGGAGCGAACGCTACAAGACGGCAAAGTCCGCGCGTCTCCTGTGGGTCATTTGCGGTCATTGGTCGTCCTGAATTTGGAGGCGGGTGACGCCGCTATTACCTCTCCCGAACGAACCTGTTGGGTGATTTCACCCACGACACTGCGGCTGGCTTTGCCGGCGACCTGCTCATGAATCTTGCGAACGGGGGTAGACCCAACAGTCGTGTCACCAACCGCCATTTAGAAGGTCAGAGTGCAGGAGCTACCGGCCTCCAG
>JBAQIQ010000351.1:0-8906 GCA_049288935.1 Candidatus Competibacteraceae bacterium
GCTTCCAGGTCAACAATGAATTGCTCGCGGTTGGGTAAGTTGGTCAGTGAATCGTGGTACGCGAGATAATGCAGGCGCTCAACCAGCTTGACGTTGCGAAAGCAAGCGGTGATGTTGGTCACGAACAGCTCAAGCAATGGGCGATCCAGGGCAGTGAACGCATGACTGGAATCGAGAAAAATCGCGGCGTCCTGGTCAGGAGCAGCCTTCAGATAGAGCACGGTGTAGCCAACGCCGAAAATGTGCCTGCGTTGCATCATGCAAGTCTGAATCGCCGATACGATCCGGGTGTCAGGCAGCATCCCCAGCGGCTGGGCGATGTATGGCGCATGTCGGCCCGCCGCGCCCACGACATAGAACTGCTCACGATTATCGCTCAACGCCGCGCCGCGCTGGGTGCAGACGACACCGTCCACGGACAGTTTGAGTAGCGTGGCCAGTTGCGTGAGGATCCCCTCGGCGAGACGAGTGATGGCGTGTTGTTCCATCAGGTTGGCGGCGGCGCCCACGATCAACTCCAGACCCCGCCGGTGCTCGGCCAGCGCATGCAGTTGTTCGTAGGCTCGCAGCGCCGCGCTGACCGTGGTGATCAGCCGAGTGTGCGTCAGCTCGGCTTTGGTGCGGTAATCGTTAATGTCGTATTCATGAATCACCGTCAGTTCGGGCGCGTAACCCGGCTGCCCAGTGCGCAGGATGATCCGGCATTCCAGTAATTTGAGCTCGTCACGAATGTACCCCACCAAGTCGAGGCCGGCTTGTTCGGTTTCCATCACCACATCCAGCAGGGCGATGGCGATATCAGGGTGTTCGCGCAGTTGCTCGCGCCCTTGCCGCCCATTGTAAGCATGCACCAGGTGCAATGGCCGTTCGAGAATGCGCAAATCATTCAGGACAAAGCGGGTGACACTGTGGACTTCAGGGTCATCATCGACGACCAGTAGCTTCCAAGGCGAAGAACTCTCACTGGAAGCATCAGGCCGGTCTATATCGTCTGTGTACGGGAACAACTCGTCGATCATGTGGGTGTCCCCAAAGTGGGCCGATTGGCAACATGAATCGCAGGATTAAGAGAAGGGCGAGACTTTAACCGGATGAGCTGAGTCCTTGAATCGTCCCGTCCAACACACTAGTGGCTAGATTATAAGAAATTTACAATCTCAATGCACTATCTTCGCTAACCGGCTGGCTGATCAAGAAAGCCAATAATATTTATTATCAGATATTTATCAGACAGTTATCAGAAGATTCAGCATGAGTCACTCGCTTTATTGGGAACTTTGGTGGTGATCACTGACTTGTTAGTAAATTGATATATAAAAAGCTCACCGGCGAAGCGGAGTCCGGTGCAGCGCCCCGTTAGGGCACCTTGTATGGCCCAAGCAAACGCTCGCCATTAAAATGAATCAGGTGTGATGGCGCATCAGCCACTCATCCATCGGTTTCCCAAGCGATTTCAGCTATCTACAAGCGCCGAAGCTGCGCAGCATTCAACAAAAATACGCCTTGACCACCCCGTTCAAATTCCAGCCAAGTGAATGGCGCATCGGGTAGCGCTTTGCAGAGAGCATACTGGGCGTTACCCACCTCGACGATCAACAATCCGTCACGTTTCAGATAGTCAGCAGCCTGACGCAGGATTTCCACCACTACGTCCAATCCCTCCGCGCCGGCGGCCAGCCCTAGGCGCGGCTCGTGGTGATATTCCGCAGGCAGCGAGTCCATCTCTTCCAGGCCAACGTAGGGCGGGTTACTGATAATGATGTCGTAGCAACGATCTTTCAGCGCCGAGAACAAATCGGACTGGATCACCTCGACCTGATCTTCCAGGCCATGCTCCGCGACATTGCGCCGCGCCACGGCCAAAGCCTCGGTGGAAAGATCGACCAAATCCACCTGCGCATCAGGGAAGGCATAGGCGCAGGCAATGCCGATACAACCGCTGCCGGTTCCCAAATCCAGGATATGTTCGACCTTGCGGCTGTCCGTCAGCCACGGTGCGAATTGCCGCTCAATCAGCTCCGCCAGCGGCGAACGTGGCACCAATACCCGTTCGTCCACATAAAACGGCAGGCCCATGAACCAGGCGCGCCCGGTCAGATAGGCCGCTGGCTTGCGCTCGGTCAGACGCCTCTCCAGCAGATGCAGCACGGCCTCTTTTTCGTCCGGGGTCAAAGACGCCGACAAATAGTCCGCGTGCAGATCGGGCGGCAGGTGCAGGGTGTGCAGGGTCAACGCCGCTGCTTCATCAAGAGCGTTGTCGGTGCCATGGCCGAAATGCAGACCGGCTTCGTTCATGCGGCTGGCGCCCCAACGGATAAAATCACGGAGGGTGTGCAGACTGGTCGAAACATCAGAGTAGGCGGTCATGGGCGGCAGGCTGTCGATAGGGAGTCACAAGGGGCGATAGGGCATCATCGCCGGCGAATGGCCAATGAATTCTATCGCTTCAACTAACCACGGGATATGCTTTCAGCTCCAAATCAACCGAATCCCATACCCATGTCCGACGCCAAAGCTGCCTCCGCCTCCCTGGGTGACTATCTCCGCCATCAGTGGCAAGCCCTGTTGCCGCAGCGATTACTCACCTGCTTGACCTATCGGGCGACGCGGGTGCGAACGCCATGGTTCAAAGATGCGCTAATCCGCCACTTCGCCCGGCATTTCCGGGTAAGTCTGGCCGAAGCTGTCGAAACCAACCCTCGCGCCTATCCCCATTTCAACGCCTTTTTCACCCGGGCGCTCAAACCCGGCGTGCGCCCAATGGCCCCAGGCGACCGGGTCGTGTGTTGTCCAGTCGATGGCGCGGTCAGCCAGATCGGCATTGCGGATGTGGACCTGCTGGTGCAGGCCAAGGGGCGAACTTTCTCCTTGACCGCTTTGCTGGGCGGGGATGCGGAGCGGGCCCGCTTATTTCAAGGGGGCGCCTTCACGACGCTCTATCTATCGCCGCGTGATTACCACCGGATTCACATGCCACTGACAGGCCGGCTGCGAGCGATGGTGCATATCCCCGGTAAGCTGTTCAGCGTCTCGCCGCTGACTACCCGGATGGTCCCGGAACTGTTCGCCCGCAACGAACGAGTGGTGACGCTGTTCGATACCCCGGCAGGGCCTATGGCGCTGGTGCTGATAGGCGCTATTAACGTGGCGTCTATCGAAACCGTATGGGCCGGGGCGATCACCCCGCCGCTGGGCACAACGATTCAGCATTGGCGCTATCCGCCCAATGGCGAGGGCGCGGTGCGGCTGGACAAAGGCGCGGAAATGGGCCGCTTCAACATGGGGTCCACAGTCATTGTGCTGTTTGGGCCAGGTCAGGTGCGCTGGGAGTCGGAGCTCAAGTCAGGAGCAACAGTGAGGATGGGGCAGCGGCTGGGTAAGATGATTCAATCGGCCTCTTGATGCATCGCGTCAACTACCCAAAATCCATCGGCATGTCGGCCGCTCAAATAAATCGTGAAAATCCAGCCCCATCCCGTGGCGCTGTTATCGACGCCTGCAGGCCCGCTGCTGCTGCAACCATGTGGCTTGCAATTGGGCCAATTCTTGACGCAACTGGTATTCGCGTTGGCGGGCGTCGGTCAATGAATCCACCGATTCCCGAACGTTCGGCTCCACTGCCGCAGGTTGAACACCGGGTTCACGCGGAGCCACCAAGGGCAGAGAACCCCACTGTAGTGCGATTCCTTCACAACCCCGCAATCCCAGCAGCAGCGCCATCAGCAGCGCGAGCAATAACCCTGTCAGTAATATCCACCGCCATCGGGCGCCTGACGCCCTTTCCCGTTCACCAGAGGCAACGGAATCTATAGTCGGCGCGGCGCTTGCTGGCGTTCCTGGCCGTCGCCGGGCTATGGGCGTTGCTGGCGAGTCCACCGACTGGCGCGCTTTACGCATGCCCGACAAAGGCTCGGCAGTTCCTGCATCCAACCCAGCCGGGGCTTTTGACGGCATGATCGCCGCCACCCGCCACGTCAACCCGGTCTCATTGAACCGGAGTCCCCAGCCCGCGACCACCGGTTGTTCGCCGACCTGGAACACACTTTGATCAGGAAACGCCAGCATATTCTGGAGAATTTCACCGATCAGCTTCTGATCCGCTTGTTGACTGATGCTCAATTGTTCAGAGAGCTGCTGAAGGTCAGTGACCAGCCGCCGGGTAGTTTGCAGCAACACCGCTTGTTCGGTTTCATCAAGCTGGGCAAAGGATTGGACCGCGCCCTCAGCCGCAGTGAACCAGTCAATCGCATTGGCGGCGATCACCGGCTCAGCGAATAACAAAAGGTGATTCCGGCCTAGCCGCAATTCAATGAACCGGGCCATTTGCTGGTAGGCGCTGACCACCCACTGGCCACGGACGCCCATCAATTGCACCCGCGAGCGTTCGGTGGTTAACAAATGGGTCGTTGCGATCATGGTGGAGGCCCGTCTCTATCTCAAGATTCAGGGAGTCGCCGTGCAGGGATTTTCGGCTACCTGGACGGGAATCTGATGCTGGCGCAGATAAGCCACCAGCGCGTTGCCGCCCAGCGCATAATTCCCTTGACGCCGCGACTCGTCATCCAGGCGAATCAGGGTGTTAACGCCCACCACCCGCCCACACCGATCCACCAGCGGCCCCCCGCTGTTACCCTGGGAGACGATGGCGGTATGCGCAATGATGGTCGGCGCATCGCCCTCACTGCGCATGACGCTGATTTCGCCACTGGACAATACCAGTTCCGGGATGGCGGATATTTCATTTTTGTCCAGCAACGCCGCAAACTTCGGATCAACCTGTAACTCGAAGCCAGGAAACCCGGCGGCAACCACTGGATTCAACTTTTCAGCCACGACGGTCAATGGCAACGCTGGACTATTGCCCGACGTCCCCGTGGTCAATTTCAGTAAGGCAAAATCCGGCGCGTTCAGCCGCTCCCGTGATCCCGATAGGGGCGTGGCGTTTAATAACTGCGCTTTTTGCAGGCCCCCCAACGCTCTGCCCGTGACGAAAATCGAGCGGTCAGGCGCAGGCGTTCCGACCACGTGGCTATTACTCAGGATCACGCCCGGCGCCACCAAAAAACCGGTGCCCATGCTCAAACCGTCGGCTTGAGGCGAGAGCACCAGGACCGTCGTTTCTTCCAGGCGCTGCGCCAGCGTGGGGGTCGGACGATCCCCCGAGGTCGGGGCCGGATCACCCTGCGCCGGCCAGAGTGGACTTTGCGCCGGGAACGGCAGCAGCGGGACTGGGGACTCAACTGCGCAAACATCGCCCGTCAGTGCGTTGCGGAGGCGGGCCACCTGCTCCTCCAAGGAGCGGTTAACCTCATTTTGTAAACTCAACAGATCGTTGGCGACCGGTGGTAGCGGCAAAGGCGCAGCCATCCAGCGGATCAGCAAACCCAGCAAGAGACCACAGACCAGCAGCAACGCACCGCTTAAAGCCCAGGCCCAGGGGCGCTGATACCAGGCAGGCCGCGATTCCAGAGCCGGCGATGCTGTTTTAATCACCGGCGGCGCGGATGCTGAGGCCGTTTCCGGCGTTGTCTGAACCGGTGATGCCCGATCAGGCGGTGCAGACGCAGCAACCGGCGCAGGGTCTGGAGCGCGGTCGTCGCCAGGAGGCGTTGCCATTAACCAGGGCAATGACACATAACGACCCAGCGTCGCGGCAAAGTGTTGCCGCAACCCGTCTTCACGGTCAACGACCGACGGCGGGGCCAATCCCCAATTCGTCAGGACAACCTGACCGCCCACCAGCAGAATATCTTCCAGGGTCGCGACGATCAGCGCACGTTGCAACAATGGACCAATGTCTGGATCGCTGCACCCTGCAAAGGCGGATTGCAGGGCGTTTTCAAGCCAGCGCAGTATTTCTCGCTGCTGGTCGGGAGACGCTTGCGGCAGCGGAACAATCTCGCCTTCCGCCGAGGTATACCAGGCAATCGAGCGAGCGGCGCTACTGCCCTCGCTGGCCAGGGCCGGCTCCGCCAGCAATCCACTGAGCTGTCCGTTGCTTTTCGCCGCTAAAAAGGCTTGCAGTAGCCCGAAAGCCTCCAGCACCCGTCGTCCGCGCCATCGAATCGGGGCAAAGGCATTCATCTCGGAAGTGCGAATAAACCGTAACGGACTCATGGCGCGCCCACCCTGGAGATCGTGATGGCAATGGATTCGGCTCAGATCAAACCGTGCATTTATCCGCCGGCGCCCAATCGCTGGCGTCCGGATTTTTGCAAATATCCCGCACCATATTGGCGCCGTTTTGCGCAACCTTCCGACTTTCCACACGCTTGGTTTCAGCCTGCTGCAACTTCTTTTCCGTCTCCTTGATTTCCCTGGAGACCGCTGGAGTCGCGTCCTTCGACTGGGAAGCCACTGGAGTGGCCGTGCTTCTGGACTTGGCGGGCTTCTTGGCAGGGGCCGCCGCGCTAGCCACCTGGGTCCGGTTCAAACCGGACTGTTGCAAGGTTTCTTCATAAGAACGGGTGTAAACAGCAACGTTTTCCGTGAAGCGGCTGTCCACCGTGGCGATCAGCCCATTGGTTTCCTGTAAACCCGCGACGATTTCTGTCAAGCGTTGCCGCCCCTCCTGGGCCGTGACGCGACCCCGTTTTTTGTCCCGGAGCAGTTTGGAATATTCTTTCTGATAGCAGCTCTGCGCCTTTTGCGCCGATGCCAGGGTTAAATCCATGTCGCTGACATCGCCGTCAATGTAATAAGCGTATTTGTCTGCGAGATTGGAGCGATCCTGAGCCGCCTGCTGCGTAGCGCCCTGATCCTGTTGCGCGGTCGCCACAGCACCGATCAAGCTGCCCGCCAACCCGCCCAGTAACGCGCCGCGACCCCGGTTGCCACTGTCCAGAGCAGCCCCGGCGATAGCGCCAATCGCGGCGCCGGCCAGGATACCGGCGGTTCTGGCCTCCTCTTGACGCTTGGCCATGCGGGCGCTGACATCGTAACGACGCAACTCTTCGACCGGCTGGTAACAGTTAGCGTAGTAGTCGGTCGTCACCAGCCGGGGAACGCTGGATACCTGCGTTGCGGGTTCCTGGCCCGGCAGGGTAGCGCAGCCCTGCAGGCCAAGGCTACCCGCAACCGCCAAGGCCAGCGCGGAACGTTTGTAAAAGGGATGGATAAAGATCATTTAGTGTCTCCTTTGGAATCATGATCGGACGGGATTGATAATGTCGCTCAGCACCTTCTCGGGGTCAGCCTTCAGTTGCTTGCGATATTGCTGTACATGGCTGAGAAATAAATCCGTGCGCCGCGCCAAGGTACGGCCCAACACCTCTTTGCGCCCCAACTCCTCGCGCGCCCGGGTCGCCTGTTCCTGCACGACCGCATCGGGATAGTTGATGCAAGAAGCGATGTTATCGACATAAATCGACAACGCCCCCTGCAAGGCTTTGTTGCCGTTGGCAATAGTGGCTGCATAACCCGCAGCGTCCTGGCTTTGCCCGGCCTGGCGCGCCAACTGCAACTGTTCCTGCAAGTTCTGCAACCGCCCATGATAGTTTTTGATGGTCTCGGCGATCAGCGCCGCCGACTGGATCAGGTTGGCCACGGCATTTTTACGTTGTTCCGCCAGCAGACCTGCGGTTTGTTTGAGTTCAGCGTTAATTGCGCCCAGCGCCTTCTTCTGTTTTTCATCCTGGGTGGCCGTAATGATGGCGTCCAGGCGCTGGGTGGGATCGGCAATCGTGTCAAGATCAACGAGATTGGCGAAACGCCCTTCGCGTTCCCACTGCTCCAACAAGGTTTGCGCACGAGCGCCCGGTGCAGAGAGGGTGGCGATGACCACCCGGAACCCCGTCGTTTCGTTACGGCGCGACGTACCGTTTTCATTGAAAAATGGATATTCCCGCCGCATCCCGGTCAGTAGCGCGTCTTCCCCTTCCGTGTAATTGCCGCCTTTGACGACAAAGCCGCCAGTCGCGCCATGCGCCCGCCCACTACCGCGCACCAGATGAAATGGCTCCAGAATCATTTCAGCAGCATTGCCGATGACATCGTGTAAACCGACTGGATTGGGACGTTTGGCGCCAATCGGCATCAACCGCGCCGTGAAACCACTGCCGCCGGTGGCCGACTGGTAAACCACCCAGTCGCCCAATGCCCCCTCGCCACCGCCTTCCAGTTTCCGGGGAAAGAGCCGGCCTTCCAACTCCTGACGATTCACCTGATGACCTCCACGCGCCGCAAATTCCCATTCCGCTTCGCTTGGCAGGCGGATAAAGGCCAGCGCTCCCCCCTTCTCCGGGCCACCCGCAGCGGCGGGTAGCCGATCCCGGGCGTTGCGGGCCAGCCATTGACTGTAAACCTCGGTAAAGCGCAAGGCGTCGAACCAGGATAGATTCACCTTGGGCAAGCGTTGGGTGATCGCTCCCGCTTCCGGGGGTGGACAACCGGGTGGGGAAGCAGGATGAGCGGTGGATGACATCGCCTCGGCCTGGGACATGACCAGGCGGTATTGCCAATCGGTCACTTCGTACTTGCCGATGAAGTACAGCAGCGGTTGCAACGGTTCTTCGGGCACGGCAGTTAAGCGTTTCAGCGCTGGCCCCAGCGTATTGCGCCAGGCGGATGGGACATCTTCCAGCAGAAACTGGCCCGCCACCGAGCCGCTGCGATAACCGGCTAAATACGCTTGACGATAACCCGGTTCGCCTTCGCTGAAGGGGTAACCCAGATTGAAGCTTTGATCGTCGAGCAGCCCTTTGCCCAGGATGTAGACATAGCGGAACACCATCTTGCCGCCGCAAGGCAGCGGCAGGTCCAGATCATCGGCCAGCGGCTGCGGATTGAACAGTGGATCAGGCGCAGGTTGCGCCAGCGCGACAGCGACGCTGAATCCCGCCGCCAGGCCCAGCAGTCGCCAGGCGGCTCTCACCCCGGCTCTCTCGCCCGCCCGCCCGCGCCGGGGA
>JBAQIQ010000352.1:0-1863 GCA_049288935.1 Candidatus Competibacteraceae bacterium
TCGGAACGAAAGACGTTAAGGACGGTGCCGGTCATCAGAAGCATAGGGATCATGGTTGACCCTCAGCTAATGAGCGTTCCGCATCCTCCTCGGTAAAGGAGCGAGCGGAAAGAAGGCCCTCACGGCGCATGATTTCCCGAGCAGAAGCGACAGCATCAACAAAAGCAGCCTCAAGAAAACGGCGCTTTGAGACACCCAAAAAGTTACAAACTTCATCGATTTCACTTGAAAGAGTCGGCGTTACCTTGGCGCAAACATTTTTCAGAGGAAGGCTATCGGCAAGATGATCGGGAATTTCCGAACCCATCGAATCGTTTATCAGAGAGAGGGTTTTTTCAGTTACAAGAAGATCAAGATGACCGCGCATTTTTGATTTCTGCAAGTTAAGGAATATTTAAGAGTGTATATGGAGTGTAAATCAAAAATAATGGAATCTGAAGCCCCCCCCCAGGAATGCAGGAGCCCGAACCAGCAGCAACCACGGGAAGCACGCGCACTGTCTCCAAGGGGTTAAGCACAAAAAGCCGTGCTTAACCCCTTTTCGACTGAGCTTAATTTCTGAGGCGAGCTGTCAAGGCGACCCCGGCGAGTACGCCGAGGCGCGCAAGCGCGGCCTTGACAGATGACGGGCCGGTGGGAGATCCAGGCGAAAAGACAGGGGAGCAGTCAACTATGTGCCATCGGTGGCACTTTCAGGCAGCCCGACGCGCAAGGAAGCGCTGGCGCATCGTATCCAGATCGGAAGGCCCGACGAGCAGCGGCGTACCGTAGGCCCATTCGGGAATAGTGGCGGGATAGGCATCCAGAACCTGCTGGAGAGGAACCACGTTCGAAGGCTTCTCCTTGGGCACTAGAACGCCAATATCGACGCCCAGGGGGAGAAGCTGCTTACGGTAGTGATAGAAGGTACGACGGGGAAGAATGTCGCGGAGATCATCCCCGTTCTGCCATGCGCTGTAAGCCATGCGCAGGTTGTGGGGGAGTTTGGATAGCTCAATATCGGGGAGCAGTTCTTGACCACTCATGACCAGGCCCTCAGCCGTCGATAAGAGGATTTTAGCAGCGGTGTCATCCCGCCAGTTTGCAACTACGTTCAAACCTCGCTTGCGTAGTTCGTTCGATCTTAACATTACCTCGAACCGGATTTTATCATCGGCCCAGGCTTGCAGGTTCGCGAGGAGGGGCAAATCATCCTTCAGGCTGTGACCCTTGCCAGCTTCCAGTTCATCGCCCTTGACGTAGACCTTGGCAACGCTGCGTTTGGAACCCAGCCCCCAGTAAACCGTACCATTCTTCATGAGTGAACCTCTCCCCCGGTGGCGCATGTACCCGGTCTGTTCAGCAGCCCGGACCCAGGCCCGCGCCCGCGCCCGAGAGCCTAGCCCGATCATGGTATTCACATCGACGCGAGTTACTTCAAATGCCGTTCGATGACGCCACATCGCCCGATCCATATCGTTCGGCTGAAGGCCCGGCAGAAGCTCGCAGAGCCTGTACATGGTCGCTTCCAAAAGCGCCCCGAGGGAAACGAAGCCACCAAACAGGTTATGGCCCTGGAGCCACTTGGAAGGGTTGCCAGACACCTCAAGGATGACGCCGACGCGACGACCATCGACGATATCCACCCCATGAGTCCGAATCATGAGATTGGCATCATGCGACCCGACCACAGGCAGCCGTGATGCCACTTGCCACTCAATTTCACCGCCTGGAGCGATCTTCATGACCCGGCCCCCATCGATCAAATCAGGGTGAAAACAAGGAGCCCGGAAGCTCGCCCAATCGAACATGGAATGCATGGTTTAAGCCTTGGGAGTGCAACCCTTGCACAAAAGGGACGTGTTACTAGGCCCGTCCCTGCTT
>JBAQIQ010000353.1:0-7750 GCA_049288935.1 Candidatus Competibacteraceae bacterium
GGGCGAAGGGGGGGGAATCGGATTCACACCCCCCTACCCAACCGCAGCCCAAAACGCCCGGAGGCGAGGCCGAGGCTAGTGCTTCACCCGCTCTGAATTGACTTTAAGTAGCGCATGAGTTTTCCTGGAAGGGTACCCCCCGACGGAGCCTGACCATGCCATTGCCCAAATACATTGTCCGTCTGACCGATGAAGAGCGAACCCGACTTGATGACCTCATCCGCACCGGGAAGCGGGCGGCATCGGTGCTGATCCACGCCCGGATTTTGCGCAAGGCCGATGCCGGCGCCGGCGGGTCGGGCTGGGACGATGGGCGGATCGCCGAGGCGCTGGACTGCGGGGAGTCCACGGTGTACCGGGTGCGCCAGGCGTTCGTGGAGGAGGGTCTCCCGGCGGCGCTGTTCCGCAAGAAGCCCACCGGCCGGCAGTACCGCAAGCTCGATGGCGCCCAGGAGGCCCACCGGATCGCGTTGGCCTGCGGCGCACTGCCCGAAGGGCGGGCGACCTGGACCCTGCGGCTGTTAGCCGACCGCTGGGTCGAGTTGAACGTGGTCGACTCGATCAGCCCGGAATGCGTGCGGATGACGCTCAAAAAAACGAACTCAAGCCGTGGCTGCGCAAGCCGTGGGGGATCCCGCCCCAGGCCAATGCCGAGTTCGTGTGCGCTATGGAGGACGTGCTGGAGGTGTACACCCGGCCCTACGGCCCGGCCGGTGGTATGCCTGGACGAGCTCAGCAAACAACGGGTGGCGGAAACGCGGATCCCGCTCCCGGCCGAACCGGGTCAGTCCGAACGAGTGGACTACGAATACGAACGGTGTGGAACCGCCCATCTGTTCCTGACCGGCGAACCCCTGGCCGGGCACCGTCACGTCGCCGTGCCCGAGCACCGCACCGCCGTCGATTTCGCCCACGAGGTGCGCGACCTGCTGGAGGTCCGCTATCCGCACGCCGAGCAGGTGGTCTTGGTGATGGACAATTTGAACACGCACAAACCCGCCGCGCTGGACGAGGCATTCGAACCGGCCGTGGCCCGTGCGCTGCTCGACCGGCTGGAGATTCATCATACCCCCCAATACGGCAGTGGGTTGAACAGGGCCGAGATCGAGCTGAGCGTCTTGAGCCGGCAGTGCCTGAACCGTCGCATCCCTGACCTCGATACCCTGACCCAGGAGGTGGCCGCCTGGGAACAGGGCCCGTAACGCCGATCCCCGGCCGGTGAACCGGCGCTTCACCACCCCTGACGCCCGCATCAAGCTCAAGCGCCCCTACCCGTCAATTCAGGACGGGTGAAGCAATAGATGGAGACGCCCGAACCGTGAGCCGGATTTGCCTAACAACCGGCGCACGTTGGGGCGAAGCAGAGAAACTACAAGCCGAACACATTGAAAACAACTTAATCAGCTTCATAGACACGAAGAACGGGCGGAACCGCGCCGTTCCCATCCCCGCAGAATTCGCTCAAGAAATCCGCACCAAGACCAGCGGACGCCTGTTCAAACCCTGCTATGAGGACTTCCGGCGAACGGTCAGAAAGATGGAACTAAAGCTACCTGCTAGACAATTAACGCACGTACTCAGACACACTTTCGCCAGCCCCTTCATCATGAACGGCGGGAACATTCTGGTATTGCAACGCATCTTGGGCCACCAAAGTCTGACGATGACGATCCGCTATGCCCACCTCCCACCTAACGCCAGAACACTTGCAGGAAGCTACCCGATTCAACCCCCTCAATAAAGTTGACGATTTGTTGACACTAGACGCTGATCAGCGCCACGAGCAACAAAGCAACTCGCTGATTTAATTGGTGGGCCCTGTAGGATTTGAACCTACGACCAAGGGATTATGAGTCCCCTGCTCTAACCGCTGAGCTAAGGGCCCGCAATTTCAGGATTTTAATCCTTATCCAGCGGCGCCGCCAGATACTTCATTCCAGATCCAGAAAACTGCGCAACTGCTCCGAACGGTTGGGATGGCGCAACTTGCGTAACGCCTTGGCCTCGATTTGCCGGATACGTTCACGGGTGACATCGAACTGCTTACCGACTTCCTCCAGTGTATGATCGGTCGGCATATCAATGCCAAATCGCATCCGCAACACCTTGGCCTCACGCGGCGTCAGCGTCGCCAGCACCTCACGGGTCGCCTCGCGCAGACCTTCGACGGTAGCGGCTTCTACCGGCGACATGATGTTGGCGTCCTCAATAAAATCGCCCAGATGCGAATCTTCATCATCGCCAATGGGCGTCTCCATCGAAATGGGTTCCTTGGCGATTTTTAGCACTTTGCGTACTTTATCCTCCGGCATCTCCATCCGCCTGGCCAATTCTTCCGGATTCGGTTCGCGGCCCATTTCCTGCAACATCTGCCGGGAAATCCGGTTCAGCTTGTTGATGGTCTCGATCATATGCACCGGAATGCGAATCGTGCGGGCCTGGTCAGCAATCGACCGGGTAATGGCCTGGCGAATCCACCAGGTCGCGTAGGTGGAGAACTTGTAGCCACGGCGATATTCGAATTTGTCCACCGCTTTCATTAACCCAATGTTGCCCTCCTGGATTAAATCCAGGAACTGCAACCCGCGATTGGTGTATTTCTTGGCGATAGAGATGACCAGTCGCAGGTTGGCTTCGACCATTTCCTTTTTCGCACGCCGCGCCTTGGCCTCACCGATGGACATATGGCGGTTGATATCCTTGATCTCATGCACCGACAGTCGCGCCTCACGCTCAATCGCCCGCAACCGCCGTTGCGCCTCCAGCACCTCATCGCGATGTTCGGCTAGCAGGGCTGAATACTTTTTGCCCGCCTGGATCTGTTCATCCACCCAATCGAGCCGGGTTTCATTTTGCGGGAAGGAGGTAATAAAGCTTTTGCGCGGCATTTGCGCCTTGCCGACGCAGAGTTGCATCACTTCCCGCTCATGGGTGCGGACCCGCTCAGCCATCGCATGCAGTTTGAAAATCAACTGATCCAGGGTTTTTGGCACCAACCGAAACTGCATAAAACGCTCCCCGAGTTGCTGGCGCAAAACCTGGACATGGGGATGCCGCAAGCCCAGTCCGTCCACACTGGCCAAGGTCTGTTCATACAAGGTGCGCAGGTCTGCAAACTGGCGGGCGGTTTCTTCAGGATCAGGGCCACTCTCCACTACACTGGCCTGTGCTTCCTCTTCTTCCTCATGTTCGTCGTCAACCGGCGCCACCACCTCATCGTCGCTCACCACCGCATCCGGGTCATCCGCAGCGAGCAGAATCTCTTCGTCCGGCAACGGTGGTGCAATTTCCTCAACATCTTTGAACCCGCTGATGACATCAGCCAACCGGGTGCCATTTTCGCTGATCGAATCATAGGTGCGCAGCAATTCGCCAACGGTCAACGGATAGCTGGCCAGAGCGGACAGCACCTGGCTCATGCCCTCTTCAATCCGCTTGGCGATCTGGATTTCGCCTTCGCGGGTCAGTAGTTCGACCGTTCCCATTTCCCGCATGTACATGCGCACTGGGTCGGTCGTGCGGCCGAATTCGCTGTCCACTGCCGCCAGCGCCGCCGCTGCTTCCTCGGCTACGACGTCATCATCGGCATTGACCGGGTTCTCATTAAGCAACAAGGTCTCGGCGTCGGGCGCGAATTCATGAACTTCGATGCCCATGTCATTGATCATCGCAATGATGTCTTCGATCTGCTCAGGATCGACGATATCATCGGGCAAATGGTCATTCACCTCGGCATAGGTCAGGAAACCCTTCTCCTTGCCTCGGGCGATCAACTTCTTCAATTGAGATTGTTGCTGCTCGCTCATGACCTGTTCACACAATGGGATAAGTAAAAAACTGGATTAAACAATAGTAGCGTGGAATTACGCTTTTGCAGAAAAGCCCAATTAGACCTTTTTTATCTTGCTGAAGTTCCGTAAAGCTTCCCGCTCTTCAGCGTTCAATGCACTAGGGACGCCACGCTGTAGCAAAGTGTCCAGCCAGGGTTCCTCCGGGCGGTCGCACCGCCGCAGATAGTCGAGAATATCGGTAAATTCGGCCTCAAAGCCGAACTGATCCTCAGCCACCTCCGGTTCCGGCGCCCATTGGGCCAGTCGCTCCAGAATCGCCCCCTCCGGGGTATCCCGATAACGCTCCAACAGTGCAGCGGCGCGGAGCTGCGGTTGCCGTTGCAGGATCTCCAACAAATCGACCAGTAATCTGATCCCCGGCTCGTGGCGTTCTCGCAAGTCCGGATCATCAACAGGCGTGGTTTGCGCCAGTTCCGGTCGGTGCAGCAACAGGGCAATCGCTTTGCGTAGTGGGGTTCGGGTCAGTGGCGCGCGATGAGCAGCGATATTCGCCACAGCCGTTGGCGACAGTGGCTGCAGTCGGGTATGAACCAGTTTCGCATCCCGCTGCAATCGGTCGCCCATCAGATCGCGAAAGTGTCCTTCAGGCAGTTTTTCCAGCAGCGGTCGAGCGAGTTCCGCCATCCTGGCCCGGCCCGCCAGGGTGTTGGGATTCGCCTGGGTGCGCAGTTCAGCAAACAGGTAATCCGCCAGCGGCGTGGCTTGGGTCAATCGCTGCTCGAATGCCGCCTGGCCCTCCCGCCGGACCAGGCTATCCGGGTCCTCGCCCTCCGGCAGAAACAAAAAGCTGATCTGCCGGCCATCCCGTAGCAAGGGGAGCGCCGCTTCCAGCGCTCGCCAACCCGCCGCCCGCCCCGCCCGGTCGCCGTCGAAGCAAAACACCAGTTCGTCAACCACGCGAAATAACCGCTCAAGGTGTCCAGCCGTAGTGGCGGTACCCAGCGTGGCGACGACATAGGCGATCCCGTGCTGGGCCAAGGCCACCACATCCAGGTAGCCCTCAACGATCACCAGCCGCTGCAAGCGCTGGCTGTGATCAACGTGGGCTTCGTATAGGCCATACAGCTCTGACCGCTTGTGGAAGAGCGCAGTTTCCGGGGAGTTGAGATATTTAGGCGGATTATCGTTGTCCAGCGCCCGGCCACCGAAAGCGATCACTCGCCCGCGACGGTCACGGATCGGGAAGATAATCCGGTCGCGGAAGCGGTCGCGCAGCCGGCTTTGTTCGTCGCGGCTGGCCAGACCGGCTTCGACGATCGAATCAGGTTCTGCCCCGGCCTCACGCAGCGCCCGAACCAGATTTTCCCAACCGGGCGGGGCGTAGCCGATACCAAAGCGGCCAGCGATTTGGCCCGTTAGACCGCGCTGGCGCAGGTAGTCCACTGCCCGTTGCCGGACCGGATGTTCGCGCAATTGCCGGCGAAAAAAGCGGTCGGCTTGGGCTAGCCATTCCAGGAGACTCCGAGTTGAAGGATCAGCACTGCCGCCGGTTTTCGGTATCTCCAAGCCCGCCAGCCGGGCCAATTCCTCGACAGCGTCCAAAAATTCCAGCCGCTCATAGGCCATGAGAAAACCGATAGCGTTACCGTGGGCTCCGCAACCGAAACAGTGGTAAAACTGTTTACGGGGACTGACTGAGAAGGAAGGGGTTTTCTCAGCGTGGAAGGGGCAACAAGCCATGAAATCATGGCCTGCCCGGCGCAGCGGCGTCCGGGCGTTAATGACCTCGACAAGGTCGACCCGGCTCAGCAATTGATCGAGGAATTCCTGGGGTATGCGTCCAGCCATAGCCCCAAAGCGTAGCTGATAACCGCCAGGATGCTAGCATTCTGCAAAACTTCCCCCATCACCGCCGGGGTTTGTATTTGAATTTAGAAAAGAAAAATGAATCCCCCTTCCAGCAACCCGGAACGGGGATTCAGGTCCAGCCTACATGTTCCGTCGATACTGCCCACCGACCTCGAACAAGGCCGTGGTGATCTGTCCCAGTGAGCAACAACGCACGGCGTTCACCAGCACGGCAAACAGGTTTTCGTTGTTGATCGCCGCCTGCCTCAGCCGCGCCAGCATCGGGCCGCTGTCCTGGCAGTTCCGCTCCTGGAATTCCCGCAGTCGCCGCAACTGGCTTTGCTTTTCTTCCTCGGTGGAGCGGGCCAGTTCGACCTTAACCTGATTCGGATTGGCGTTCGGGTTGCGGAAAGTGTTGACGCCGATGATCGGGTAGGAGCCATCGTGTTTAATGGTCTCGTAATACAGCGATTCCTCCTGAATCTTGCCGCGCTGATAGCCGGTTTCCATTGCGCCCAGTACACCGCCGCGCTCGCTGATCCGCTCAAACTCCTGCAAGACCGCCTCTTCCACCAGATCGGTCAGTTCGTCGATGATGAACGCGCCCTGATTCGGGTTTTCGTTCTTCGCCAACCCCCATTCCTTGTTGATGATGAGCTGCACCGCCATCGCTCGCCGCACCGATTCCTCGGTCGGGGTGGTGATCGCCTCGTCGTAGGCGTTGGTGTGTAGCGAATTGCAGTTGTCGTAAATGGCGATCAACGCCTGCAAGGTGGTGCGGATGTCGTTGAAATCCATTTCCTGGGCGTGTAGCGACCGACCCGAAGTCTGAATGTGATATTTCAGCTTCTGGCTGCGCTCGTTGGCGCCGTATTTGTAGCGCATCGATGTCGCCCAAATCCGCCGCGCCACCCGGCCCATCACCGAATACTCCGGGTCCATGCCGTTGCTGAAAAAGAACGACAGGTTCGGCGCGAAATCGTCGATGTGCATCCCGCGCGCTAAATACGCTTCGACGTAAGTGAAGCCATTCGCCAGCGTGAAGGCCAGTTGCGAAATCGGATTGGCTCCCGCTTCGGCGATGTGATAGCCGGAAATGGAGACCGAGTAGAAATTCTTGACGGCGTGATGGACAAAGTACTCCTGAATGTCGCCCATCATTTTCAAGGCGAATTCGGTGGAGAAGATGCAGGTATTCTGTCCCTGATCTTCCTTGAGAATGTCCGCCTGCACCGTACCTCGCACATTTTGCAGTACCCAAGCCTTGATCTTCTCGATCTCGTCGTCAGTCGGCGGGCGATGGTTTTCGCGCTCGAATTTCTCGATCTGCTGATCGAAAGCAGTGTTGAAAAACATCGCCAGGATCATCGGCGCCGGGCCGTTGATGGTCATGGAAATCGAGGTGGTGGGGCAACACACATCGAACCCGGAATACAGCACCTTCAAATCGTCCAGCGTGGCGATGGACACCCCGGAATTGCCGACCTTGCCGTAAATGTCCGGTCGCTCGTCGGGATCGCAACCGTACAGCGTCACCGAGTCAAAGGCGGTGGATAGCCGGGTCGCTTCCGCGTGCTCGGACAACTTCTTGAAGCGACGGTTGGTGCGGAACGGGTCGCCCTCGCCAGCGAACATCCGGGTCGGGTCCTCGTTCTCGCGCTTGAAAGCGAACACGCCGGCGGTGTACGGGAAGCTGCCCGGCAGATTCTCGCGCATCATCCAACGCAGTAACTCGCCATGCTCTTCGAAGCCCGGCAATGCCACCTTGGGAATGCGCGAGCCGGACAGCGAGCGAGTCGTCAATTGGGTGCGGATTTCCTTATGGCGGATTTTCACCACGTACTCATCGCCACTATAGCTCTCCTTCACCTGCGGCCACATGTCCACCAGCTTGCGGGCGTGCGGGTCGATCCGCGTTTCGACCTGTTCCAGCAGCGGTTCCAAATCGGCGGTCGGCTTGCCCGCCGCTTCCAACAAAGCCTTGACCGCGTGGAGTTGCTGGCGCTGGCGAATCAGTTTGACCTGCTCGTCCACCTGCCGGTGATAGCCGCGCACGGTGTCGGCGATTTCGGCCAGATAGCGGGCGCGTGCAGCGGGCACGATCACGGTCT
>JBAQIQ010000354.1:0-1663 GCA_049288935.1 Candidatus Competibacteraceae bacterium
CGCGTTGATCGCTCGCATCAAAACGCTGGCCCAGGACCGCAACGGTAAGCGTCTGGTGGTGGAGGTGATCCCGGCGAACTCAGGCCCGATCATCGCCGCCCTGGCGAGACTGCTGAAAGGGGAGACGCCGCCATGATTCGCGCCCTGGTGTCTGGCGTGCTGTACGACGCGCCCAAAGTCCACACCGGCAAGAGCGGTAAGCCCTTCGCCACGGCCAAGGTTCGGGCGGACGGCAAGGACGGCGCGGCCGTGTGGTGTTCGCTCATCGCCTTCGGCGCGGAAGGCGAGCGGCTGGCGACGCTGCAACAAGGCGCGGCCCTTTCGGTATCGGGACGGGCTGAGGTGTCTGTGTGGCTGGACAAGAACGGCGAACCCAAGGCCGGGCTATCCCTGGTGGTGGACGAACTGGCGACGCTCAAGGCCAAGCCGAAGCCAAGGGACGATGCGAGCCAGCACCGCCGATCCGAGCGGCGACCGGCCCCGGCCGGCGCGGGCTTCGACGACATGGACGAATGGCAGCCGTGAATCCCGTTTACGAACTTCTCGTAGAAGCCATGGATTGCGCAGATAGGCTGGCCTTGGCCGATGGCTCCCGCTTGCTGGAAGACGCCGTGAATAGCGTCCACGAAGTCATCGAATTGCCGGGCTGGCTCCCGCAGTTCGAAACCCTGGTGGAAGCGATGGGCAAATCAGCGCCGAAAGCGAAGCCGGATTCCAAGTAATTGATGCCCGAACCAAGGCGCTGCTCGATCAAAAGCCGGACGCCGAGGTGCCGACCGGCGCGCGGGAAAATCGGAAAGAAATCGGCGAGAGCGTGTGCGGGAAATACGGGAAAAATACGGCGCGATGCGCGGAAAATCCCGGCCGAAAGATCCCGCGAGAGCGACAAGAGTTGAGCGACGAACCGGATAAAGAAACTCGGCCAAAACTCGGCGGGCGTGGCGAAAACTAGGTAAAAACTAGGCGCGGGAGCCATCGCGCGGGGGAGCAGGGAGTTTTTCAACGCCATCGCGCGTGGACGGGCGGGTCCCCCGCTACGTTCTCCGCAACAACCCGGTCGAAGAGGGCCAGCAACACCCGCAACGTGCATTACTGGCCCGATCAACGGGTTGTCCGCTAGGGTTTCTCCCCCGCCCGCGTGTACGGCCCGCACCCCGCCGGCCCTGCTCGCGAGCATGTGCGGCCCGCGCGACCTACGCTTTGAGGATCGATCAAGGCGAGCACCCGCACATGCCAGAGTTCACCACTTCGAGCGCCGCCCGCGCGGTCGGGACCAGCCGGGCGAGCATCCAAAGAGCGATCAAGTCCGGCCGCCTGTCCGCCACCACAAACGACCGTGGCGAGCGGGTTATCGACCTGTCCGAACTGTTGCGCGTGTTCGGCCCGCTCAAAGGCGACGCCGAGCACCCGTCCACGCTCGCGAGCATGGACGATGAGCGGCTTGATACACCCGGACGAGCACCGCCCGAGCAGGCCGTTATCGAGGCGCTACGCGAGCACCTGAACGATGCGCGTCAACAGCTACGGGAATCCCAGCAGGAGAAAGCCCGGTTGCTGGCCCTGCTCGAAGCCGAGCAGCAGGCCCGCCGCGACCTAGAAACCAAGCTGCTGCCCGCGCCAGCCCCGCAACCAACCGCCCGGCCCAGCCGGACATGGCTACCCC
>JBAQIQ010000355.1:0-4580 GCA_049288935.1 Candidatus Competibacteraceae bacterium
GCGGGATACCGTACCAGACCAGCCCGGCAAACAGTGCCGCCGCCAGCCCACCCACCAGCCCGCGCCCGCTGGCGGGCCATCGGCGAGAATGTTGGATCATGAGCGAAGAGGTCTGATGAGAAAGGGATGCGGTAAGGGTTTGCATGACACGGTGAACCTCGCTGGCTCGTTGATGTGGTGTGGCGTCAAAACGCCGGCCTCGATATGCAAACGAGCGCTCCATGATTTTTATTCCACCAGACGCCGCGTCGCCCCGTCGCAAAAAAAAACGACACGATGGGAATAAACCCCGGCGGTCGTCCGTTCTCGGGATAACGGACTGCTCACGAACAGGGATCGGAGTTCATCGTTAACCGAACTGTGGAGAGATAACCGATGCAATCACAGAAAACTTTGCTCGCCGTTGCCCTGACCGCCGGTCTGGGAAGTCTGGCTGTTCCGGCATTCGCCGACGTGTATTGCCCGCCCAATCCGGGCGCGGTCACCATCGATGACAACGTGATCGTGGAGAACGGGCAATGCGTTCTGAACGGCACCCAGGTCAAAGGTAATGTGCTGGTGAAATCCGGCGGTGCGCTGACCGTGCGCGACGCCCGGATCGAAGGCAACATCCAGGCGGATGGCGGAATCTACGTGCGCGTTCTTCGCACCAACGTGGGCGGCGATATTCAGCTTGAGGGGGTTTCCGGGGAGGTCAGCCGCATCCAGCGCAGCAACATCGGCGGCAACCTGCAACTGGACAACAGCCGCATCCGGCTGGTGGCGGAGTACAACAGTATCGACGGCGACTTGCAGGCGTTTAGCAACACCGGCGGCGTGCTGATTCGCTACAACACCATCGACGGCAACTTGCAGTGCAAGAGCAACAACCCAGCCCCGACCGGCGGTTTCAACCAAGTGTCGGGCAACAAGGAAGATCAGTGCGCCGGGCTGTAATTTTTAATCCGTAATTTGCAAAAAAACCCGCGAACGGAGTCTACCGCCGTTCGCGGGAAGTTAAATCAGATCGATACGCTTTTCGAGGAAGTCGGCGACACTTGGCAATCCTTGGCGGCGAATATTAGCCACAAATTCCTTTGCGGAAACTGGCGGGCTGCAAAGACTGGCTCGCTGCTCCTTGGCGACACGTTCGAGAATCGGCGGCTCCAGGTCTGCCAGATCGAGAATGAAGTCGTCCGGGTGCAGAGCGAAATTTTCAAATTCGCTGAATACGCGATCTGGAAAATCTTTCAGATTCATCGTCACGATTGCCGCAGCGCCAACGCGAATGGCAGCCGCCAAGACATGACGATCATTGGGGTCAGGTAGCTTGAGTCCTTCATGTGTTCGTAGCTGGTGATCAAGCAGTCTTCGACCGCGTTGTTGATCATGGCGATTGTCCGATCCAGTTGTTGCTGGGTGAGGTCCTTGCGATGGGCCAGCAGATTTCGGCTCCACTCCTCGTGGATTTGTGTAGTCCAGCGCGCCCGGAACCGCCGTGTCATCGCCAACCGGATCAGCAGATCGCGCAGCGGCGCCGGATAGAAAACACAAGCGTCATAGACGACAGTGAAGCTAGCCAATCAGTAGCCCATCCCGAGTTCTTGCGCTTGCCTGGACAATTCATTCATCGCTTGGCGGCTGATTTCGTCTGCTTGCTCGATGTAGTTGAGCAGATCCTCGTATTTGATGCGGCGGTGCCGTCCGACCTTGGTGAAGCCAATTTTGCCTGCTTCCAGCAACTTCACCAGATAGGGCCGCGAGACATTGAGCAGGTCCGCCGCTTGTTGGGTGGTGAGCGTGTGCCCGATGGGAACGAGCGATACGGCGTTGCCTTGCGCCATCTGGTTCAGAATATCCGCCAGTAACGGGATGGCGCTGACCGGCACCGTGATTTCATCGTTGCCGTCAATCAGGCGTAAACGAGCGGCGGCGCCATGACCGATGATTGCCGCTAGTTTTCGGCTGCTTTCGGCGGCCAACCGGGCTTCCTCTTCGGTGGGCAAGGTCGGGTTCTTGGGGGATGCGAGCGCCATAATGATCTCCTGTGCAGCGATGGCCTTGTATGTTGTGTAGGGTTTATGGCCTTTAGACTGCGCTTATACTCGCTTTATTCGAAATATTCGAAATTGATTGTTGCTACCGTTATTTGATTTTCTGATAAGTGGAAGGTGTTTCCTGTCTCGTCACGCTGTTTCCCCACTCAATCCGTAGAAGTCAGGCCAGCTTCTGAAGAATAGGATTCTAAAGCGCGCCAACGTAAAAAACCCGCGAACGGAGTCTACCGCCGTTCGCGGGAAATTGTGGGAGCGCACCCCCACGGTTCCACCACAGAATGAGTGATCAGGCGCTGGCCGATTTAAGAGTAGCTGGCGTTTCCAGGGGCCGCTTGAGGAAAAACAGGGCGGCGGCGGCGATCAGCGTGCCGACGACGATCGCGATCAGGTAGGGGCCTAGATTCGTGACGGCATTGGGAATCGGCAACACGAATACCCCACCGTGCGGCACCCGCAATTCACAACCGAACACCATCGACAGCGCCCCGGTTGTCGCCGCGCCGAGCATCAGCGCCGGAATCACCCGCAACGGGTCTTTAGCAGCATAGGGAATCGCGCCTTCAGTGATAAAGGAGATGCCGAGCACTGCCGTGGCGCCGCCCGCCTCCCGTTCATCCAGCGAGAAACGATTTTTGAACAGCACCGTGGCCAGCGCCAAACCCAGCGGCGGCACCATGCCCGCAGCCATCACTGCCGCCATCGGCGCATAAACTTCGCTGACGATCAACCCGGTGGCGAAAGCGTAAGCCGATTTATTCACCGGGCCACCCATATCGAAAGCCATCATCGCGCCCAGCAACAGCCCGAGGAAAATAGCGCTACTGCCCTGCATTCCCTTGAGCCAGGCGGTAATCGTGGCCAGGGCGGCGGCGACCGGCTCACCCACCACAAAGTACATCAGCAGGCCGACCACCAACGTGCCGAGCAGCGGCAGAATCAGCACCGGCTTGAGGCCATCCAAGGTGCGCGGTAAGCGGATATAGTCGCTCATCCATTTCACCACGTACCCGGCCAGGAAGCCCGCCGCGATGCCGCCGAGGAAGCCGGAGCCAATGGTGCTGGCGATCATGCCGCCAATCATGCCCGGCGCGATGCCCGGTCGATCAGCGATGGAATAGGCAATGAACCCGGCGAGAATCGGCACCATCAGGGTAAAGCCCGCTTTCGCGCCGATTTGGAACAAGGTCCACCCCAGAGTTCCGGCGTTGGCGTCCTCGAAAACGTTGATGCCGCCGATAGCGAAGCTGATCGCAATCAACAGGCCGCCGGCCACGACAAACGGAATCATGTAGGACACGCCGGTCATCAGGTGCTTGTAGAAGCCGGGGCGACTCGCCGCCTGCTGGGCCTTGGCCTGCTTGACCTGATCATCATAGTTCGCGCCGCCGGCCTCAGCGCCCGGCGCCCGCGCCTGCTCAATCGCGGTGCGGACCAGCGCCGCGCCATCGTGAATAGCGGCTTTGGTGCTGGCCTCATGCAGACGCTTGCCAGCGAAGCGGGTTTTATCCACCTGGGTGTCGGCGGCGATGATCACCAGATCGGCGGCGGCGATGTCCTCAGCGGTCAGGGTATTTTTGGCCCCGACCGATCCCTGGGTTTCCACCTTGATCACGTGGCCCTGACTTTTCGCGCCCTGCTCCAGTCCTTCCGCTGCCATGAAAGTGTGAGCGATGCCGGTCGGGCAGGAGGTAATAGCTACGATCTTCAGGTGAGCGGCAGCAGGTGGCGTAGTGGGCGCAGCAATAGGGGTCAACGCCGCCGGTACGCTGGCCAACGCAGCCTTGATCACGCCTGCGCCGTCACGGATCGCCGGTTCGGTCGTGGTTTCATACAGCGGTTTATCAGCAAAACGGGCGGTGTCCACCCGGGTGTCGGCGGCGATGATCACCACTTCGGCGGTCATGATGTCGGTTTCGGATAGGGCGTTGCGGACGCCCACCGATCCTTGGGTTTCTACCTGGATCGTGTGGCCGAGCATCCGAGCGGCTTGTTCAAGCCCTTCCGCAGCCATGATAGTGTGCGCGATGCCGGTTGGGCAGGCGGTGACAGCAATGATATAAGCCATGTTCGATTCTCCTCAATTCTGGATTTTTATTCAGTCAACGGGGATCACCGTGACCTGTCGGGCCAGGGCGCGGA
This sequence comes from Candidatus Competibacteraceae bacterium, assembly GCA_049288935.1. Lineage (GTDB taxonomy): Bacteria > Pseudomonadota > Gammaproteobacteria > Competibacterales > Competibacteraceae > UBA2383. The sequence goes on from JBAQIQ010000355.1 coordinate 4,176, forward strand.
CTTCATCCGGGGGCGGTAAATGGGGGCCGAGCCGCATCAATTTGGCAGCGGCGAAGGCCGTCGCCAGTTGTGCCGTCTCGGTGAGCGAGCGCCCTTCAAGCCGGGCCGCCACCAGACCCGCCACCATGGCGTCCCCGGCTCCGACCGTGCTGGTGACGGCCACCGATAGTGGATGCGCGAGCAACGCATCGTGACGGGTAAGAAACAAGGCGCCCTCCTCGCCCAGCGACACCACCACCTGCTCCGGTGCTGACGCACTGTTCAGCACTTCCCGCCCGGCGGCGATCACCGCCTCCAGCGTGTCGAGCGGCCGATGAACCAGTTCCGCCAGTTCCTGCCGGTTCGGCTTGACGAGGCGCGGTCCGGTCGCCAAAGCCGCTTTCAGCGGCGCGCCGCTGGTGTCCA
>JBAQIQ010000356.1:0-1616 GCA_049288935.1 Candidatus Competibacteraceae bacterium
CCTCCAGGCCCAGCAACGGCAACCATAGCACCGCCAGGTTAACCGCCAATAGCAGATAGCGAAGCTTGAGCCGGGGCCGGGACGACGCCATTCAGCAAGGTCCCAGCCGATAACCCATGCCGTGCAGCGTGTCGATAGGGTCCGCGCCCAAAACCTTGAATTTGGCGCGCACCCGGCGCACATGGCTGTCAATCGTGCGGTCGCTGACAACCCGGTAATCCTGATAGCTGCCATCCATCAACTGATCGCGGTTGAACACCTTGCCGGGGTGGCTTAACAGGGTGCGCAGGATACCGAACTCGGTCAGGGTTAACACAACCTCCTGCCCCTGCCAAAAAGCGGTGTAGCGGTCCAGGTCCAGCCGCAACCGCCCATGTTCAATCTCCTCCGGTCTGCCCGGCGTCGCGGGGTCAGGCGTCTCACCCTTGCCGCGACGCAAAATAGCTTTCACCCGGGCAGTCAACTCGCGGGGACTGAACGGCTTGGTCACATAATCGTCGCCACCCAGCTCCAGACCGAGGATGCGATCCACTTCGTCGTCACGCGACGACAGGAACACGATGGGGACAGTGCTGACCCGGCGCAGCGCCTTGCACACTTCCGTACCGTCCAGTTCCGGCATGACGATGTCCAGCACCACCAAGTCCGGGCGCAACTCGTGAAACTGTGTCAGCGCCTGCTCCCCGTTCTCCGCTTCCACCGTGGCGAAACCGGCTTTTTGCAGGGCGAAGCCGATCACGGCGCGGATGTGAGGATCATCATCGACAACCAGGATGGTGGGCATAGGGTTCGGTTCATCGTGCGTTTCCAGGAATTTTTGACAGCTTAGCGCCGTTGCCCCAGCGACGAAACCGTTTGCACCGGTTTTGCACGATCTTTCCTCACTCTTGCACGAATGCGCCATGACCGGCGCACATCCCATCGGCAAACTGCGCTGGCGAATGAACGGAGAGACGCCATGCGCTACCCACTGGTTCTAACTTTAGGTCCCACCGCGCTGATGCTGGGATTGCTGCTGCTTGCTCTTCATCCTCTGCTGTGGCTGGTGGGAACCTGGTTCGATCCCGCCTACGATTCCTACGGCATTTGGGTGGCGGCGCTAACCGGCGGTCTGTTGTTATGGAGTGCGACCAGCCCGTTGCGGACGCCGGTTTCGCGACAACGCCTGAATGGAATCGGTCTGCTGGCGTTGACTGCCGCTGTTCGCCTGTTGGGGCAATGGCTGGGGATCAACACGCTCGGCGCGGCGGCCCTGGCGGTGGATGTCTACGCTATCGGCCTGTTGCTGGGGCTGGATCGGCGCACCCGGCCGCTGGCCCCCGGCTGGCTGGCCGTGCTGTTCGCTTTTGCCCTGCCCATCGAACGCATCTTGCAGCGTGGCTTCGGCTTCGCTCTGCAACAGCTTTCCGCCTCCGGCGCCTGCGCTGCACTCAAGTTGGGGGCCGCCTCGGTGCAGTGTGAGGGGATTCAGTTGCAGTGGCGCGAGCAGACCGTACTGGTCGATCTCCCCTGCTCCGGCACTCGCGGCTTGCTGCTGTTGCTGTTGTTGTTCGTCACCCTTGCCGTGCTGACCCGCCCCACGCTGGGCCGCGCCCTGTGGGGCGCCCTGCTGACAC
>JBAQIQ010000357.1:0-16186 GCA_049288935.1 Candidatus Competibacteraceae bacterium
CACTTCCTGCGGCTGGAACTTGGGCGGCACATCCTTGCGCACCCATCGCCCATCTGGCAGTTGTTCGTGTGTCATCGTCTGTCCTTTGCTTCGTTCCACGGCCGCCCAACCCCCACATCAAGCGGACGGCCTGACGGCCGTGCGCTTATGTGGACCGTTAGGCGGTGTCAACCCTATAGGATTCAATTGACTCGATAAGGAGCATTGTAGTGAAGAGAATATTACTTGTTGTTCCAGCACTTATTGCCTGTGCGGCTGGCTTCCCGAGGGCTGCGCTCGCGCAGGGACCCACCTTCGACTGCGCGAAGGCGCAAGGAGAAGTGGAGAAGCTGATTTGCAGCGACGCATTGCTGGCCGCGCTCGACCGCAAGCTCGACGCGGTCTACCAGGCGGCGACTGCAAAGGCCGCTGGCAAACTCGCGACGCAGCTACGCGCTGAGCAGATCGGATGGGTCAAGGGCCGCAACGACTGCTGGAAAGCGAATGGGAAACAAACTTGGATTACTGTGACCTGGACCGTCGATACGGTGAAGGGGTGCGTCGAGGCCCAATACAGGCTCCGCACGTCGGAGTTGCAGTCAGTCTGGCAGCTAATACCGCCGAAGACTGTCTTCTATTCTTGCCAGAACAACCCCGCCAACGAGGTTGTGGCGAACTTCTTCGAGACCGACCCGGCCACGATTCGACTGGAGCGCGGGGATCGCACCGTGACGATGTGGCTCGTAGGCCCCGCGAGCGACGGAAATTACGAGGGGCAGAACGTCAGTTTCGTACACAAGGGCAACGAGGTAAAGGTAAGTTGGCTGAACACGGACACCGGCAAAATCGACGAGCTGCAGTGCAAGGCGCGATAAACGAGTCCGCGTAGATGCCGTCTTGACTGTCAAGGAGCAGGAGTCCAGCCGGTCTGATGGGGTTGTTGATGTTGGAGGATCTCTCAGTTTCAGGACGGCCCGCTTGCCGAAGGCGTGGGGGAATGGTTTTGGTCCGCCGGCGTTCTTCGCCGAACAGGCGCTCCAACAGATTCGTGGTCCGCATCGCCTTGCGGTGGGCGATGCGGGCCTCGAAGTCGTCCTCGAAGCAGGCCACCGCGCTCGGGAACTCCCGCGCATAGCGCCGCCAGAAACTCGTCTGGAACTTGAAAATTTATAATGTGATTTATTGATGGACAACTCTACTTCCTACAGAACTACTACCCATGGATAGCCAGCAACTGATCGCTTTTCTTGATGAGCAGGGTATCGTCCACACTACGGTGGAGCATCCGCCATTGCGCACTGTGGACGACAGCCGACGTTTGCGCGGTAATCTCGCGGGAGGCCACGTCAAAAATCTGTTTCTCAAGGATAAGAAAAGCGGGTATTGGTTGCTGGCGGCACTGGAACAGACGGCAATCGATCTGCGGATTGTCGCCGGCTTGCTCGCTGCACCGCGTTTTTCGTTCGCCAAGGCGGAGGATCTGGCGCAAATTCTGGGCGTCATTCCCGGCGCCGTATCGCCCTTCGCCGTTGCCAACGACACGGAAGTCCGGGTCCGCGTAATTCTCGATCAGCGCTTGTTAGATCTGCCGCTATTAAACTTTCATCCGCTCAGAAATGATCGAACCACGACTATTGCCTCGACTGATTTGCTCAAATTTCTCGAAGCCGTCCATCATCCCCCACAGATCATTCACCTACCGGACTGAGGCAAGAGGCGTCGCAGGGAACCCAGCGCAGCGCCAGCAACGTGATGTCATCGCTTTGCGGATAATCACCGGCGAATGCGCGCACGGCGCTCATGACGCCCTCGGTGACGGCGCGGGCCGAACATTCCGATCCCAAGCCGTGCAAAACATCACGCAGGCGATGAGCGCCGAACATCTGGCCTTCAGCGCTCATCGCTTCGCTGACGCCATCGGTATAAATGACCAGTCCTTCACCCGGTTGCAATGGAATCGTCCATTCCTGATAAAGGGCATCAGTGAAAACGCCCAGCGCCATCCCGCCCGTTTTTTTAATCCTGTCCACGCTGTCCGGTCGCAACGCCAGGGGCGCATCGTGACCACCGTCACTGCAAACCACCGTCCCGGTGCGCACATCCAAAATACCAATGAAGATCGTGACGAACATGCCTTCGGGATTGTTTTGGCAAAGCGCTTGATTGACACGCTCCATGACACTGCCCAACGAACTGGAATCGCGTCGCACCTCAGTAGTGAACAGGGTTTTAGTCACCGCCATAAACAACGCCGCCGGCACTCCCTTGTCCGAAACGTCACCGATCAGGAAGAACAGGTGGTGGTCATCCAGCATGAAGAAATCGAACAGATCGCCACCGACCGCTTTCGCCGGCTCCAGCACCGCATACAGGTCATACCCGGCGGATTCCGGCACGGTGAAATTGCGAGGTAACATGCCCATCTGAATGCTGCGCGCCGCCGCCAGTTCGCCCTCAATGCGTTCCTTCGCTGCGGTGGTTTCCTTCAGGTTGGCGATATAAGTTTTCAGAGTCGTCACCATGGAACGCAGCGCCCCACCCAGATAAGCCACTTCATCGCGGCGACCCGTGCTGACCTGAGCCAGTTCCAGTTCCATCTCCGGATCGGCGTCAAAATGACGTTCCATCAGCCGATGGGTCTGCACCGTCAAGCGGGTGAGGGGCTGGACGACCCGGTTGAGGAACGGCAGCGCCAGAGCGAGGCCCACGGCCAATAGTAAAACGGTTAACCCGCCACCCATCGCCAGCAGGGTCTGAAGACTGTCGCGCATGTTGATGGACAGATTGACCAGCGTCGCTCCCTCCGGCAGGCCGTCGGCGCCAAAGACCGGGGCGGCGACCTGTAATGGGGTCGAGCCGAGCAGAGCGTCGTAAATCTGCGGATGTTCCAGATAGGAGGCCGGATCGCCGGTATTGAGCACCTCTTCGAGCAGGCGGCGTTCGGTGGAAGTCAGCGCAGTGGCGTCGTCCACGCCCTTGGTGGAGGTCACGGCCAACGACCGGAGGGTGTAGTCGAAAACGCGAATCGTGTCGATCGACGCACTCGATACGACGGCCTCCATCAGCCGTTTAAGACCGATTCGGTTGATAGATTCGTTGAAACGGCCGGGCTGGCGAGCGATGAGAACCATGCCGTTTTGATCCGGCATAGCAACCCCGACATAGTAAATCTCCCGGCCCTCCAGATCGCGGCGGACCGGCTCAGTGACTACCGTGTACTTGCGCCCCTCCAGCACCGGGCGGAAAACCGGTTGTTGCGTGAAACCACTCTTGATGCCAAGGGTAGCGTCCAGGTCGGGAAGTGACCAGAACCGGGGAATGCCCTGACGATCCGTTACCCAGATTTCGGCAATTTCTTCGCGGGCGGCGGCCTGTTGCAAGCTGCGATTGATGTCCCTGGGCGAAGCCTTGTACTTTTGCGCGATCTGAATCAAATGCGCGATCATGTTGGCTTGAGTCAGCACCGCCGTACTGACCAAGTCTTCCATGACGGTTGGCGCTTGCTGATTAAAGCTGATGGATTGAGCGAGTAACCCGGCTAGCAGCAGGCCATTGTTTTGCGTGCGCTCCAGGATCGATTGCCAGTATCCATAGGCGAAGACCATCGCCGTTGCGGGAATGCTGGTGACGATGAGCAAGGTAACGAACAGGAACAACCGACCACGCAGCGTCATGGCGATGGCCTAACGAAGCCAGATAATAGAAGCAGCCAGCCGCTGGGCGGTCGCGTAGTCGAGGGGAAAGTACACCACTCCCCGGGGACCGAACCAGCGTTCATAGATTTCCATATAAGCGCCTCGGTACTCATCGACGCCGGCCAGTAGTTCGGCCAGTGTACGATTTACCAAATCCCGCCAGGCCGAGTCGTTTTGGGGCAGGATGCAGGCCATGGTTTCGTAGGAAAACATGCCGCTGCGTGGTAACAGAATCACTTTACTTTTGAGTGGACTGCCCTCGACCATGGCGCGTAGCACGATGCCGATGTTGGCCAGCCCATCAAGCTCGCCCCGGCGGAATTGTTCAAAGCCAGTGGCCATGTCCGGCACTTCGACCGGGATCGCCTCGGGGACATGCTCGGCGAGAATGTCGGCGGTAGTCGTGCCGGCAGCAACGCCGATGCGTTTGCCCTTCAAATCTTGCAGTTGATCGATGGCGTTTTGGAGGGTCATCACTCGAGCGCCATTACCAAAAAACGGGATCGAAAAATCGACCTGCGCCTCGCGTGACCAGGTCGGTGTGGTCACGCCGCATTCGATGTCGATCGTTCCGTTGATGACCCATTCCATGCGATTGGCCGGGGTGATCTCATGCAGGCGCAGTTTCAGTGGCCGGTCAAGGCGCTGTTCAAGCCGCCGGTGGATTTCACGGATCAGGTCGACGGAAAACCCGGTCAGTTGACCTTTTTGATCACGGTAGCCGAAGGGTACGGCGTCTATCCGGGCGCCCGCATTGAAGACGCCGGTGCGTTCGATACGGTCGAGCACCGATTCCGCCCGAACGGCGAGCGACGCGGCGAGCATGACGAGCAGGGCCAGGAGGGCGCCCGACAGGCCACGTCGGAAGAGTGCCTGGATGGGTTGCGAAACCTTCGTCATGAGCCTGCGCCCTCCTTTTGCGATAACACGGATGTGGCCCGCGCCTGCATCCGGTTTTTTACCGCCTCCATCGCTCGGCTGAGCGGGAAGCAGAACACGATGAAGTAACCTATCGCGTACAGATAAACCCACAGCATTAACTCATCGCGTCCCACCGCGGCGATGATGACATTGCAACGCGCCACGATTTCATCGACGCCGATGACCGATGCGGTGCTGGACGCCATGACGATGATGAGCAAATACCCGGTCCAGTTTGGAATCAATAGCAGCGCGGCCGCATGATCGCCCGCTTGCCAGTGGCGCCAGGCGACATAGAGATTGTCGGAAACAAAGCCGACCACGGCGACTGACAACGCCAGTGCTGCTTTTAACCAAGCGGGGAAAGCGTAGACCTGACCGGCGAATTCAAACTCAACCGGAATCAAAAACGCCAGATAAAACAAAAAGACGAAGGTTGGAATGTTGCGCATCAGTTCGGTTGCGACCAGGCTGGTTTGCACTAGGGACTGACGTTTTGCCAGACGCATCCGCGCCAGGACGATGCCAGGCAGGGTGCCGATCAGCATAGCGGCCAGCGAGATGAGAATATTCCAGAGGAAGCCACCGGCCAGAAACGGTGTCCAGACCCACAGCGTAGCGATGATGTCAGTGGAGGTCACGTTGGAGAACCCGCCGTTCGATGACGGCGAACAGGCGCACCGTCAGCAATACGAGCAGAAAATAGATCAACATCAGCACATTAATCATCACTCCAGTGTTACCGTGTTCAGCGATAATGGCCGTCGAGGTGGAAATTAATTCCGGGACGGCGATGACGCTGGCTATGCCAGTGGCCTTGACTACATTGATCAGGATCGCAACGACCGGCGTGTAAGCCAGGCGCAGAGCCTGCGGTAAGGTTTTCCAGCGCAGGGTAAAATCGGGTTGTCGTCCCTTGAGCACTGCGCTGGCGTCGAGCAGGGCGAAGACCGTGGAACATCCCGCGTACAGTGAAAGACAGGCAGCGGCAACCAGGAAGCTATCGACGGTCCAACCAAAGCGCGTGACCACCAAATGCCCAACGCCAAAGAACATCACATAAATGAGCAAAAGCGGCGGAGCCATCCGCCCGATCGTTGCGGTGGCCCATACCCAGCCACGCAGGAAGGGGATGCCGGATTCTGCGGTCAATGCGCCCAGGCATCCGACGAACAAGCTGCCGATAACACAGGTGATCAGCAATTGCACGGTGAGCCAGATCCCGCGCAGAAATTGGCCGCGATCATAAGGATCATAGACAAACGTCAGGTCGAGGCCGGTGCGTTCGCGGATCAGCAGACCGAAGCGGTGCAGGCCGCTGACTTCGGTTGACGTCAGCCGTGAAGCGTCGCGGCATTCCGTCGGCCATTCGCCGCTGGCCCGTCGGGCGCAAACCGGTTGACCGTCAACGCCGATTTGTGTCCAGCGTTGCTGCGCATCGGCCAGGAACGGGCTGGGCGGCAGGTTCCAGCGGCGCTCGGCGTCCATCAGCCAGCCACTGCGATGAGCCTCAGCCACGGCGTCGGCGAGGGCGCGCTCCAGTCGTGAACCCGATTCCGCAGCGGCAATCGCGATAGCCCAGGGCGAAACCAGGGTTGATGGCAGCGGTGTCCGGTAATCAGCCCAATCCGACTCTAGTCGAAGACTCGCCAGGGCGGTGTCGTCATACAGCCAGGCGATACATCGGCCATCGCGCAAAGCCAGCCGCGAGTCGCGGGCGCCGCTGAAAACCTGTAAATCGAGGAGGTGGCGCTGAGCCATTTCCCGGTTGAAATAAGCGCCTTGCGTGGCGCACACCTTACGGCCGCGCAGATCGGCCCAACTGGATAAACGGGTGTCAGGCGGCGCCAGCACGGTCACGCCGCTGACGTAATAATGCGGTTCGATGAGTGTGGCGATGCGCCGGCGTTGCGGCGTGTCGCCTAAAGTGGCGATCACGACATCAATGGCGCCCTCTGCAAGTTTTTGTAAACGGTTGGTAGAGGTGACGGCGGTCAATTGCAAGCCTAAACCTAACCGGCGAGCCAGTTCGGCGGCCAAGTCAGGTTCAAAACCGACCAGTTGGCCGTTAGCGTTGCGCATCCCGAATGGTGGGTAATCGGCTTTGACGCCGACGATCAGGATGCCGCGTTTATGGATCAGATCCAGCCGTTCAGCCCGCGCCGCCTGGCCGGCGAAGAGGCTGGTGAACGCTAACAGTCCGACCAGAACCAGAGTCAATGAGTGACGCATGATTTCAAGATTTAACGTTGCACGACTGCAAGGAACCCGTAAGCGTAACGCAGAGGCATTGTCGCAATCAGCATTCGGTCGAGCCAACCCAGCGTTGCGGATCTGACGACGCCACTTTCCGGTAACACGCTTTCGGCGCGCAGGCGCACCAGACGAAATCCGGCTTGTTCGAGTTCCTGCTGGAATTCCATAAGGGTGTAGAGATGGTAGTACATGTTGATGGTTTGATCAGGAGTCCGGCGCCGGTAGAGAATGTCGCCAGGTTCCAGACCGCGCTGCCGGGCCGCAGTTTGTTCCTTGAGAAATCGCCGCCTGGCGTTGGGGACAGTGATAATGAGTCGTCCGCCAGGCTGCAGCAGGTTGCGAACAGTGGCCAGCGTCTCTTGGCGGAGCATTTGGGGGAAAATGTGGCCGAGTACCCCAAACATCATGAGGATCAAGGCAAAGCGCTCGCTGGATTCAGTCATTTCGCGCAACGCCGTCAGATCGCCGATGATGGGTTGCAATCGACCAGACGCGAGGTGTGGGGCCTGTTGCTGTGACAGTGTGCGAATCGCCTCCGGGCTGATGTCGTAGGCGACGAGAGTCGCCTCGGTGTGTTGCAGCAGAGGTGCGGTGTAGCGACCATTGCCGCAGCCAAAATCCAGTACCCGGGTTCCCTGTTGGCGAATTTCATCCATGATCAGCGCAAGGCAGGACGGATTCGCCCGAGGGTAGCGCTGATCATACAGCCGACTGGCAAAGTAGTGATCGTAACTCTCTGCAATATTGATGGACAAATGGAGAGTTCCTTGAAAGGAGATCGTCATGAGTCGCGTTCGTGGAACCAAAAGCCCGGTTCAGCATTCTCTATGACACTTCATCCGTTAACATTCAGTGGAAAATATCATAATGCAGGATTCATCGATCATGGATTCCTTTTTAGCCGGTCGCTGGGGGTGGCTGTCCCGCCAGAGGGTGAATGGACTGGGGCTGCTGATCTGCGCCGCCGGGTTGGGGTTTGCCTATTACGCGCAATTTTACCTCGGTTTAACGCCCTGTCCGCTGTGTATTTTCCAGCGGCTGGCATTGCTGGCCGTCGGGTTGGCGTTTTTGGCGGTGACCCTGCATCGCCCGCAGGACGGGTGGGCAAAGGTCTATGGGGTGCTGATTGGCCTTATTGCGGCAGTCGGCGCGGGAATTGCCGCCCGGCATGTTTGGTTACAGCATCTGCCGCCGGAGGAAGCGCCGCGTTGTGGGCCGGGGCTGGATTATATGCTGGAAACCTTACCGTTGAACGAAACTCTCCGGGAGGTGCTGACCGGTTCCGGGGAGTGCGCCGAGATCGATTGGACATTGCTGGGATTCAGCATCCCGGAATGGACGCTGGTGCTGTTTATCAGCCTGGGTGTCATTGGCGTGTGGGGGAACTGGCGGTTGCGGCGCTGAGCAGATCGTCGTGATGGCTTACTACGGCAACCATCGCCCGTTGCAGCCGACCAGATGGCGTTCGACGCGGCTGAACTCATCAAATTGTCGGTGAAAGTGTTCGGTGCAGGGCTCATTCTGGGCGACCAGCAGATCATCGGTTGGCTTGTTTAGATACGGCTAAACACTCGCCGGGCTGCTTCGATGGTGGCGTCAAGGTCTGCTTCAGTATGCGCGGCTGACATGAATCCGGCTTCAAACGCGGAGGGCGCAAAGTAGAAGCCTTCGGCCAGCATGGCGTGGAAGAAGGTTTTGAACCGCTCGACATTACAGGCTATAGCCTGGGCGTAGGTCGTCACCAACTCAGTCGTGAAGAACAGGCCGAACAGGCCGCCCACCGAGTTCGCCGTCAGGGCCACGCCGTTCTCATGAGCGGCGGCGGTCAATTCCTCACACAATCGCTGGGTGTTGGCGGCCAGTCGGTCATGGAAACCCGGTGCAGAGATCAGGTCGAGAGTGACCAATCCTGCGGTCATGGCGACCGGATTACCCGATAGCGTACCTGCTTGATAGATCGGTCCCAGCGGCGCCAGTTTTTCCATGATAGCCCGCCTGCCACCGAATGCGCCTACGGGCATCCCGCCGCCGATGATCTTGCCCAGGGTCGTCAAATCCGGTTTGACGTTGTACAACTCCTGTGCGCCGCCACGCGCCACCCGAAATCCCGTCATGACCTCATCGAAAATCAGTACGCAGCCGTAGCGGCTGCAAAGTTGACGCAACCCCGCCAGGAAACCGGGCGCCGGCGGGATGCAGTTCATATTGCCGGCGACCGGTTCAACAATGACCCCGGCGATTTCTTCGCCAATTTCTGCAAATATCTGCCGAGCTTGAAGTAAATCGTTGTAAGTCAAAGTGATGGTGTAAGCCGCCAGCGCTGTGGGGACGCCGGGCGAAGTCGGGACGCCCAGGGTCAGCGCCCCAGAGCCGGCTTTGACCAGCAGTGAATCCGAGTGGCCGTGGTAACAGCCCTCAAATTTGATGATCTTGTTGCGTCCAGTGAACCCACGCGCCAGGCGGATGGCGCTCATCGTGGCCTCAGTGCCGGAGTTGCACATGCGCACCCATTCCATTGAGGGCATCAGTTGATTGATCCGCTGTGCCATGGTGGTTTCTATCTCGGTGGGCGCGCCAAAGCTCAGCCCACGTCCCACCGCCTCGCGCACGGCGCGAACCACCGCCGGATGCGCATGACCAACGATCATCGGTCCCCAGGAGCCGACATAGTCAAGGTAGCGATGGTCATCTTCATCGTACAGATAAGCGCCTTCGCCGCGTTTGAAGAAGATCGGCGTTCCACCGACCCCGCGAAAGGCGCGCACTGGCGAGTTTACACCGCCGGGAATATAGCGTTGGGCTTCAGCAAACAGTTGCTCAGAACGAGTCGGCATGGGGGCAATCCTTAGGGCGGTCAGCGTAAGAGGGGATCGAACAGGGTAGCGTAACGGGCAGCGGCAGCCCGAATATCTGGTTGGCCAAACACGCCGCTGACGACCGCGAGTGCATCCACGCCGACATCAAGCAGCAGCGGCGCGTTGTCCGGGGTGATGCCGCCGATCGCGACAATGGGAATGCGCAAGGCAGCGCGGGCTTCCCGCAGCAAGGTAATCGATGCGCGAACTTCGGTCGGTTTGGTCGGTGACGGGAAAACGGCGCCGAAGGCGACATGATCAGCGCCGGCCTGTTCGGCTGCCAGCGCCAAACTCAGCCGATTGTAGCAGGACACGCCGATCAGGGCGTTTTGACCCAATCGGGTGCGGGCGGTGGTGAGCGCCGGGTCGTCCTTGCCGATATGCACACCCGCTGCGCCCACTGCAGCGGCCAGCTCCACATCATCGTTGATGATCAGCGGAACCTGGTAACGCTGACACAGGGTATTGAGCAGCCGGGCCTGGGTCAGCCGTCGCACCGCATCAGCGCTCTTGTCACGATACTGAATCAGGCGAGCGCCGCCCAGCAACGCCTGTTCAACAGTGTCCAACAGCCGGTCGTCGGCAATGAGCTGCGCGTCAGTGATGGCGTACAGTCCCCGGCAGAGTGGTTTATTCATGGCTGGCCTCGGTCAGCAGTCCAGTACAGTCGATGGGGGAGCCGTTGGCCGCTGCCGGCTTGATAACTGGCTTGTAGTGAGCGCCAGGTGTAGTCCTGGGCGCGATAGACGACCGAGAGGATCGATTTTTCCCAGGCCGGTTCTCCCTGCCCCTGAGCCACCAGGGCGGCAATCGCTGCGGCCAGGGTGCAGCCGGAGCCATGATAATGTTCCGGCAATCGTGGCCAGCGGTGGGTTTCCAATAACCGATTATTACCATATAACCGGTTGACCACTTCGGAAGGTGATTCGGTTTCATGGCCGCCAGTTATCAGCACATAGCGGCATCCCCGCGCTAGCAACGCCATAGCGCAGGCTTCCAGAGTATCCGCTTCCGGGGCCAGGCGTCGGGCCTCGATGCTATTGGGGGTCAGCACCGTCGTCATCGGTAGCAGCAGGGTCTGGATCGCCTCGATCAGCTCAGCACTGGCCAGTTCAGTGCCGCCGCCGGCTGCCAGCACCGGGTCGAGGATGACCGGGATGTGAGGATAGGCATTGAGCAACGTGCGCAGGGCGATGGCGTTATCGGCATGGCCAATAACGCCGATTTTGATAGCCGCTACGGGCATGTCCTCCAGCACCGCCCGCGCCTGGGCCAGGATCTGAACCGGATCGACGGGGAACAGCGCGTGGACATTCCAGGTATCCTGTACGGTCAACGCGGTGATGACCGGCGCGGGATGGCAGCCCAGGCTGACCAGCGTTGCAATGTCGGCGGCGATGCCGGCCCCGCCAGTAGGGTCGTTGCCGGCTAGAGTCATCACGACGGGAAGGGGAGTGGGGTCGCTCAAGCCTTTACTCCAGATGCGGGTGGATGAGAGTAGGGAGGCAGAATTCTAACAAAGCCAACGGGTTTCTCAGGATACTTTAACGTGGGACAATCGCTTTCAGTAAAAATGTAACCAACGGGTCATGTGAACGATGAAAAAGTATATGTGTTTGATCTGTGGATGGATCTATGATGAGGAGAAAGGCTGGCCTGAAGACGGTGTCCCGCCCGGAACCCGGTGGGACGATGTGCCGTCCACCTGGGTTTGTCCCGAGTGTGGCGCCGCCAAGGCGGATTTCGAGATGGTGGAAATTTAAGGCGAGGCGAAGAACAACATGGACATGAATTCCGGTCGTCTCCAGATCGTTGCCGAGGATATTACCCAATTACGGGTCGATGCCATTGTCAACGCAGCCAACCGTTCGTTGCTGGGAGGCGGTGGCGTGGACGGGGCGATTCATCGCGTTGCTGGGCCGGAGTTACTGGCGGAGTGCCGCACGCTGGGCGGCTGTGAGACCGGTCAAGCCAAGCTGACCCGGGGTTATCAGTTGCCGGCTCGCTGGGTGATTCACACGGTCGGACCCATCTGGCAGGGCGGCGGCAGTGGCGAGCCGGAGCTGTTAGCGGCTTGTTATCGCAACAGCTTGTGTCTGGCAGCAGAGCAGGGGGTGCGCACGGTCGCCCTCCCCGCGATCAGTTGCGGGGTGTATGGCTATCCGCTGCTTGAAGCGGCGCAGGTTGCAGTGCGGGAGGCGCGGAATTTCCTGGCCCGCGATGACCGCATTGAGATGGTTTATCTGGTCTGCTTTGGGGAAGACGTGCGCCGTGCGTATGAGCAGGCGCTGTCTTCTTGACATTCAAAGCCGGATCAAGACCGGGCGGCGACCCCATGGCCCAGCAGGTAATGGCTCGGCATACATCAGCGTTCGCGCCTGGGTTTCCCGGGCTTCCTGGCGCAGGGCGTCGGCGAGCAATATCAGAAACATCGCCTCCGCATGGGGTTGCCAGTCGGCGCCGTCCATGAGCACAACGGCCGGCGCCGGCTGGGCAACCGGCGTCAATGGGTGGAACAGGGCGGTCAGCAATACGCCGCATAGCACCAGCAGTGAGGCGGGCAGCAGGTAAAGACCGAACCTTTGGAAACGACGCATGGCGTTACGCATGGCTTACCCCCGACGATGCTGGTAGCAATATTGAGGTTTTGTACAAATTTCCAACAATAGTTTATACGAAATTTGTGCGATTATTCAACAAATCACTCAAAATTCCTGTACAATTCTTATAAAAGCGCAACACAAGGAATTTGAAACGCAGCACCCTGAGTTTAAGGGGTTGGTGTAGCGTGGATCAGGCATCAGCCGTAACCCGCTGGGGGAGGTCGTGGGGCAAGGCGGGTTGCGCTAACCCGCCCTGAGTGTTGCTTACTGCATTTTCCAGCGACGCTCAGCTTTCCTGCTGCTTTTTGTACGCCGTGTGCAGCTTTTGCTGGATGTCAGTCGGCACCGGATCGTAATGGCTTAATTCGACGCTATAGGCGCCCAGGCCACCGGTCATGGATTTGAGTTGTGATTCGTAGCCGTCCAGCTCGGCCATTGGCGCCTGAGCTTTGATGATGCTCATGCCGCGCGGCCCGGCGTCCGTGCCGGCGATGCGCCCACGCCGGCTGGATAAGTCGCCAGTAATGGCGCCGACGCAGTCGCCTGGCGCCCGCACTTCCAAATTGACAATCGGTTCCAGAACAATCGGCTTGGCCTTGCTGACGGCATCCAGGAATGCTTCGCGTCCGGCAGTGACGAAGGCGATTTCCTTGGAGTCCACCGGGTGATACTTGCCATCATAGGCAATGGCGCGCACATCCTGCATCGGGTAGCCGGCGATAGCGCCTTCCTGCAACGCCTCGCGGACCCCCTTCTCCACCGCGGGCAGGAACGAGGTCGGAATGGTGCCGCCCACCACGGCGCTGACGAACTCAAAGCCAGCATCGCGTGACAAGGGTTCAATCCGCATGAAGACCTCGCCGAACTGACCGGCGCCGCCCGTCTGTTTCTTATGGCGATGATGTCCCTCGGCGTTTTGGCTGATGGTCTCCTTGTAGGCGATCTTGGGCGGCTGAGTCTCAACTTGCAAATTGTAGCGTTGCTGCATCTTCTCCAACGTGATGCGCAGATGCAGATCGCTCAGGCCACGCAGCACGGTTTGCTTGGTGTGCGTGTTGTGTTCCAGCGATAAACAAGGGTCTTCCTCCAGCAATTTATGAACGGTATCGGACAGTTTCTGCTCATCACCCCGGGTGGCGGCGCGGATGGCCAGGCCAAACAAGGGAATAGGGAAGTGCAACGGACGCAGATGGAGCTGATCGTCGTCGTGGGAATCATGCAATACCACGTCGCGGTGGATATCGTCGATCTTGGCAACGGCGCAAATGTCGCCGGGTATGCCGGCGACTACTTCGGGGTGCTCCTTGCCGTGCACCTGGAAGAGATGACTGACCTTGAACGGTTTACGGTTATCGCCGATCAACAGTTGACTGTCTTTGGTGATGGTGCCCTGATGGATGCGGAAGATGCCCAGCTTACCGATGAACGGATCAATCAACACCTTGAACACATGGGCGATGGCGCGCTGGTTGGGGTTGGGAACCACTGACCTTTCCTCAGCATGGTCGCCCTCACCTTGCAGGAAAGATTCGGGGTTACCTTCGAGGGGATTGGGTAGCAACTTGACGAAGATCTCCAGCAGCTCCTTGACCCCAGCTCCGGTACGGGCTGAGACGAAGCAGATCGGGATCAGATGGCCTTCCCGCAGGGCTTTTTCGAAGGGCGCATGGAGTTGATCCGGTTGCACCTCACCCTGTTCCAGGTAGAGCGTCATCAGATCTTCGTCCATCTCGACCACTTGATCGATCAGGGCCGAGTGGGCAGCCGCGACGCTGGAGAAATCACTGTCCCCGGCGGGATTGAAGAAACAGTCCACCACGCCGGTTCCGCCATGAGCCGGCAGGTTGATCGGCAGGCATTCCCGGCCAAACGCTTCCTGAATTTGCGCCAATAGACCGGGCAGTTCGAGGTTTTCGGCGTCAATCTTGTTGACGATGATGATCCGGCACTGCCGGCGCTCGGTGGCGCGCTCCATGAGCCGCTGCGTGACCGCCTCAATGCCGGTTTGGGCGTTGATGACCACCGCCACGGTCTCCACGGCGGGCAGCGCCGCAAGGGCTTGGCCGATAAAGTCCGGGAAGCCAGGGGTGTCAATCAAGTTCATGTGAGCGCCGCGGTAGTCAAGATTGACCAATGCAGCGTCCAATGAGTGTTGGTGGGCTTTTTCCTGCGGATCGAAGTCGCAAACTGTATTGCCTTTTTCCACCGCGCCGGGGGTGGCAAGTTTGCCGGCATGCAGCAGGATAGATTCCACCAGGGTGGTTTTGCCGGCTGCGCCATGCCCGACCAGGGCGATGTTGCGGATGGATTCGGTCGTGTAGCTGACCATTGCGGCCTCCTTTCGATTCGATTAGTGGTTTTTTTAATGTTCACGTTTGCAAAACGAGCCATAAAGTCTACAGGAACAAGGTCGATTTCTCAGTGGAGCCTGTCATTTTTTTGCAAACTTGCCAGACTTGCGGCAGGCAAAGATGCCACGGTAAAGATTAAGGAAGCCGGTCTGACTGGCGTTCAAGACAAAAAATCCTTAGCATTCTGCATCACTGATTTACAGTGGAGAAAGAGTTTGAATGAAGCGGTATAGGCGTCTTGGATGGTGGCTGTTGAGCGTGTGCAGCGTCGCCGCGTGGGCGGCGGAGCCTGCTCCTCAATGGCTCAAACTCATCAAAGGCACTCCGGCGATGCAAGCCGAGTGGGCGATTCGCTATGAACATGGCGAGGGGGTGGCTCAGGACTATGATCGAGCCTCGAAACTTTATTGCGCCGCCGCCCGGCGTGGCCATGCCCAGGCTCAATACCAGTTGGGCTGGATGTACGCCAACGGCCGTGGTGTGGCCCGCAATGACGCTCAGGCAGCGGCCTGGTTCCGGTTGGCGGCGGCGCAAGGCGATGCGCCGGCGCAACGGATGCTGGCGATGGTGGAGGACCCCGCCAAAGTCGAGAAGGCAAACTGCACAGAACCCGTCGATCCGACCGCCAAGCCGCTGGCCCCGGTCATCGTTCGCGCTCGCCCCCTCTCGCCGGAACAGGCGCAGGTGGCCGCACTGGTCAACCGTTTAGCCCCCCACTATGACCTGCAACCGTCGCTGGTGATGGCGGTGATCAGTGCGGAATCTGCCTTCAACCCGCAAGCGCGCTCTCTCAAGAACGCACAGGGGTTAATGCAACTGATTCCTGAGACCGCTGCACGGTTCGGGGTGCGCGATCCCTACGATCCTGTGCAAAATTTGCAAGGCGGCATGGCCTATTTGCGTTGGTTGCTGGCTTATTTTAAGGGTGACGTTCGGCTGACGCTGGCGGGCTATAACGCCGGCGAGGGAGCGGTGGTTCGCTACGGCGGAGTGCCGCCTTATGCGGAGACGCAGGCTTATGTCGAAAAAATTATTAAAAATTACGGTCAGTGGACGCATCCGCTGGCAGTGCCGGCGGCGAGTGGCGCCAGGTAAAGATCGAAGCGAGTATTGGGGGCGATGATCTGGGCGTGGGGCGATGGGCCGGCCAGAACCGGCGCCTGCCGATGCCGTTTCACCACGACCCGTCGCCGAGCACAGGCCAGCGCGGCAGCCAGCAATTCCGAGGCGTCATGGTCATCGCCGACCAGTTGCCGCAGCAAGCGCATTTCCTTGCTGGCCAACGCGGTTTTTCGCCGGTGCGGGTACATGGGATCAAGGTAGACGACCTCGGGCCGTTGGTCTTCACTCAGTCCCCGCAGGTATTCCCGTCCATCCGCCCGGCAAAGACTCAGCCGCTCCATGACCCACAAGCCAATCTCTGGGTCCCGCGCTGCGCGTTGTAATCCGTCGCGCAGCAGCGCAGCGATGATCGGAGAGCGCTCCACCAATCGCACCGGGCATCCCAGACTGGCCAGTACGAAGGC
>JBAQIQ010000358.1:0-2403 GCA_049288935.1 Candidatus Competibacteraceae bacterium
TTAAGTTCCGGCGCATAGCCGGGTTGCCCAGTGCGCAGGATGATCCGACATTCCGTCAGCTTCAGCTCATTGCGGATATATCCCACCAAGTCGAGGCCGGCTTGTTCGGTTTCCATCACCACATCCAGCAGGGCGACAGCGATGTCAGGATGTTCGCGCAGTTGCTCGCGCCCTTGTCGCCCATCGTAAGCATGCGTCAGGCGCAATGGCCGCCCAAAGATAAGCAAATCATTGAGGACAAAGCGGGTGACGCTATGTACTTCGGGGTCGTCATCAACCACCAGCAGCTTCCAGGGTGTGGCCCCTACCCCCCAGGAAGCGTCGGATGTTATGTTGCTATCGTCCGTCAACGGGAATAATTCATCGATCATGTGGGTATCCCCAAAGTGGACTGGCCCGCAACGTAGCGCGGCGGGGTCAATGTAAAAGCGAGGCCCTGATGGGGGGGCTGCAAGCTTTAATCGTCCCACCAAAAAGTCCAGTGACTAGATTATAGACAATCTACAGCCCCAGTCCACTACCGCTACTGCCTAACCGGGTGGTGAAAAATGACTCGAGAATCCGGCTGAGTGACGCTTCAGCAATCCCAACTCCTGGGTCAGTGAACAAGTTGGCAAGCAACCTGAGGCTGGCCACCATTTCATCCAGCATGGGAATCAAGCCTTGCGTAGGGTCACAGTCGATCCGGTGGTTTCGCTGTTCATATTCGATCATGCTGCCGCGTCTATCACACGCTTAAGCCAGCGTCCGGCGGGCTTGGAGCAGTGCATGGCAAGGTCAGAATGAACAGTGAACCGTGGCTGGGGATGCTTTTCGCTTGAATCGTTCCGCCCAGTACCCCCGCTACCAGATTGTGGACAATGTATAATCCCAGCCCACTGCCCCCGCTACCGAGTTTGGTGGTGAAAAAAGGTTCGAAGATGCGATGAAGTATCGTCTCCGGGATGCCTACCCCATTATCGGCATAATCAATCCGGACTTGAGTGGCGTCAAGCAGTGCGGCCTGGATGCGGATGACCCCGGCCTCAACCCCGGTAAAACCGTGGGTGAGAGAATTTTCCACCAAATTGGCGAGCGCCTGTTCCAGCGGGCCGGGATAACTGTCCAGATCCAAGTCGGAAGGGATGTCCAGCTCGACCCGGTGAGCGGTGTGTTTAAGCTGGGGTTGCAGGGTGATCAGTAATTCTGCGACCGTCTGGCGCAGACAGAAGCGGCGGCGGCGAGCGCTGGTCTGATCCACCGCGACCTGCTTGAAGTGACCGATCAGATCAGCAGCACGGGCCGTGTTGCGTTCCAGCAGATCGACCGCTTCCCAACTCCGACTGATGAATGCATCCACTTGGGAGCGGCGCAGTGCGCCAGACGCGACAGCGGCAGTGAAAGCGCGCACATCCTCGCCCAGAGTACTGGCGATGGTGCGGGCATTGCCCAGCGGGGTATTGAGCTCGTGAGCGACTCCAGCCACCAGGTGACCCAGCGCCGCCAGCTTCTCCACCTGCACCAATTGGTTCATGGCTTGGTGCAGCTCGGCGGTGCGCTCAGCGACCAGTTCCTCCAAGTGATCCCGATATCGCTCCAGCTCCTGCTCGGACCGCCTTGTTTCAGTAACGTCCGAGCCGATACTGAACACTTCGATGACTTGCCCTTGGTCGCCCAGCACCGCTTTATTGGTCCAGGCCACCCAAACCCGTTCCCCATTGCGCCGCAGATTCTCGTTGACATTGCGCTCAAACTGTTCCGGGTAAAGGCAAATTTCGTCCATCAGCGGACGCAAATCCCGACCGGAACTTTCACCCGATGGCACGATAGTTCCCACCACATGCTGGCCGAGCAATTCTTCCTCTGAATAGCCAAAAAACTTCAGACCAAACTCATTGATAAAAATAATTTCGCCCTGGCGGTTCCAACGCAGGATGATGCTATTGGCGTTTTCCACAAGTTCGCGGTATTTGCGCTCGCTCTCTAAGAGCTTTTGCTCCACTTGCTTGCGTTCGGTGATGTCCACATTGGTGCCGACTACTCGTAGTGGATAACCCGCCGCATTCCATTCCATCACCTTCCCGCGACTATTGAGCCAATGCCACACGCCCGTCTTGGCGCGCATCCGATATTCGATGCTGAGTTCGGACGAGTGGCCCGCCAAATGCGCCTGCACCGCCGCTTCCGTCGGCCCCAGATCGTCAGGATGCACCCGATCCCGCCAATGGGCGTAACTTGCCGCGAACTCGCCAGGGGCATAGCCCAGCATGGTGTACCAACGGTCGCTGAAAAACGCCGCTCCCGTTTGCAGGTTCCAGTCCCACACCCCGTCACTGGTCGCTTCAATCACCTGCCGCAATCGCTCTTCGCTGGTCTGCAACGCCTGGTGCGCCTGGGCCAGTTCCGCCGTGCGCGCTTCCACCC
>JBAQIQ010000359.1:0-1649 GCA_049288935.1 Candidatus Competibacteraceae bacterium
TTAAGTTCCGGCGCATAGCCGGGTTGCCCAGTGCGCAGGATGATCCGACATTCCGTCAGCTTCAGCTCATTGCGGATATATCCCACCAAGTCGAGGCCGGCTTGTTCGGTTTCCATCACCACATCCACCAGCGCCACCGCAACATCTGGATGCGAATGTAGCTGCGCCCGAGCCTGTGGACTGTTATAGGCGTGCAACAGACAGATAGGCCGCCCGATAATGTGCAGGTTGTGCAAGGCAAAGCGAGTGGCGCCATGCACTTCGGGGTCATCATCGACCACCAGCAACTTCCAGAGCGTGGGACCCTTGCCGAAAGAGGCATCGGGCGGTCCCATATCGTCCGTCAACGAGACCAATTCATCGATCATGCGGGATTTCCAGGGCCGGCTGGCTCGCAACACAGCGCGGCAGGGTCAATGTAAAAACGAGACCCTGGTTGGGGGGGCTGTACGCTTTAATCGTCCCACCAAGAATTCCAGTGACTAGATTATAGACAATATACAGCCCCAGTCCACTACCGCCACTGCCTAACCGGGTGGTGAAAAATGGCTCGAAAATCCGGCTGAGTGACGCTTCAGCAATCCCAACTCCATGGTCTGTGTATTCAATTTGTACCTGCCGCTCGTCCGCCACCCGCGCGCTAATCCAAATGACCCCCGCCTCAATCCCCGCAAAACCATGAATCAGCGAGTTGTTGACTAGATTGGCCAGCACTTGCTCCAGAGGCCCCGGATAACTGTCCAGCTCCAGATCCGCCGGAATATCCACGTCGATTCGGTGGGCCGTGCGCTTGAGTTGGGGCCGCAAGGTCACCAGCAGTTCTTCCACCGTCTGACGCAGATCAAAACGGCGACGACGGGCGCTGGTCTGATCCACCGCGACTTGTTTGAATTGACTGATCAGGTCAGCAGCACGAGCGGCGTTACGCTCCAGCAGATCAACCGCTTCCCGACTCCGCCCCAAAAATGTCTCCATCTGCGAACGACGCAGTGCGCCGGACTCGACCGCAGCGGCGAAGGCCCGTACTTCCTCACTCAGGGCGCTGGCTATGATGCGGGCATTACCCAGCGGGGTATTCAGTTCGTGGGCCACCCCCGCCACCAGATTGCCCAGTGCCGCCAGCTTTTCCGATTGCACCAATTGATCCATCACCCGGCGCAATTCCGCAGTCCGCTCGGCCACTAACTCTTCCAGATGTTCCCGATGCCGCTGCAGTTCTTCCTCGGCCTCCCGGCGGGCCGTGATGTCTACATTGGTGCCAACCATCCGCAGCGGATGACCCGCCGCATCCCACTCCATCACCTTCCCCCGACTGTTCAGCCATTTCCACGCCCCACCCTGGGCTCGCACCCGAAATTCCACCCCTAGCTCCGGCACACGACCCGCCAGATGCCCCTGCACCGTCGCTTCCACTCTCCCCAGATCGTCAGGATGCACCCGATCCCGCCAAATGGCGTAGTCCGCCGCAAACTCGCCAGGGGCATAGTCCAGCATGGTGTAACAACGGTCGCTGAAAAACGCTGCTCCCGTTTGCAGGTTCCAGTCCCACACCCCGTCACTGGTCGCTTCAATCACCTGCCGCAATCGCTCTTCGCTGGTCTGCAACGCCTGGTGCGCCTGGGCCAGTTCCGCCGTGCGCGCTTCCACCC
>JBAQIQ010000360.1:0-9296 GCA_049288935.1 Candidatus Competibacteraceae bacterium
GGCGTTACCTGGCGCCCTGTCCTGTGGAGCCCGGACTTTCCTCCATACCGCGATGCGATACAGCGGCCGTCCAGCCGGTTCCCAACACCTAGTGTCCTCCGTTGGGTGGTGCTTGGCAAGCTGACCGCTGTCCCCCCAGTGTCAACGCCAATCCATACAGCGCCTTGCGTTTCAACCCGGTCGCCTTGACCGCCACCGCGACCGCCCGGCCCATCGGCAATTCTTCCAATAGTGCGGTCAATAATTGGCGAGTCTCCAGGGTATTCACTTCATTCGCCACCGCCGGCGCGCCCTGAACCAGCACCACAAATTCACCCCGGTTCCGATGAGGATCAGCGCCCAGCCACTCCACGAGTTTACCCAAAGGCGCGCTATAAACCTCTTCGAAACGCTTGGTCAACTCGCGGGCGATCACTCCAGGACGCTCCGCGCCGAACGTATCGGCCATATCCGCCAGCGTTGCGGCGATACGGTGGCTGGATTCCAGAAAGATCAGCGTTCGTTCTTCCTGCAGCACCGTTTGCAGCCGCTCAAGGCGCGCCGCAGATTTAGCCGGCAAAAATCCTTCAAAGATGAAACGATCCGTGGGCAACCCAGCGACCGACAGCGCCGCCAGGATGCTGCTGGTCCCTGGAATTGGGACCACTGGTAATCCTTGCCGGCGCAGTTCACGCACCAGTGGAAAGCCCGGATCGCTGATCAACGGGGTGCCCGCGTCGGAGACCAGCGCCAGGGACTGGCCCGCCTGCAAGCGCGCTACAACCTGCGCCAAGCGGGCGTGTTCGTTGTGTTCATGCAGGGAAAACAGTGGGGTATTGATCGCAAAATGCGCCAGCAACTGGCCGGTATGCCGGGTATCTTCAGCGGCGATGGCGTCAACCTCCCCCAAGATACGGAGGGCGCGGGCGCTGATGTCCTCCAGATTGCCAATCGGCGTCGCCACCACATACAAAACGCCGGATTCGACGGTCATGCCAGCCTCCGAAGAGTAGAATGAAGGATTAGCCAGTCCAGCAAAACGCTAGCCGCCCGGTGAAAACGGTATACGCTATTCCCTTCCTGAATTCGACTGAACTCCACGGAAATCCTACCATGCGCCGCCGCTCGCCATCCGATCCGCCCTGCCACCGTCCGAGACTCTCGTGATCAGTCGTGTCGCCCAAGGCGCCGACGCCGAGGATTTGGCCCTCCGCTATCTGGAAGCCCAAGGACTGACTTTGGTGACGCGCAATTTCCGTTGCCGCACCGGCGAACTGGATTTAATCATGCACGATAGCGACTATCTCGTTTTTGTCGAAGTCCGCAGTCGTCGCTACAGCCGTTACGGTGCTCCCGCCGAATCGGTGACGCACGCCAAACAACAAAAATTACTGCGCGCCGCCGCATGCTATCTGCAACGCCAGGCGCTGGACCCGCCCTGCCGTTTCGACGTGGTCGCGATTCTCCGGCCTGGCGGCGAACCCCACATCGAATGGATTCGGGATGCTTTTCAGCTTAACTGATGTCTGAACGCCACCCTCACTCCCAGCCCTCCTCCCCGTGCAGGGGAGTTTTCGAGAACTCTGCTGATGACCGTTGATCGCACTGCTGAACTATCCAACCTGCTCGCCCGCCGCATCCTGATTCTGGACGGCGCAATGGGCACCATGATCCAGAGCTACCGCTTACAGGAAGCGGATTACCGAGGCGAACGGTTCCGCGACTGGCCCTGCGACCTCAAGGGTAATAATGACCTGCTGGTTCTCACTCAGCCAGCCATTATTCGTGAAATTCACGCCGCTTATCTGGACGCCGGCGCCGATATTCTCGAAACCAATACTTTCAACTCGACTGCCATCTCCATGCACGATTATCAGATGGAGCGCCTGGCGCCGGAGTTGAACCGGGAAGCTGCCCGACTGGCGCGGCAAGTCGCTGATCAATACAGCACCCCGGATCGCCCCCGCTTTGTCGCCGGCATTCTCGGCCCCACCAGTCGCACCGCCAGTCTGTCACCGGATGTCAATAATCCCGGCTTCCGCAATGTCTATTTTGATGAATTGGCTGCTGCTTATACCGAGGCGACCCAGGCATTGATTGAAGGCGGCGTCGATCTGCTGATGGTGGAAACCATCTTCGACACGTTGAACGCCAAGGCCGCGCTGTTCGCTATCCAGCAATTCTTCGACGCCAGCGGACTCCGCCTGCCGGTGATGATTTCCGGCACGATCACCGACGCTTCGGGACGCACCTTGTCCGGGCAAACGACGGAAGCCTTCTGGAATTCGCTCTCGCACATCCGCCCACTGTCGTTCGGTTTGAATTGTGCGCTGGGCGCAACGCAATTGCGGCCCTATGTTGCCGAACTGGCCCGGATCGCCAACACCCATGTTTCCGCCCATCCCAACGCCGGCCTGCCGAATGCGTTTGGTGAATATGATGAAACACCGGAACAGATGGCGGCGGTGATCCGTGAATTCGCCGAAAGCGGTTTCCTCAACATTGTCGGCGGCTGCTGCGGCACGACGCCAGCCCATATCCGCGCTATTGCCGAGGCGGTGAAAGGGTGGCCGCCGCGTCCGGTTCCGGTCATTGAACCCCGTTGCCGATTGGCCGGACTGGAGCCGCTGAATATCGGCCCACCCATCCGCTTCATCAACATTGGTGAGCGCACCAACGTCACCGGTTCCGCCGTGTTCAAGCGGCTGATCAAATCGGGCGACTACACCGCTGCGCTGGATATTGCCCGCCAGCAGGTCGAGAACGGCGCGCAGATCATTGACATCAACATGGACGAGGGAATGCTGGATTCGCAAGAGGCGATGACCACCTTCCTCAATCTGATCGCCGCCGAACCGGACATCAGCCGGGTTCCTGTGATGATCGATTCTTCCCAGTGGAACATTCTGGAAGCCGGACTGAAGTGCATCCAGGGTAAGCCGGTGGTCAATTCGATCAGCATGAAAGAAGGCGAGGCGGAATTCATGCGTCAGGCGCGACTGATTCAGCGCTACGGCGCCGCAGCAATCATCATGGCTTTTGATGAACAGGGTCAGGCCGACACCGAGGAGCGCAAGTTCGCCATTTGCCAGCGCGCCTACCGGCTACTGACCGAACAAGTCGGTTTTCCGCCGCAGGACATTATTTTTGATCCCAATATTTTCGCTGTCGCCACCGGCATTGAGGAACATAACCACTATGCAATGGATTTCATTGCCGCGACGCGGCGTATTAAAGCTGCGTTGCCTCATGCGCTGATTTCCGGCGGCGTGTCCAACGTCTCGTTCTCTTTCCGGGGTAACAACCCGGTGCGCGAGGCGATTCATTCGGTGTTTCTCTATCACGCCATCCACGCCGGGATGGACATGGGCATTGTCAACGCCGGACAACTGGCGATTTATGAAGAAATCCCGCCGAAACTGCGCGCCCGGGTTGAAGAAGTCATTCTCAATCGCCGTTCGGACGCCACGGAGCGGTTGCTGGAAATCGCCGATCAGTACAAAGACGGCGAGGTGTCCGCCGCCCCGGAGAAAGCCCAGGAATGGCGTTCCTGGCCGGTCGGCAAACGGCTGGAACATGCGCTCATCAAGGGGATCGACGAATTCATCGAAGCCGATACCGAGGACGCCCGCCAGCAGTTCGCCCGGCCCTTGCAGGTCATCGAAGGACCGCTGATGGACGGGATGAACGTGGTCGGCGATCTGTTTGGGGCCGGCAAGATGTTCCTGCCGCAGGTGGTAAAGTCGGCGCGGGTGATGAAAAAATCCGTCGCTTACCTGATTCCGTTTATCGAGGCGGAACAGGCCGGTGAGCGTCGCACAAACGGCCGAATTATCATGGCCACGGTTAAGGGCGACGTCCACGATATCGGCAAAAACATTGTCGGCGTGGTGCTCCAGTGCAATAACTTCGAGGTAGTCGATCTCGGCGTAATGGTTCCCGCACAGAAGATTCTCGACACCGCCCGCGAGCATGGCGCGGACATGATCGGCCTGTCTGGCCTGATTACCCCATCACTGGATGAAATGGTCAACGTCGCCAAAGAAATGAAGCGGCAGGGCTTCAGCGTACCCCTGCTGATTGGCGGCGCAACCACCTCGATCATGCATACGGCGGTGAAAATCGACCCGCACTATCCCGGCCCGGTGATCTACGTCAAGGACGCCTCGCGGGCAGTGGGCGTCGCGCAAAACCTGGTCAGCGTGGATTCCAAAACGGATTATGTCGCCAAAACCAAGGCGGACTACGTTCAGAAGCGCGAGCAGCACGCCAATCGCCGCAACCGGGAAGCCTTGTTGCCCCTCGCTCAAGTCCGCGCTAACCGGCCCGTAGCTGCCGAATCCGCCACGATTCCACCCAAGCCGACGTTTCTGGGCATCCGCACCTTTGACGATTATCCGCTGGCGGAACTGGCGGAACGGATTGACTGGACGCCGTTTTTCCAAGCATGGGAGTTGCGCGGGCGTTATCCAGCCATTTTCGATGACCCCGAACAGGGCGAACACGCTCGACAACTCTTTGCAGAGGCTCAAGCCATGCTGGAGCAGATCATTGCCGAGCGCTGGCTGACCGCGCGGGCAGTGATCGGCTTTTTTCCGGCGCATCGGGTGAATGAAGACGACATCGCACTGTATGCGGATGATACCCGCGACGGCGTATTGATGACGCTGCATCACTTACGCCAGCAGGGACCGAAGCCCGCGGGTAAACCGCATTACTGCCTGGCGGACTGGATCGCGCCGGTCGGATCGGGCCTCGCGGATTATCTGGGCGCGTTCGCCGTCACTGCCGGCATTGGCATTGATGAACGGGTCGCTGAATTTGAGCGCGTTCACGATGACTACCGCGCCATTTTGCTGAAAGCTCTGGCCGACCGGCTGGCGGAAGCGTTCGCCGAGCGACTGCATGAACGGGTGCGCAAAGAATTCTGGGGGTACGCGGCGAACGAAGCGCTGAGTCCTGAAGAACTCATCGCGGAGAGTTACCGAGGCATCCGCCCAGCGCCTGGCTACCCGGCTTGCCCCGATCACACGGAAAAGGGTTTGCTCTGGCAGTTGTTGCGCGTGGACGACCAGGCCGGGATTCATCTGACCGAGAGCTTTGCCATGACCCCGACGGCGGCGGTGAGCGGCTGGTATTTCAGTCATCCCGACGCCCGCTATTTCGGGGTGGGCCGGCTGGATCGGGATCAGGTCGCGGATTACGCCCGGCGCAAGGGCTGGACGCTGGCGGAGGCGGAAAAGTGGCTGGCCCCGAATCTGGGCTATGAGCCAGAAGAATGATCGGAGAGGCCTCTTCGGCCACAGATAACCTGCACGAAACGTGACCGCTGCTGATCGATTGACCACGGGCCTCTAGCATCCAAATTGCCTAATAAAAGCTACAATGTATCGTTGACCCTGCTTCCCCGATGTGAACAATGGAGTCTCTTGCGGAGAAACCCGATGATGGTACAGCACCGGTTGGCCAAGGGTGTGGCGAGCTTCGCCACTATTGTGGTCTGTGTCCTCTGCCTTTACGCCGTATTCCCCACTTCGGCGTCGGCAGAGAGCGACGCAAAGCGGAAGGTGTTGTTGCTGTCTTCCTACCACGTCGGCTTCGCGTGGGATGACGCCATCAAGCAGGCGGTCATCAATGTGCTCAAGCCAGAGGAAAACGCGCTGGAATTGTATGTCGAGAACATGGACACCAAACGGATCAGCGACACCGCCTACGTGCGGATACTCTACGATCTGTACCGTCATAAATACCAAAACACACAGTTCTCGGTAATCATCGTTTCGGATAATTTCGCCTTCGATTTTCTACGCAAATACCGCGACGAACTTTTTCCGGGGGTTCCCGTCGTGTTTTGCGGGGTCAATTTTTTCCAGGAGCAGATGCTGGCTGGACAGCGCCTGATGACCGGGGTGGCAGAGGAATTTGACGCTGCCACGACCTTGGACATCCTCCTCAAACTGCATCCGGCTACTCGTGAATTATTCGTGCTCAACGATGGGGATGTGACTGGGCAGGCCTGGGCCAGTGATATTCAAAAACAGATTACTGGCCGATATCCACACCTTAAGATCCATTACGCCAAGCCAATGACCATGGAGCAAGCCATCAACTGGGTTGGGGCTCTTCCCGCTGATACGGCGGTGTTGCTGGGCGCTTTTTTAAGAGACGCCGCTGGTCAGTACGTCTCCGCTCCCGATTTGGCCAAGCAATTGGCCGCTGCCAGCCCCGCGCCAATCTATGGCCTGCTGGATTTATATATGGGTTATGGCATCGTCGGTGGCCAGATCATCGACGGCCACCATCAGGGGGCGCGCGCCGCCCACCTGGCACAATGGGTACTGGACGGCAAGTCCATAGACCGTATTCCGGTCATCAGGCAAGGCGTAACCCGCCCGATGTTCGACTACGCTCAATTACAGCGTTTCAACATCCCGGAAAGCGCCCTACCCAAGGGCAGTGTGATCCTCAACAAACCCTATTCCTTTTATGACGAGCACAAGGGTAAGATTTTTGCGGTGGCGGCGTTTGCCGTTGTCGCATCGGTTTTGATCTTCCTGCTAACGATCACGCTCGTGGCCCGGCGCCAAGCCGAGGTTCAATTGCGCGACAGCCAGCAACGGCTCGCGCTCACGCTGGATGCAGTGAACGAAGACGTATGGGAGTGGCGGATTTCCACTGGTGAGGCCATTTTCAGCCCTCACTATTACCGGCTGCTGGGTTACGAACCCTATGAATTTCCCCCAAGCTACGCTGCCTGGAAAAACCTGATCCATCCCGACGATATCGAGCGCCTGGAACAGGAGATTCAACGGCACTTTGACGGCAGCGACAAGTATTCCGTCGAGATCCGTATACGAAAGAAATCCGGAGATTGGGGTTGGATTCTGGCGCGCGGTAGAGTGGTCGAACGCGACGACGCCGGTCAGCCGCTGCGCATGATGAGCATCCAGGCCGACATTACCGAGCGCAAGCAAGCGGAAGCCGCACTAAAAGCCAGCGAGGAACGGTATCGGGCCTTAATCGAATTGATGGGTGAAGGGCTGGTCGTCATTGATCGAGAGGCCAAGGTGACTTACACCAATCCCCAGTTCCGGCTCATGATCGGCTTCTCTGAAGAGGAACTGCTGGGCGTGCCTCTGGAAACCCTGTTGAACGAGAACGGCAAAGCCACGTTCCGCATCCAGTTTGCACGGCGCCAGCAGGGGATATTCGAATACTATGAAATGGAATGGTTGAAAAAAGGTGGTGACGTGGTTGAGACCCTGATTTCGCCCAAACCGCTCTATGATAGCGAGGGCCGCTTTATCGGCAGCTTCGCGGCCATCCTCGATATGACCGACCGCAAGCGAGCGGAGCGGGAATTGATGACCTATCGGGATCACCTGGAGGATCTGGTCAAGGAACGCACGGTGGATCTGGAGCGCGCCAAGGAAACGGCAGAGAACGCTAACCAGGCTAAAAGCGTATTTCTGGCCAACATGAGCCACGAGTTACGCACACCGCTGAACGCGATTCTGGGCTTTTCAGCGCTGCTGCAGCGAGACAACACGATCACGGCCCCACAACACAAAAATCTGGACATCATCAACCGCAGTGGCGAACACCTGTTGACGCTGATCAACGATATTCTCGACATGGCCAAGATCGAAGCTGGACGCATGCCGATCCATCTCTCACCGTTCGGTCTGGTGATCCTGGCGCAGGACGTCATCCACCTGATGCGCGCACGCGCCACCGAAAAGGGCCTGCAACTGCAGCTCGATCTCGCGCCCGATCTTCCCCGATTTATTAACGGAGAAGAGACTAAATTGCGGCAAGTGTTGATGAATCTCCTGGGCAACGCCATCAAATTCACCCGGGAGGGCAGAGTGGTTCTACGCTTGCGAACCCGAGCGGAACCCGACGGACTCCGGTTGTTATGTGAAGTGGAAGACACTGGGCCGGGCATCGCTCCCGAAGACCAGGCACGGATTTTTGACCCCTTCGTGCAATTAGGCGAGGCGGCGGCCCAGAAAGGGACAGGCTTGGGTCTTTCCCTCACCCGGCAGTTTGTGGAACTGATGGGCGGCCGCATTCATATCACGAGCCAACTCGGACAGGGCAGTCGTTTCCAGGTTGAGTTGCCTGTGAACGCTGTTGCAGAGACGGGGATGCCGGCCCAACCCCCCGAGGGGCGGGAAATCAGCGGCCTGGAACCGGGCCAGCCGAATTACCGTATTCTGGTAGTCGAGGATCAACCAGAGAACGCCCTGCTGCTGGGCTATTTACTGGAGGGCGTGGGGTTTGAAGTGCAGGTCGCCGAGAATGGCCAGCGCGGGATTGAACTGTTCCAACAGTGGCGACCCCACTTTATCTGGATGGATTGGCGCATGCCGGAAATGGACGGGCTGGAGGCAACCCGGCGTATTCGAGCCCTGGAGGGCGGCGATCACGTCAAAATCGTCGCCCTCACCGCCTCGGTATTCGTCGATCAGCACCAGGAAATCCAGGCGGCGGGTATTGATGAAACGGTGCATAAGCCCTATTGCGCCAAACAATTGTTCGATTGCCTGGCCCGGCAGCTCGGGGTGCGGTACATATACAAAGCAGACGCGCCCGCACCCGAAACGAGGGGGGCTCTGCATTCGGCAGCGCTGGCCGAGTTGCCTGATGATCTACAGCGAGATCTGATGGATGCTCTGGTGCGTCTGGACACTGTACTGATCGACAGGGTGATCGCCCACATTGCGGAACGGGACGCCGCCTTGGGCAACCTGTTGCGCCAATACACCGATACCTTCGATTATGCACTGATCGAGGAGGCTCTTCGGAGTCGTCTCTGAAAAAGGGAATATTGAATGCGGATTTTGCTGGGTTTGGTGATCGGCTATGCGCTGCTGGTCGGCTGCATGGGGTTGATGCAACGCAAGATGCTGTATTTCCCTGATCCCATGGCGTCTATCCAGACTGTACTTCTGGGCGCGGATGGGACGCTTGAACCCTGGCCGGGAACCGGCGAGGCATTTCGCGGCTATGTGCGCGGCCCGTTGCCTCGTCCCGCTTCAGCGCGGGGAACGATCGTAGTGTTCCACGGTAATGCCGGCAGCGCCCGTGATCGGGGGTATTACCCCCTGGCGCTGGAAGCGCGTGGTTACCGGGTCGTTCTGGCGGAATATCCCGGCTATGGTGGCCGGACGGGGGCATGGAGCGAAGATGCCTTTGTTCAGGACGGTCGGGACACCGCCCGGCGAGCACTGGCGGAATTCGGGGGGCCGTTGTGGCTGTGGGGCGAGTCGCTGGGCGCTGCCGTGGCGGCGGGCGTAGCGGCGGATCGCACG